>CAYVPO010000107.1:0-13011 GCA_964453825.1 uncultured Holophagales bacterium
TCGATCACGGGGCGCGACGAGCAGTCGGGCTCCGGCTGGACCGGCAGCCTCGAGGCGTACGGCGGGCCCCTCCGCTTCTTCTACTTCGTCCGCGTGGCGAGCGAGGAGAGGGACCGCCGCGACGACTCCGACGACCCCGAGCGGGCGCGGGAGAAGGAGAAGATCTGGACGATCCGGGTCGTCATCCCGAACGCGGTGCAGCGCACGGAGCCGCTCGAGGGGCTCTTCGAGCTCGCGTTCGAGGAGCCGATGCCGCCGATCCTTCCGAACTGACCGCTCTCGGGCGGGGCCCGGCTCGTCCGGGTCCCGCCCGTTCCCCCATCCGACCCGAGCAAGAAGGAGCGAGGTGACCGAGTGGCAGCGTGGAGTCTCATCTCGAAGCTGAAAGAAGGTTTCGCGGGCGCCGACGGGCCCCCGAAGATGGAGACCTGCGCCCTGCACCTCTACGGCAAGCTTCCGATCTACAAGGACTTCATCTCGAGCGGGCTGACCGAGGAGGGAGCGAAGGAGTTTCGCGACTGGCTCGGGAACGGGTTCAGCCGCCGCTGGGCGAACGACGAGCAGTACCGGGAAGCGGAGATCCCGCTCCACACGTTCCTCCTGCCTCTGCCGGGAGGAAGGCGTTCCGTCGCGGGCGCGCTCTGGGGGAGCCACGACGAGGGCGGCCTGCGGCGCTTTCCGTTCACGCTCTTCTCCGTCGTCCCGCAGGGGAAGGCGATCGCCGATCCGCTCGTCGCGCTGTCGTACCTCGAGGTGTTCGAGGAAAGGGCGACGCAAGTCCGGCGGACCTACGCCGCGGGCCGGACGCTCGCTTCGTTCTACGAGGCGTACCGCGGGGCCCGCATAGAGGTGCCGGTGAAACGGCCCGGAAGGATCGCGGAGGGCGTCGAGAAGGAGATCCGCGACGTCACGCTCGGGGACTTCGCCGAGTCGCTCCTCGGCGAGGGCGCGGCCGCGTCCTGGCCGAGGTTCCTCGAGCGCCTGCGGGCGGCCTGCGACGCTCCGGCCGGGGAGGGGGCGGGCGCGGTCCGTATCCCGGTCGGCAATCTCCTGCCGGCGACGGTGCAGCTGCAGCTCTGGCTCGCGTGGCTCGAGGCGGACGGAGCCTTCGGCCGGAGGTCTCCCTCGGGTGTCCTCGTCTGCCGGTCGGGAGGCCGGTCCCGGGCCGTCCTCTTCTTCCGGGAGCTGCGCGCCGAGGACTTCCTCCTGCTCCACCCCGAGCGCTCCGACCACGAGTTCGTGGAGGAGGCGGTCCCGGTCCGGACGGAACCCCCGTCCGAGGGCCCGGGAGACGGGGGAGCCCCCGAGCCCGAGAAGCGCCCGCGCGGGTGGGACCGGCCGCTGACCGGTTTCCTCAGGCCCGAGGGAGGCGAGGCCTGATGGTGCGAGAGGTCACACCGTTGTCGCGGGTCGTCGCGCGGACCTTGAATTCCCGTGGGGCGAACCCCATCTTATAGCCCGGAAGCTGCCGAAAGGAGGAAGCAAACCATGGGTGGATCCGTTGACTATTTTCTGAAGATCGAGGGGGCCGAGGGCGAAAGCGCCGACGGCAAACACAAGGGAGAGATCGACGTCCTGTCGTGGTCGTGGGGCGCGTCTCAGTCCGGCACGATGCAGTACGGCGGCGGCGGTGGCGCCGGCAAGGTGCAGATGCAGGACTTCACGTTCACGATGCGGATGAACAAGGCGACCCCGAAGCTCCTTCTCAAGTGCGCGAGCGGTGAGCACATCAAGACGGCCGTGCTGACCGCCCGGAAGGCCGGAAAGGAGCAGCAGGAATACCTCAAGCTGACGTTCACCGACATCCTCGTCTCGTCCTACCAGACGGGGGGCAGCGGCGACGGCGAAGTCGTCCCGATCGACTCGATCTCCCTGAACTTCGCAAAGATCGAGTTCGAGTACAAGGCGCAGAAGGCGGACGGCACGCTCGACGGTGCCATCAAGACCCACTGGGACCTCAAGGAGAACAAGGGGGGCTGATCCCTTCCTTCTTCCGAGACCCTCACAGAAACGGAACCGGCCTCCCGCTCGGGAGGCCGGTTCTTTTCGGGGGGGGCGGCTCGCGCCCCGCCGCCAGATCGGTCCGCGTCGTCAGCTCGGGAGCGGCTCGCGTTCGTCGAAGTCAACAGGGCCGAGCTCGAACAGGCTCACGTCCTCGCCGTCGACGAGGATCGAGCGAAGGCCGAGGCCGGCCTGGAGGTCCTCCGAGAGGTTCTTCCAGTCGGTCATCCGGCCCAGCTTCACGAGGTCGTCGTCGTGCTCGGCCGAGTCGGGATAGAGAGCGAAGAGGAAGACGTCGGCGCTCGTCCCATCGTCGGCGGTGATGCGCGCTCCCGGCCAGATGAGGTCGCGGAGCTTCTTCGGCGGGGTCGGCTCGAGGCTTCGGGCGAACTCGAGCGGGAACCAAGTGTACTTTCCCTGGAAGACCATCTCGACGACGCCGCCGATCCGGTCGTCGAAGTCGCGCAGGTCCTCGAACGGGCTCTCTCCGCGCCGGCCCGGCAGCGCGGGGCGCTCCTCCTCGGCCTGGTCGAGCAGCGTGCGAGCGCCGGCGAGGTCCCCCTCGGAGATCCGTCCGAGGGCGGCGAGCGCCTTCTCGACGCCGGACGGCACGGGCCGGAGGAAATGCGGCCGGGCCTTCCCCGCGAAGACCCGGGCGCGGTCGCGCTCGGCCTGGAGGAGGCCGCGGTAGACGCCGGCGGCCATCTGGGACGGGGCGTCGACGCCCGCGGCCGCGACGATCTGCTTCTCGGCGCGGTCCCACTCCCCGGCGAAGGCGAGGAGCTCGAAGAGGAAGGTCCTCTTCTGCGGGTCGGCGGGCGCTTCCCGGACCTCCTGGGTCAGGGCCTCGATCGCGGCTTTCAGGTTTCCGGAGTCGAGGAGCTCCTTGGGAGTCGGCATCACGAACCTCCTGGACCCCGCCTCCGGCCGGCGCGGATGCCGTCCCGGGGGAGCGGGGTTGACGAGATGACAGGGACTGCTGAGTCGGTTACAGTAACACCAACTCGCAAACCATGGGAGGCATCTAGATGTCGTCGGAGGCTCCTCTGCTCGACTTCGAACGGCTCCTCGCCCCGGTGTCGGATGAACGACCGTCGGGCGAGAGCCTCCAGTACTCCGGTCTCTTCGACGAGATCCGGGAGGCGCGGCGCGCAGACGACCAGCTCGAGCAGGGGGACTGGAAGCGCGAGCTGAAGGTCGCCGACTGGGACGAGGTCGTCGCGCTCGCGACGGACGCGCTCCAGACGAAGACGAAAGACCTGCAGGTCGCCGCCTGGCTCGCGGAAGGGCTCACGATGCTGCACGGCTACGCGGGCGCGCGCGACGGGATCCGGCTGATGAAGGGGCTCCACGCCGACTTCTGGGAGACCTGCTACCCGGAGATCGACGAGGGAGACATGGAAGGGCGGGCGAACGTCCTCTCGTTCTTCGACCGGCAGCTCTCCCTCTCGCTTCGCAGGGCGCCGCTGACGCGGGCGCCGGGGATGAACTACTCGTGGCTCGAGTGGAGCGAGTCCCGGCCGTTCGACGTCTCCGACCCGGCCACGAGCCCGCTCGGCCCCGACGCCCAGGCACGTCTCTCGGAGCTGAAGCAGCAGGCGGCCACGGAGAACAAGACGAGCGGCGAGGATTTCCGCAAGGCGAAGGGCTCGACGCCGAAGGTCTTCTACGAGGAGGCGTCGAAAGCGCTGGCGGTCGCCTGGGACGAGTACCAGGCGCTCGACCGCGTCATGGACGAGAAGTTCGGGCGGCAGACGCCGGGCCTCGGCGAGCTGAAGGTCGCCCTCGAGGAGGTCCGGCGCGTCGTCGACGGGATCCTCAAGGAGAAGCGGGCGCTCGAGCCGGACCTGGCGGCGCCGGGGGTGGCGGAGGCCGGGGAGACGGGAGACGCCCCGGCCGGTGGCCCGTACCGCGCAGCGGGCCCCGCGGGGCCGCTCCGCAGCCGGAGCGAGGCGCTCGCCCGGCTCGGCGAGGTGTCCGAGTTCTTCCGTCAGACCGAGCCGCACAGCCCCGTCTCCTACCTCGTCCAGCGCGCGATCTCGTGGGGGCAGATGCCGCTCGAGACGTGGCTCGCGGATGTGATCAAGGACACGAACGTCCTGGACGGGATCAAGGAGACTCTCGGGATCCGGCCCGGGACCGAATAGACGCGACAGCAGGCGAACGAAGAAGCCGACGGACTTCTAGGGAGGAACGCTCATGGTGAAGAAGGAAAGCATCCAGCAGAAGCTCAAGCGGGTCCGGCCACCCCGGGTCCAGATCACGTACGACGTGGAGATCGGGGGCGCGATCGAGCTCAAGGAGCTCCCGTTCGTCGTCGGCGTGCTCGGCGACTTCTCGGGCCAGCCCGAGCAGCCGCTCCCGCGCATGAAGGACCGGAAGATCACCGAGATCGACCGCGACA
This sequence comes from uncultured Holophagales bacterium, assembly GCA_964453825.1. Lineage (GTDB taxonomy): Bacteria > Acidobacteriota > Thermoanaerobaculia > UBA5066 > UBA5066 > UBA5066. The sequence continues at coordinate 4,406 of CAYVPO010000107.1, forward strand.
ACTTCGACCAGGTCCTCGCGGGCATGACCCCGCGCGTGGCCACGGCCGTCGAGAACAAGCTCGCCGGCGACGGCTCGAAGATGGCGGTCGACCTGAAGTTCCAGAGCCTCGACGACTTCGAGCCGGACAAGGTCGTCCAGCAGGTGGAGCCGCTGCGGAAGCTGGTCGAGGCGCGGCAGCGCCTCTCGGACCTCCTCTCGAAGGCGGACGGGAACGAGAAGCTCGAGAAGATGCTGAACGACGTCCTCCAGAACTCCGGGAGCCAGCAGCAGCTCGCGAGCTCGCTGGGCCTCTCGCCCGAGGGGCCGAAGAAGGGGGACGACAATGGGTAACGCGACCGAACGCGGCAAGGCCGACGCCATCGTCCGCGAGCAGGAGGGCGAGGTCGACCTCCTCTCGAAGATCCTCGAGGAGGGGCGCCTCGTCCAGCACGAGAGCCAGGCGCAGCAGGCGCGCGACATGATCGCCGAGTTCGTGCAGCAGGCGATGCAGGGCCAGATGGTGCTGTCGCGCAGCCTCGAGTCGTCGGTCCAGGCGCGCATCGCCGAGATCGACCGGCTCCTGTCGGCGCAGCTGAACGAGATCATGCACTCCGAGCCGTACCAGAAGCTCGAGGGCTCCTGGCGCGGCCTCCATCACCTCGTCTACGAGAGCGAGACGTCGGTGATGCTGAAGATCCGCGTCCTGAACGTCTCGAAGAAGGACCTCCTGAAGGACCTCGAGCGGGCGGCCGAGTTCGACCAGTCAGCCGTCTTCAAGAAGGTCTACGAGGAGGAGTACGGCACGTTCGGCGGCCAGCCGTTCGGCGCGCTCATCGGCGACTTCTACTTCTCGAACCACCCGCAGGACATGCTTCTCCTCGAGAAGATGGCGCAGGTCGCGGCCGCGGCGAACGCTCCGTTCATCGCCGCCTCGGCCCCGCAGCTCTTCGGCTGGGAGAGCTTCCAGGAGATGACCGAGGTCCGCGACCTCGCGAAGATCTTCGACCGGACCGAGTACGCGAAGTGGCGCTCGTTCCGCGACTCCGAGGACTCCCGCTACGTCGGCCTCACGATGCCCCGCACGCTGATGCGCCTTCCGTACGGCAAGGAGACGGTCCCGACCGAGACGTTCAACTTCGAGGAGGACGTCGACGGCAAGGACCACGGCAAGTACCTCTGGGGGAACGCGGCCTACTCCTTCGGCACCCGCCTCACGGAGGCGTTCGCGATGTACGGCTGGTGCGTCGCGATCCGGGGCGTCGAGGGGGGCGGCCTCGTCCAGGGGCTCCCGGTCCACACGTTCCAGACCGACGAGGGGGACGTCGCCCTGAAGTGCCCGACGGAGATCGCGATCACCGATCGGCGCGAGAAGGAGCTCTCGGACCTCGGGTTCATCCCGCTCGTCCACTGCAAGAACACCGACTACGCCGCCTTCTTCGGCGCGCAGTCGGCGCAGAAGCCGAAGAAGTACGACCTCGACTCGGCGAACGCGAACGCTCGCCTCTCGACGATGCTCCCGCACATCTTCGCGGTCTCCCGCTTCGCGCACTACCTGAAGGCCATGATGCGCGACAAGGTCGGCAGCTTCATGTCCCGGAAGGACTGCGAGATGTTCCTCAACCAGTGGATCTCGAACTACGTCTCCCCGGACGACACGGCGTCCGCGGACACGAAGGCCCGGTATCCGCTGCGCGACGCGAAGATCGAGGTCGCCGAGATCCCCGGCAAGCCCGGCGCCTACCGTGCGGTGGCGTTCCTCCGGCCTCACTTCCAGCTCGACGAGCTGCAGGTCTCGCTCCGCCTCGTGGCCGACCTGCCCGCCTCGGCGCGCAAGTAGCCCCTCCCGGCCGGACGGCGGTCTCCGCCGTCCGGCCGATCCGCCGCCCGTCCGCCCGAGGAGTCCGCCCGAGATGTCGCGGTTCGACAACGAGATCCGTGTCCGCCCGTCGGTCCTCGACCGGCTGATCGACTACGAGCCCGAGTACTCGCGCGAGGCCCCGGCCTCGCGCGTGAAGAACCTGCGCATCCTGAAGCAGTCCGTCCGTCGCGACCTCGAGTGGCTCCTCAACACGCGCGCGACCGCAGTCGTGCCGCCCGAGCTCAAGGAGGTCTGGTCCTCCGTCGTCGTCTACGGCCTCCCCGACATCACGGCCCTCTCGGGACGGAGCCCGGGCGACAAGGCGAAGCTTCGGCGCGCGGTGGAGAGGGTCCTCGAGACGTTCGAGCCGCGCCTCGAAGGAGTCGTCGTGACCGTCGACCCGGAGCCCGGCCCGGGGCTCTCGCTGAAGTTCCGCATCGACGGAAGGCTCAAGGTCGACCCGGCGCCGGAGCCGGTCTCGTTCGACACCCTGCTCCAGATCGGGAGCGGGGAGTTCCGCGTGAAGGGGGAATGATGCGCGACGAGCTCCTCGGATACTACGAACGCGAGCTCTCGTTCCTCCGCCAGATGGGGGCCGAGTTCGCGGAGAAGTACCCGAAGGTCGCCGGGCGCCTCCTGCTCGAGGCCGACACGTGCGAGGACCCGCACGTCGAGCGGCTCATCGAGGCGTTCGCGTTCCTCGCCTCGCGCGTCCACCTGAAGGTCGACGACGAGTTCCCCGAGATCACCGAGTCGCTCCTCAACGTCCTCTACCCGCACCTCCTCGCGCCGATCCCCTCGATGTCGATCGTCCAGTTCGTCCTCGACCCGTCGCAGGTCAACCTCCAGTCCGGTCAGCGGATCCCGCGCGGCTCGATGCTCTACTCCCGGTCGGTCGCGGGGACATCGTGCCGGTTCCGGACGACCTACCCGGTCCGGATCTGGCCCGTCGAGATGCGGCAGGCGCGCTTCGAGCTGCCGGTACCGGGCGTCGGGCCGGAAGAAGGGGTCCGGACGGTTCTCCGCCTCGAGCTGAAAACGTTCGGCGGCGCGCCCCTGCGCGAGCTGAGGGAGAAGGTCTCCGAGTCGGAGGAGAAGCCGCTCGACGCGCTCCGCTTCTTCCTCCAGGGGGAGGGGAAGCTCGTGAACGCGCTCCACGAGCTGATCCACAACCACCTCGTCGCGGTCGAGCTCCGGCCCGGCGGCCCGCGCGACGTGCCGTCGCCCGTGAGGCTCCCGAAGAGCTCCGTCGCGGGCGTCGGCTTCGGCCGGGACGAGGGGCTCCTTCCCTACACGGACCGCTCGTTCCTGGGGTACCGCCTCCTCGCCGAGTACTTCGCGTTCCCGGAGAAGTTCTTCTTCTTCGACGTGAACGGTCTCGCAGCGGCGGCGCGGGACGACTTCGACGACGTCCTGGAGATCCTCCTCCATTTCGACCGCGACTTCCCGCTCGAGCGGAACGTCACGGCGCAGACGTTCCGCCTCAACTGCACCCCCGTCGCGAACCTCTTCCGGCAGGTGGCCGAGCCGATCCGGCTGACGCAGCTGCAGCCGGAGTACCGCGTGATTCCCGACGTCCGGCGCCAGGACGTGATGGAGGTCTACTCCGTCGAGGCCGTCACGAGCGTCGCGAAGGGGGGCGACAAGGTCACGAGCTACGAGCCCTTCTACTCCTACCGGCACGGCTTCGAGAAGGGCCAGGCGCCGGCGTTCTGGTACATGAGCCGCCGCCCTTCGGCGCGCAAGGACGACGACGGCACCGACGCCTACCTCTCGCTCGTCGACCTCGGGTTCGACCCCGCGGAGGTCGACGCGGACACGCTCACCGTCGAGACCCTCTGCACGAATCGGGACCTCCCCTCGCGCCTCCCGTTCGAAGGGGGCGAAGCCGACTTCCAGCTGGAGGGGGCCGGGGTCTTCTCGGGCATCCGGTGCCTGCGCCGCCCGACGCCGACGGTCCGCCCTCCGCTCCGGAGGGGCTTGCAGTGGAGGCTCCTCTCGCACCTCTCGCTGAACCTCCTCTCCCTCGTCGAGCGGGCGGACGGTCCGGGACCCGAGGCGCTCCAGGAGATCCTCCGCCTCTACGACTTCGCCGATTCCTCCGTCACGCGGCAGCAGATCGCCGGGATCACGAAGGTCTCCGCCCGGCGCGTCCTCCGTTCGATCGGGGTCCTGCAGCCGAGCTTCGTCCGCGGCGTCGAGGTCACGCTCGAGCTCGACGAGAACCAGTTCGTCGGTACCGGGATCTTTCTCTTCGCCCAGGTCCTCGAGCGCTTCCTCGGCCTCTACTCCTCCGTGAATTCCTTCAGCCAGCTCGTTCTGACGAGCCGCCAGCGCGAGGGCGTCGTCCGCCGCTGGGAGCCGCGAGCCGGCGAGCAGATCGTCCTCTGAAGCCGGGATGAAGGACCTCCTCTTCTCCGAGCCGTACCGCTTCTCCTTCTTCCAGGCGGTCCGCCTGCTCGAGCGGACGTCGCCGGGGAAGGAGGGCGTCGGGCGGGCCGTCCGGCCCGAGAACGAGGTCGTCCGCTTCCGCTCCCACCCGTCGCTCACGTTCCCGCCGAGCGAGATCGCCGACCTCGAGGCGCCGCCTCCCGGCTCGGAGGACCGGCCGCCCGAGATGACGGTCACCTTCATCGGCCTGACGGGGCCGCTCGGAGTCCTCCCGCACCCGTACACGGAGCTCGTGCGGGAGCGGGCCTCCTACAAGGACACGGCGCTCTGGTCCTTCCTCGACCTCTTCCACCACCGGTTCACGTCGCTCTTCTACCGCGCGTGGGAGAAGTACCGTTTCCCGATCGCCTTCGAGAGGTCGGGCGAGGACTCCTTCACGGAGTACGTCTTCGACCTGATCGGAATGGGGACGCCGGGGCTGCGCGGCCGGATGACGGTGCGGGACCAGGCCCTCCTCCTCTACGCGGGCCTCATCGCGCAAAAGCCGCACTCGGGCGAGTCGATCGCGTCGGTCCTGCGGGACTACTTCGGCGTCCCTGCTGGGATCGTCCAGTTCCAGGGGCAGTGGTTCCCGATGGAGGAGGAGAACGTCACGCGGCTCGGCGCGGCGAACTCCGAGCTCGGGCGGACGGTCGTCGCCGGCTCCTCGGTCTTCGTCTCGCAGTCGAAGTTCCGCGTCCGGCTCGGGCCGCTCCCGCTATCGGCTTTCGTCTCGTTCCTGCCGGTCGGCCCGGCGTTCCGTCCCCTGACGGAGCTCGTCCGCTACCTCGCCGGGCTCGAGTTCGACTACGACGTCCAGCTCGTCCTCCGGAAGGAGGAGGTCCCCCCCTGCTCCCTCGACTCGAACGCCGCGCTCCCCCCGATGCTCGGGTGGACGACGTGGATCACCACGGAAACGCCCCGGAAGGACGCCGACGAGGTCGTCCTCCCGGTCGACAACTGACGAAACCCCTGCGCGGGAGGACGACGAGATGAGCGTGAACGTGAAATCCCTGATCGGCCGGCTGAACGACACCTGCCGCCAGGCGCTCGAGGGAGCGGCGGGCCTCTGCCTCTCCCGGACGAACTACGACGTGGAGGTCGAGCACCTCCTCCTGAAGCTCCTCGAGGCGCCCGACACCGACCTCGCGAAGATCCTCCGCCGCTTCGAGATCGACGCCTCGCGCTTCGCGAAGGACGTCGTGCGCGCCCTCGACCGGCTGAAGACGGGGAACGCCCGGACGCCGGCGCTCTCTCCGCGCCTGCCCCGCCTCATCGAGAAGGCCTGGGTCGTCGCCTCGATCGAGTACGGCGCCTCGAAGGTGCGGTCGGGCCACCTCGTCCACGTCCTCCTGACCGACGAGGACCTCTCGCGCCTCACGCGCGAGATCTCGAAGGACCTCGCCGGGATCTCCGTCGAGCAGCTGACGAAGACGTTCCCGGACGTCGTCAAGGGCTCCGCCGAGGACCGCGAGGCGCAGTCCCTCGCGGAGGCTCCCGGCGCGGGCGGCGGGCCCGACGTGGCGATGGGCGTTCCCGGCAAGACGAAGTCCCTCGACCTCTACACCGAGGACCTCACGGCCAAGGCGCGCGCCGGGAAGATCGACCCGATCCTCGGGCGCGACTTCGAGATCCGGCAGGTCATCGACATCCTGACGCGGCGCCGCCAGAACAACCCGATCCTCACGGGCGAGGCGGGCGTCGGCAAGACGGCCGTCGTCGAGGGCTTCGCCCAGCGCATCGTCCAGGGCGACGTTCCGGGGCCGCTGAAGAACGTCGTCGTCAGGACGCTCGACCTCGGCCTCCTCCAGGCCGGCGCCGGGATCAAGGGCGAGTTCGAGAACCGGCTGAAGCAGGTCATCGAGGAGGTCAAGTCGTCCCCGGTCCCGATCATCATCTTCATCGACGAAGCCCACACGATGATCGGCGCGGGCGGCTCCGCCGGGCAAAACGACGCCGCGAACCTCCTGAAGCCCGCTCTCGCGCGCGGCGAGCTGCGGACGATCGCGGCGACGACCTGGGCCGAGTACAAGAAGTACTTCGAGAAGGACGCGGCGCTCGCCCGCCGCTTCCAGGTCGTCAAGGTCGAGGAGCCGACCGAGGACGTCGCCATCGTCATGATGCGGGCGCTCGCGAAGAACCTCGAGAAGCACCACGGGGGCCTGCGCATCCTCGACGAGGCCGTCGAGTCGTCCGTCAAGCTCTCGCACCGCTACATCTCGGGGCGCCAGCTCCCCGACAAGTGCGTCTCCGTCCTCGACACGGCCTGCGCGAAGGTCAACATCAGCCAGGCGGCGACGCCCGCCCCGATCGAGGACTGCCGGCGCCGGATCGACCAGCTGACGGCCGAGATCGACGTCCTCGAGCGCGAGGCCGTGGCCGGCGCGGCGCACGGGGAGCGAATCGAGAAGGCGAAGGCGGCGAGGGACGAGGCCGCGGCGCGGCTCGCCGTCCTCGACGAGCAGTGCAAGAAGGAGACGGAGCTCGTCAACAGGATCAAGGAGACCCGCGGCAAGCTCGAGGCGGCTGTCGGCGGAGCCGACGTCGCGGGTCTGGAGGCGCTCCGCGCCGAGCTGGATTCTCTGAAGACCGAGCTGAAGGCCGTCCAGGGCGACACGCCGATGATGCAGGCGGACGTGAACGCGCAGGCCGTCGCGGAGATCATCGCCGGCTGGACCGGCATCCCCGTCGGGCGGATGCAGGCCGACGAGATCGAGACGGTGAGGAACCTCGCGAAGCTCCTCGGCGAGCGCGTCGTCGGCCAGGACCACGCCCTCGCCGCGATCGCGCAGAAGATCCAGACCTCGCGCGCGGGGCTCACCGACCCGCGCAAGCCGGTTGCCGTCTTCATGTTCGTCGGCACCTCCGGCGTCGGCAAGACCGAGACCGCGATCGCGCTCGCCGAGACGCTCTACGGCGGCGAGCGGAACATGGTCACGATCAACATGTCGGAGTTCCAGGAAGCGCACACCGTCTCGTCGCTGAAGGGCTCCCCGCCGGGCTACGTCGGCTACGGTGAGGGGGGTGTCCTGACCGAGGCCGTCCGCCGCAAGCCCTACTCCGTCGTCCTCCTCGACGAGGTCGAGAAGGCGCACCCCGACGTCCTCGAGCTCTTCTACCAGGTCTTCGACAAGGGGCAGATGGAGGACGGCGAGGGGCGCGAGATCGACTTCAAGAACTGCGTCATCCTCCTGACGACGAACGCCGAGTCGGACGCGATGATGAAGATGTGCGCCGACCCGGACACGGCGCCGACGCCGGACAAGATCGTCGAGACGATCAAGCCCGGCCTCGACAAGGTCTTCAAGCCGGCCTTCCTCGGGCGCATGTCGATCGTCCCGTACTACCCGATCTCCGAAGGGGTGATGAAGCTCATCATCAAGCTCCAGCTCGGCCGGATCGGAAAGCGCCTCATGGAGAACCACGGCGCGACGTTCAGCTACGACGAGGCGGTCGTGAACGAGATCGGCAGCCGGTGCAAGGAGGTCGAGAGCGGCGCCCGCAACGTCGACTCGATCCTCACGAAGACCGTCCTCCCCGACCTCTCCGGCGAGTTCCTCGCCCGGATGGCCGAAGGTGCGTCGATCTCGAAGGTCCACGTCCGCGTCGGCGAGGGCGGCGCCTTCGCCTACGACGTCGCCTGACGTTCGAGCCCCGGTAAGGGTCGAGGGCCGGAGCCGCGCGAGCGGCCCCGGCCCTTCGTCCGTGTGCGCCTGCGACGGGAGGCCGGCCGGAGCGAGAAGGGCGGGCCTGCCGGCTCAGCCCCAGAGCCCGGCGAGATCCGCGTGCGGCTCCGCGATCGACTGGAAGATCGCGAGGCGGACGGTGTCGGTCCCCTTCATCGTCAGGAGCGGCATCAGCCCCTTCTCCGCGACCGCCTGCATGGCGCGGACGGTGAAGAGCGCCTCGGCGCACGGTACGGCGCGCTTCTCGCCGTCCTCCTCGACGAGGGCGAAGGGGAGGCCGGAGATCTCCTGCGCCGACCCGGGGCGGAGGCTCCATCCGTCCTCGAGGAACGCCTCGCCGAGGAGGAGCGCCGTCGCGAGCGCGGGGCTGCCCCAGAGGTATTCCTCGTGCTCCGGCGGCGAGGAGAGCTCCTCGAAATCGAACGCGTCGACGGCGTTCGTCTCCTTCCCGTAGGGGAGCCTGAGCAGGAGGCGAGGCAGCGCGAGGCCGACGAAGCGCGCCTCGGGGAGGCGGCGGAGCGCCGCCCAGGCCTCGGCCCCCTCTCCCGCGGGCTCGGTCCAGTCGTCCGGGTCGGGCGTCTCGGCGAGCGAGGAGCAGCCGACGAGTCCCGGCGCGGCCCCGGCGAGGACGGCCGTCCCCGCCTTCGCGGC
>CAYVPO010000108.1:0-12982 GCA_964453825.1 uncultured Holophagales bacterium
CCGTCTCCGGATACCGAGGAGCTGCTCCTGCCGCAGGAGGGACAGTCCTCCCTGCTCCCGGTCCCCATGCCCCCCTTCTGATCGGGGACCCCGAGCGGAGCGGTCGATCCGCTCCGGGAAGGAACGGAAGAAGCGACGGGCTCGGCGGCGGGGGCGAGGGCGGAATCCGGAGCCCGGATCACCCGGTCCGTCCGGAGCGTGACTTCCCGAGCCGAAAGGAGACAATGGAGCGCCGCGTGCCGCCGGGCTTCGCGCCCCCGGCTCCCGGCTTCGGGAGGGGTGGAATGACGACCGAGAAACGCCGGCAGGCCGTCCTTCTGATGGCGGAGGACAACGACGACGACTTCCTCCTGGCGCGGAGCGCCCTCGAGGAAGCCCGCCTGCTGAACGACCTTCGCCGGGTGCGCGACGGGGTCGAGCTCCTCGACTACCTCCGCCGCCGCCCGCCGTACGAGGACGTCGAGGCCAATCCGCTCCCGGCCCTGATCCTCCTCGACCTGAACATGCCGCGGCTCGACGGGCGGGAGGCGCTCTCGCAGATCCGGAACGACCCGGCCCTCTGCCACATTCCCGTCGTCGTCCTGACCTCGTCCACCGCGCCGGAAGACGTCCAGCAGGCTTACCGCCTCGGCGTCAACTCATACATCGCCAAGCCGGTCACGTTCGCAGGGCTCGTCGCCTCGCTCCGGATCCTCGGCCTCTACTGGTTCGAGCTCGTCGTCCGGCCGGAGTGAACGTCCGAGTGAGCCCCGGCGAACGCCCTCCGCGGATCCTCGTCGTCGACGCCGACGCCGACGAGGCGCTCCTCGTCGAGGAATACCTTCGAGAGGGGCTCCAGGAGCCGGACCTCCCGGTGAGGCGGACGCAGTCTGCGGCCGAGGCGAGGGTCGCGCTCGCCGAAGACCCTCCCGACGTCCTCCTCCTCGACGTCCGGGCGCACGACCCGGAGGCGCTCGCCCTCCTCGAGGAGATGAGGGACACCGGAAGCCCGGTGCCGGCGATCGTCCTGACCGGCCGGTCGAACGCCGAGGCGGCCCTCCACGCGCATCGCCTCGGGGCGGCCGAGGTCCTCGTGAAGCCGAGCCTGACCTCCGCGAGCCTCGCCGCCACGATCCGGTTCGCGACGCAGCTGGAGCAGGCGAGGCGGAAGGAGGCCGAGACGGAGCAGGCGCTGCGCCGAGCCGAGCGCCAGGCCGAGGCGCTCGTGGCCTCCTCGCTCGACATCGTCTCGATCCTCGACGGCGAGGGGCGAATCCTCTTCACGAGCCCGTCGACCGAAAAGCTCCTCGGCTACCGCGTCGAGACCCTCGTGACCCGGAGCGTCCTCGACGTCGTCTGCCCCGAGGACGCGCCGGCGGTCCGCGAGGCGCTCCAGCGGTGCCTCGAGAGCCCGGGCACGACCGTCTCGGTCGAGTTCGGCGTCCGTCGAGCCGACGGCGCGATCCGTCAGCTCGAGTCCCTCATGACGAACCTACTCGAAGACCCGGGGGTGCTCGGACTCGTCGTCAATTCCCGCGACGTCACGGAGCGGCACCGCTCCGAGGACGCCCTCCGGCGCCTCGAGGCCGCCGTCGAGCAGTCGGCGAGCATCATCTTCCTGACGGACACCGACGGAACGATCAGCTACGTCAACCCCGCCTTCACCCGAACTTACGGCTACACGCGCGAGGAGGTGGTCGGCGCGAACCCGCGGATCCTGAAGAGCGGGCGTCACGACGCCGCTTTCTATGCGGAGATCTGGGCGGAGCTCGCGGCCGAACGGACGGTGAAGACGGAGGTCTGGAACCGGGCGCGGGACGGACGCCTCGTCATCATCCGGACCTCGATCGCCCCGATCCGGGACCGTCGGGGCGCTCTCACCGGCTACCTCGCGGTGCAGGACGACGTCACGGAACGGAACGTCATGAACGAGCGGCTCCGCCTCGCGCAGAAGATGGAAGCCCTCGGGCACCTCTCGCGCGAGGTCGCGCACGAGCTCGACGGCGTCCTCGCCGGCGTTCTCGCCGGCATCGACGCGGCCGTGACCCTGCTCCCCGAGGGGAGCGCCGCCGCACCGCTGCTGGGCGAGGCACGGGCGGCGGCGGCCCGCGGCTCCGCCCTCGGGCACGAGCTCCTGTCGTTCGGCCGCGGCGCTTCGATACAGCTCGAGCGCGTCGGAGCGAACGCCCTCCAGCGGGACGCCGCCGCGCAGCTGCGCGGACGGATCGGACCCGGAATCTCGCTGCGCCTCGACCTCTCCCCCGAGACCGTCGCCGTGACGGTCGGCCGTAGGGAAGTCGTCTACGCCCTCGTGCAACTCGCGGAGTTCCTGCTCGAGTCGCTCCCTCCGGGGGGCTCGCTCACGCTCGGAACGGGCGTGGGACCGCTGGAGGAGCCGGACCTCGAAGCCCCGCCCACGGGGGCTGCAACGGGCTGGGTGATCCTGACGGTCGGTGACGACGGGACGCCGATGGACGAGGAGACCCGGACGCGACTCTTCGACCCGTTCGGCTCGTCCCGCAAGCCCGGGCGTGGCGGCGGCCTCGGCCTCGCCGCGCCGTTCGGCACCGTGAAGCAGGCCGGAGGATTCCTCATCGCGGCGTCCGGGGAACGCGGGAACCTCTTCCGCATCTACCTGCCGCCAGCCCCCGGGTCCGTCTCGCCCTGAGAACGCCCCGGCTCAGGCCGCGGGGGCGTCGGGGTCGAAGTCTCCGGCCTCGAGGAAGGTCCGGAATGCCTCGGCCGGGACCGGGCGCTTGATGAAGTAGCCCTGCGCCTCGTCGCAGCCGTGGAAGCGGAGGAAGGAGAACTGCCGCTTCTCCTCGACGCCCTCCGCCACCACCTTCAGCCCGAGGCCGCGGGACATCCCGATGACCGTCCGGACGATCGCCGCCGCCGAGGGGTCGTTCCAGATCTCGCGAACGAAACCCTGGTCGATCTTCAGCCTCTGCAACGGGAACTTCCGCAGGTAGCCGAGCGAGGAGTAGCCGGTCCCGAAATCGTCGATTGCGATGGAGATCCCGCGGGTCCGCAGGCGTCCGAGCAGCGCCGCCGCCGCCTCGACGTCGCGCGCCAGGACGGACTCGGTCACCTCGAGCTCCATCAGCTCCGGCGGGACCCCGGTCTCCGCGAGGACCTCGACGAGGCGCCCCTCGAAATCGGGCGATCGGAACTGGGCCGCCGAGACGTTCACGGCGACGACGATCCGGGGCAGGCCCGCGTCGAGCCACTGGCGCAGCTGCGTCGCCGCGGTTCGCAGGACCCACTCGCCGAGGGGGACGATGAGGCCGCGCTCCTCGGCGACCGGGATGAAGACGCCCGGCGGGATGAGGCCCCTCTCGGCGTCCTTCCAGCGGACGAGCGCCTCCGCGCCGACGACCCGCCCCGTCTCCACCTCCACCTGCGGCTGGTAGTGGAGGAGGAGCGCGCCGTTCGCGATCGCCTGCCGGAGCTTCGTCTCGATCTCCAGCGTCTCCATCGCCCGGGCCGTCATCTCGCGGCGGAAGAACTCGAGCGTCCCCCCTTCGCCCGCCTTCGCGTGCCGGAGCGCCGCGTCCGCGCTTCGCATCAGCGCCGGGGCGTCCTCGCCGTCCTCCGGACAGACGGCGACGCCGAAGCTCGCGGAGATCGGGATCGCCCGCCCCGCGACCTCGAACGGCGACGCGAAAACGGCCTGGATCTTCCGGGCCGCGACCTCGCTCCCTCCCGTCCCCTTCACGCTCACGAAGCCGACGGCGAACTCGTCGGGCCCGATGCGGGCGAGGATGTCCCGCGTTCGCACCGCGCCGGCGAGCCGCCCCGCGATCGAGCGGAGGATCTCGTCGCCGACGGGACCCCCGAGAGACTCGTTGATCGCCGAGAACCGGTCGACGTCGAACGTCACGAGCGCGAGCGCGTGTCCCTCGAGCCGGGAGGTGGCGATCGCCCGCGCGAGCTGCGTCTCGAGGCCCGCGCGGTTCACGAAGTGGGTGAGGGGGTCCCGCTGGGACAGGAACTCGATCCTCTCGATCGCGGCGACGCGTTCCGTCAGGTCGGTGTAGATCGCGACATAGTGGCTCGTGGCCCCCCGGTCGTCCTTCACGGCGGTGATCGACAGGAGGACCGGGTAGACCTCGCCGTTGCTCCTCCGGTTCTGGATCTCCCCACGCCAGCACCCCGTTCGGGCGATCGTCGTCCACATGCGGCGGTAGAAGGACCGGTCGTGGTGACCCGAGCCGAGGAACCGGGGGGTCCTCCCGAGCACCTCGCCGGAAACGTAGCCGGTCATCGTTTCGAAGGCCCGGTTCACGAGGAGGATGCGCTGGTCGGCCCCCGCCAGCAGGACCCCTTCGGCGCTCCCTTCGAGAACGTGGGACCAGAGGCGCTGCTGCTCCGCGGAGAGCTTCTCTTCGGTCACGTCGCGGAGGACCCCGAAGAGCCCGACCGGGAGCCCCGAGCCGTCGACGACGATCTCCGACGTCGCGTGGACCCACCGGACCTCGCCCTCCGGGCCTGCGGTCCGAACGTCCTCTTCCCCGGCCGCGGCCCGGTCCGCGCGCAGGAGCCCGGCCATCCGATCCCGGTCCTCCGGGTGGACGCGCTCGAGGAGCGCCTCGATCGAGGGCGTGCCCGTCTCCGAGATCCCGCCGAGAAGCCGGCGGAGCCCCTCCGACCAGCCGGTCTCCTGCGTTTTCAGGTCGACGTGGAAGCTCCCGGTCCGCCCGATCTTCTCCGCTTCTGAGAGCCGCCGGGCCGTGACCTTCAGCGCCTCTTCGGCACGCCGCCGTTCGACCTCGCGGTCCCGCGCCGCGAGGGCGAAGCCGACGTCCTCGGCGAGCCCCGAGAGGAGCTTCACGATCTCCTCGTCGAAGTACCCCTTCTGGCCCGCCCCGACGGCGAGCGCACCGCGCGGCCCCCCCGGACGCGGGATCGGGAACGCGGCGAGCGACTCGAGCCCGAATCGTTGGGCCGCCTCGTGCCAGACGGTCGTCGAGGCGTCCGCGAGGTACTCGTTCGCGACGACGGGGCTCCCTCCGCGAATCGCGTCCGCGGTCGGGCCGCGCCCCGACGGCGCGTCGGAGTCGAGGCTCAACGGAACCGCGCCGACGATCGCGGCCGCCGGCCCGGCCACGGCGATCGCGCGGAGCTCCCCTCGGGCGTTCGCTTCGGAGATCCACGCGAGGCGGAAGCCGGCCACCTCCACGGCGATCTCGCAGACCCGCCGGGCGAGCTGCTCCGGGTCGGCCGTCCGCACGATCGCCGCGTTCGCGCGGGAGAGGAGGTCGTAGAGCTGGTTCAGTCGGCGGATACGCTCTTCCGCGAGCTTCCGCTCGGTGATGTCCCGGATGACGTACTGGATGAACGGCTGGCCGTCGACCTCGATCCGCCGCCCGCTGAAGTCGACCGGGAAGACGGAGCCGTCCTTCCTCCGATGGACCGTCTCGAGGTGGATCGACCCGTCCGCGAGGAGACGCTCGAAGGTCTCCCGGGCCGCCGCCTTCTGTTCGACAGGGCGGAGGATGCTCGCCTCCGCGCCGATCAGCTCCTTTCGGGAGTAGCCGTACGTTTCGCAGGCCTTCCGGTTCACCTCGACGAGCCGGAACGCCTCGTCCGTGAGGAGGACGAGGTCGTTCGACGCCTCCGACAGCAGCGTGAAGTGCCGCGCGACGGCGTCCCGCTCGGCCGCGAGCTGCTTCTCCCGCCATTGGTGACGCACGCGCAGCCCTCGCCACCAGGAGAGGGTCGCCAGGGCGGCGCCGGCGAGAAGCGCGACGTTGAAGAGCGCGATACCGGCGAGCCGCCGCTGGAGAGGGCGGTAGACCTCCGCGGCGTCGCGCCGGACGACGAGCGACCAGTCCGTGCCCGGGATCCTGCGAACGGCGGCGAAGCTCTCGACGCCGAGGTCGTCGACCCCTTCGTACGCTCCGTCTTCTCCTCGGGCGGCCCGCGCCGGGAGAGAGCCCCCGGAGGCGTCCGCGCTGCGAAACCGGCGGTCCCCTTCCGCTCCGAGGATGACGGCGACCTCTGAGCCCTGCCCGCGAACGACCAGCGTCTCTTCGCTCGGGCTCGCCCCCGGAGCGCGAGCGAGAAGCGCCGGGAGCTGCTCCCGGGCCGAGGCTCCGAGGACGACGTAACCGGGAACGCCTCTCGCAGGATCGATCGCGGCCACGGCCGCTACGACCCGGACGACGATCGGCAGCCCCCTGTCGGTTGCCGGCTCGGCCACGACCGCCTCGTGCGTCGAGCGGGACGCTTCGAGCGCCGATGCGAGCTCTGGGCCGGCGTCCATTCCCGGCCCCGCTCGCTCGACGACCTGCCCCGCCGCGTCGAGGAGGAGGACGGATCTGTCGGGATGGAGCGCCACGTACGTCTCGATCTCCTGGCGGAGGTCGCGGCGCGCGTCGTCGGTGACGGGACCGTCCGGGCCCGCGGCGAGGACCTTCCGCAGCTCCGCCCCCGCCGCGAGGAGGCGCGCGTCGAGCTTCAGCGCGTCGATCCGGCTCGCGGCCCGCGCGGCCTTCACCTCCGCCGTCGCGGAGAGCGAGGCGAGAGTGGAGGCTCGGTTCTCGGCGACGGAGCGCTCGTGCAGGACGTATCCGGCACCGGCGACGGCCGAAGAGAGCACGAGGAAGACGACGATGGGGGCGAACGCTCCCGCGGTCAGCTTCTCTCCGCTCTCGAGGTCGACCCCGCCGCCGAAGCGCTGGGCCGACCGGACGCCGACCGCGAAGACGAAGACCGCGCTCAGGACGACGAATAGGATTCCCTTCGCGCTCTGGACGGTGGCCATCCGATCCGGGTCGACGACCGCCCGGACGACGTCGTCGGAGAAGATGATCCAGAGGAGCCCGAGCGCGGCGTAGCCGGCCGCGGCAGCGAGTGCCGCGCGCCGCACCCCGGGTGCCGTCGATCGTGCGCCCCCCTCCGTCGTCATGCCGTCCCTCTCGGGCTGACCCACGAGCTTCGAGTATAGGCGTCGGCGCGCGCCGCGTGTGCCCTTCGCGCCGGGCCTTCGGCGTCAGCTTCCGGCCGGCAGCTTCGACCAGTCGATCTGCGAGCCCCAGGCGCTGTGGGGGACGAGGAAGACCGCGAGCGTCACGAGCGCGGCGACGCCGACGGCGAGCCGGGCGTCCCGCCCGCCGCGTGCCCGGAACGCGGCCACCGCCCAGGCCAGGACGGCGACGGCGGTCTTGTTGTCGGTCAGGTCGGTGCCGAACGGCCAGCCGGTCCAGTAGGCGCCGAACGCCGCCTTCTGGACGAGAGGGCCGAGGACGAGGCCGCCGAGCGCGAGGAGGACGAGCGCGGCGAGCGAGACGCCGAGGAGGCGCTTCTCTCTGCGCAGGCCGAGGAGCCCCGCGGCGTTCGAGACGAGCATTCCCCCGAACATCGCGATGATGTGCGGGACGAGGACGACCGGCGAGACCGCCCCCTTGAAGCGGGTGATCGCAGGCCGGTCCGGGAAGAGGACCGACGCCCCTCCGCGGACGAGGCGCACCTGGTACTCGAGCTTCCCGGCCGGCGGCTGGTGCGGCAGCGCCGCCCGAAGCGTCTCTCCTTCCCGGACCATCGGCAGGACGGCGAACGGCTCGTTCGTCGGGTAGCGCCGCCAGGCGACGCCTCCGCTCACGGCAGGGTCCGCGACCTTTACGACGACCGGCTGGTCGCCGTCCCCACCGTGCGAACGGAGGAGGCGGAGCCGGACCTCGGTCTCGCCGAGCATCACCGTCCCGCGCAGCGGGTGGGTGGGCCCCGTGAGCCGCTGAAAGACCGCCGAGGCGAGCGTGAGGAGGAGGGCGAGGAGCCAGAGTCCGACGCGGCCGCGCATGCGAGGCGAAGGATAGCCCGGCAGCTGGCATCATCCCGCTCCGGAGGTCTCGATGCGCGTCTTCCGAGCTCTGCGAGCCGCCGTGCTCGCCCCGGCGCTCCTTCTCCCCGCCACCGCACCCGGTTCGCCGAAGGCGCCCGGCCCCGGGGCCTTCGTCTCCGGCCCGTGGCTCGAGGCGCAGCTCCCTCCCGCCGTCGTCCTCCTCGACGCGAGGCCCTTCCGCGAGTTCCTCTCCGGGCACCTCCCCGGTGCGCAGAGCGTCTCCCCCGAGAACCTCCGCTCCACCGCGGGCGGCGTCCCCGCGGCCCTCTACCCGCCGGAGCTCCTCGACGCGATCTTCGCCCGCGTCGGAATCGACGCGAGGGCCCGCGTCGTCGTTTACGGAGCCGAGACGGACGTCGACGCCACGTACGTCGCGACGGCCGCACGGATCACCGGCGCCGCCCACGTCCACGTCCTCGACGGCGGTTTCTCGCGCTGGACGGCGGAGGGACGGCCCGTGACGCGCGAGCGGTCCTTCGCCAAAACCGCGAAGCCGGACGGCCGCGTGGACGGCCACCTCCTCGTCTCGGGCGCCGAGGCACGGAAGCGCGTGGGCGACGGGAAGACCATCTTCCTCGACGTCCGGCCGGCCGAGCAGTGGCTCGCCGGACGGATCCCTGGCGCCAGGAACCGCTTCTGGAAGGCGGACGTCGCGGACGGCTCGCTCCGGCCGCTCCCCGACCTCCGCGCCGAGCTCGAGGCGGCCGGCGTCTCGTGGGAGAGGCCCGTCGTCGTCTACTGCAACAGCGGGCACCAGGCGTCCGAGGCCGTCTGGCTCCTCCGCGAGGCCCTCGGGCATCCGGACGCCCGGCTCTTCCAGGGCTCATGGCTCGAGTGGTCGATGACACCCGGCGCGCCCCGCGAGAGCGGCCCGCCGGCGGAAACCCGATGACCGCGGGCCAGATCGCCGCGCTCCTCGCCTCCTCGTTCGGCGCCGGCGTCATGAACGCCCTGGCCGGCGGCGGCACGATCCTCACGTTCCCGACGCTCGTCCTCCTCGGCATCCCCGCCATCCAGGCAAATGCCACGTCCACCGTCGCGCTCCTCCCCGGAGCCGCCGCGAGCATGGCGGGCTACCGGCGCGAGGTGGCGACTCACGCCGCGTGGCTTAAGACGCTCTTCCTCCCGAGCCTCGTCGGCGGGGCGATCGGCTCCGTTCTCCTCCTGAAGACGCCCGAGAAGCTCTTCGCGAGCCTCGCGCCGTTCCTCGTCCTCTTCGCGACGCTCCTCTTCATCCTCCAGATCGTCCTCGCGAAGCGGCGCGGCGACGCGGAGGTACACGCTCCGCACGGCCCGACGAACGCTCGCTGGGGCGTCGCGACGTTCGCACAGTTCGCCGTCGCGATCTACGGCGGCTACTTCGGCGCCGGCATCGGCATCCTGATGCTCGTCGTTCTCGGTTTTCTCGGCCTCACCGACATCCACGCGATGAACGGCCTGAAGAACTTCTTCGGGATCACGATCAACCTCGTCGCGGCGGCGTGGTTCATCTGGAACGGCGCCGTCCTCTGGCCGATCGCCCTCGTGATGGTCGCGGGAGCGACCGTGGGCGGCTACGCGGGGGCGCGCTTCGCCCGGCGCATCGGGAAGGAGAAGGCTCGCACGGCCGTGGTCGTCATCGGCCTCGGCGTCACCGCGATCCTCCTTCTCCAGCGGGCCTGACGCCGAGACGCCGCGCGCGCGCCTCCACGAGGGAGAGGTGCGCCCTCACCCCCGTGTCGGTCGCGCCGAGGCTCCGCGCGCCGTCGAGGGCGTCGGCGGCCAGCGCGCGCGCCTCATCCCTCTTTCCGAGCTCGGCGAGGAGCTCCGCGCGGAGCGACGTGACGAGCGGCGCGACGTCGGGAGCCTCGCGCGCCACCCGCTCGACGTCGGCGAGGAGCAGGTCGGCAGCCTCCCCCAGCGCGTGCCGCGCCTCGAGGCTCCAGTAGCGGAAGAGGCCTATGTCGTCGACGCGGTCGGCGAAGCGGGCCGGCCGCCGTCCGCTCCGCCAGGCGACGAAGGCCCGGGCCGCGGCGATCTCCGGCACGCGGTCGGGATACGCCGCCTCGAACCTGTCGATCTCGGAGGCGGCGTCGTCCCACTGCCCCGTTTCGCCGAGCGCGAGGACGACCCCCAGCATCAGGTCGCGCGGGTCGCCCCCCAGTCGCGCTCGGTCTCCGCGCCCGGTCAGCCCCCGGCGATACCAGCCAACCGCCCGTGCGAGCTCCCCCTCGAGGTGGAACGCGCGTCCGGCCTCCAGCGCGATCGGCGCCGGCTCCTCCGACCTTTCGTGCGACGCCCCCCAGGCGGCGTCCGCTTCCTCGGGCCGCCTCGCGTCGAGGAGCATCTGCGCCCGGACGCGCGCCACCCACTGACCGAGCGGAACGTCGCCCGCCGCCCGCGCCCTCTCGAGCGCCCGCTCCACCTCCGCCAGGCCTTCGGCCGCGGATCCGACCCCGCGCAGCCGGACCGCCTCGCGAAGGAGCTGATACGCCTCCTCCCGGGCCGCGGCGCGCCGCTTCGCCTCGCCGGCCGAGCGCGGCCCACGAGGGAAGCCGTCGAGCGCGAGCTCCCGCTGCCTCGGTCCGAAGGCCCCGACGCGGAGGGTTCCGGCCACCACCTCGGTCACGGGCCCGGTGCTGTCGGCGAAGACTCCGGTCGGGACGAGCGCGTACCACGCGAGGAGCGAAGTCGAATCGCGCCACCCGGGGCGATCGGGCGAATCGGCGAACGGGAGCCCGCGTCCGCTCGGCTCCCCGTCGCCTTCCCGCGGGATCCGAAGCGCGGCCACCGCGCCGGAGTAGCCCATCCGGTTGTTGAACCCGGACAGGATCAGCTCTCTCTCGCCGTCGCCGTCGACGTCCGCCGCCGCTTGCGCGTAGTGGTGCCCGGAGCCGAAGAACCCGGCCACGACCCGACGCCGGGCCGGATCGCAGACGTAGGTCGCCCCCGCCCAGCGCGGCATGTGACAGAGGCTCACGGCGACCTCGTCGGCGCCGTCGCCGTCCGCGTCGAACGGGAAGACGGAGCCGACGACGAAGGTGCTCGAAAAGCCCGGGAACGCGAGCGGCACCTCGTTCTCGTCCGCCGGGTCGGGGAGCGCCATCTCGGAGAGGGGGCGGCCCGTCCATCCGTCGAGGACGACCAGTCTCTTCCTCGCCTCGGACGTCCCGCCCGTCACGGCGATCGCCCCCGTCTCGCCTCCGGCGAGCTTCGCGAGCGCGATCTGACGGCCGACCTCCGTCTCTCCCCTCCTCCAGAGGACGCGCCCCTTCCCGTCGAGCGCCTGCACCCCTCCGGTCCCGTCGGCGACGAGCCTCGTCAGGCGCGGCCGGTTCCAGGGCAGGAACGGAAGGAACGCGGCGCAGGCCATCAATACGGCGACCGCCGCCGCAGCCGCCAGAAGGCCCCGCGTCCCGAGCCGGAACGGCGCCCGCCGCGCCCGCCGGGCCTCGAGGTCGGCGAGGACGTCCACGGCCGTCGCGTAGCGCCGCTCGCGGTCCTTGGCGAGGAGGCGCGCGACGACGGCCGAGAGCCAGGCCGGGGTCTCCGGGCGCAGCTTCCTCACGTCGGCCGGCTCCTGCCGGATGTGCGCCACGATCGTCCCGATGGCCGACTCGCCGCGGAGCGGCACCTTTCCCGCGAGCATCTCGAAGAGGGCCACGCCGAGCGAATAGAGGTCGGTCCGGGCGTCGAGATGGTCGCCGAGCGCCTGCTCCGGGGACAGGTACTCGACCGTCCCGACGAGCCCCTCCGTCTCCGTCACGCGCGTCTCGCTCCCCTCCCAGTGCCGCGCGAGGCCGAAGTCCGCGAGCTTCACCTCGCCCGTCGCGGCGAGGAGGACGTTCCCCGGCTTCACGTCGCGGTGGACGATCCCGAGCGCGTGCAGGTCGGCGAGCGCACGGAGGACCTCCGCCGCGATCGCGGCCGCCCGCCTCGGCGGCAGCGGACCGTGCGCGAGAAGCTCGCGGAGCGACTCCCCTTCCACGAGCTCCATCGTCAGGAAGACCGTGTCGCCCGCCTGGCCGATGTCGAAGACGCGGACGAGGCGCGGACTCGCCGCGTCGCGAGCGATCGACACCTCACGTCGAAAGCGCTTCAGCGCCGCCTCCGAGGTCCGGTCGGTCCGGAGGACCTTGAGAGCGACCCGGCGCTTCAGCTCCCGGTCGAACGCCTCGTAGACGACCGCCGAGCCTCCCGTGCCGAGGACGCTGCGCACCTCGTAGCGCCGTCCGATCTCGGTGCCCGGGGCGAAGAGGCGGACGGAAAGGCGCACGCCGTCGTCGGCCTCGCCCGAGGCCCCTGCCCGTTCGGGTCGCTCGTCGTCCTGCGTACGAAGACTCTCCGACCGGAGATCTTAGGACAGACGGCGCCCGATCGTCTCGCGGGAACCGCGTCCCGGTCGCCGGAAGGGAAGGAAGCTCGCGCTCAGCGCCGCGCGAGAAGGACGGTGTCGGAGGCCGTTCCCGCCTCCCACTCCTCTCCCTTCATCCCGCCGAAGACCGCCTCCACCCGGAATCCGGCCCCGGCGAGAGCCGCCTCCAGCTCGGCCCGCCGCCAACCCTTCAGGAGGACATTCTTCGCCGCGACGACCTCCACCGGCGGCTCCTCGCCCGGCCGCCACCGGAGCGACGTCGGGTTGAAGAGGACCGTCCCGTCGGCACGCGGCTCCATCAGCCGGAGGAAGACGACCCGCTCGCCCCCGTCGTCCCGGACGTTCAGCGGGAGGCTCGTCACCCCCTGGTCCAGGATCCGGTCGTAGTTGAGGAGCTGGAAGAGGACCGGCGCGCCGGGGAGGAGAAGCGCCGCGAGGTGCCCGAGGAAGCGCGACATCTCGGGCGCGTGCAGGTGCGGCAGCCCGTTCCCGAGCGAAATCGCTCCCCCGAACGGCCCCGTCACCGCCGCGCCGAGCTCCGCGAGGTCTCCCTTCACGAACTCCGGCCCGGGTCCCGCTTCCCGCGCCTGGGCGAGCTGCGCCTCCGACGCGTCGACGCCCGTCACCTCGAACCCCTCCTCCGACAGGAAGCGCGCGTGCTCGCCGGTGCCGCAGCCGAGGTCGAGGAGCCGCTTCGACGGCGCCCCCGCGAGAGCCTCCCTGAGGAACGGCGCCTCGCGCTGGATGCGCGCGGGCCAGGCGATGAGCCGGCGGTAGGAGAGGCGGGCGTACGGGTCGTTCGG
>CAYVPO010000109.1:0-12315 GCA_964453825.1 uncultured Holophagales bacterium
TCGTCGCGGCGTGGATGAGGGCCGAGACCGGCGTCGGGCCGGCCATCGCGTCGGGAAGCCAGACGTAGAGCGGCACCTGGGCGCTCTTGCCGACGGCGCCGAGGAAGAGGAGGAGGCAGACGGCGTAGACCGTGATCGAGGCCGTCCCGTTCACCGCCCCGGCCTTCGCCATGTCGACGAACGAGAAGTCCGTCGTCCCGAAGAGGGCCAGGATCCCGAAGATCCCGAGGACCATACCGAAGTCGCCGATCCGGTTCGTGACGAACGCCTTCTTCCCGGCGGCGTGCGCGAAGTCCTTGTCGTAGTAGTAGCCGATCAGGAGGTAGGAGCAGAGCCCGACGCCCTCCCAGCCGATGAAGAGGACCGGCAGGCTGTCCGCGAGGACGAGCGTCAGCATCGCGAACATGAAGAGGTTCAGGTAGGCGAAGTAGCGCCCATACCCCTCCTCGTCCTGCATGTAGCCGACGCTGAAGACGTGGATGAGGAGGGCGACGAAGGTGACGAAAGACACCATCATCGCCGACAGCGGGTCGAGCCGGAACGCCATGTCGACCGACACGTGGCCCGCGGCCATCCACTTCCAGACGGTCTGGACGACGGGGCCGACGCCGCCCTCGGTCGCGAGGGAGGCCGCGACGTACGGGACGACGTTCGCGAAGGCGACGACCGTCGCGAGGCCGACCGAGAGGACCCCGACGACGCCGTAGAAGAGCCGTTCGCCGTAGGGGAGGGCGGGCCCGGCGTGCCCGTGGGAGCCGTGCCCGTGGTCGTCGTGGGCGTGGGCAGGGTCGCCGTGCCCGTCGTGCCCGTGGTCGTCGGGATGGGCTTCGCGCCACGCGGCGGTCGCCTTCCGGGCCCGGCGCCAGCCCGAGAGGAGGGCGACGGAGCCGTTCAGGAGGAAGCCGGCGAGCGGGAGCGCGGGGATGAGCCAGAGGGGGAGATTCATCGCGTCCTCGTCCTCACCACTTCAGCGAGGCGATCTCGTCGACGTCGATCGTCCGTTTCGCCCGGAAGAGCGCGACGAAGATCGCGAGCCCGACCGCGGCCTCGGCGGCCGCGACGGCGATGACGAAGAAGACGACCATCTGCCCCGACGCGTCCCCCCGCATCCGGGCCCAGGCCAGGAAGAGGAGGTTCACGGCGTTCATCATCAGCTCGATCGAGAGGAACATCGAGAGGGCGTTCCTCTTCAGGAGCACCCCGGCGAGCCCGATGACGAAGAGGATCGTCCCGACGGCCAGGAAGGCGTTCAGGGGGACGGTCATCGGGACGACGGCGTTCATCGCGGCGCCCTCCATCTCAGTCGAACCTCCGCTTGGAGAGGACGAGCGCGCCGACGGACGCCAGCAGGAGCAGCACCGAGAGCGCCTCGAACGCGAGCAGGTAGTCGGAGAAGAGGAGCCTCCCGAGGATCGGGATCTCGTCCTTCGCCGGGATGAGGCCGCCGGCGGCGGGCACCGGCGGCGCCCCGGCCCGGAGCGTGATGCCGAGGAGGAGCCCTCCGAGCGCGACGACGGAGACGAGGCCGAGGATCTTCTGGATCGGTCGCCGGTCGGTCGCCTCGGCCTCCTTCGTCAGGTTCAGGAGCATGACGACGAAGAGGAAGAGGACGAGGATCGCCCCGGCGTAGACGATGACCTGGATCGCGGCGATGAACGGCGCCGCCAGGAGGACCGAGAGGACCGCCAGGGCGAAGAACGTCACGACGAGGGAGATCACGCTCCTCACCGGAGTCTTCACGACCACCATGGCGAGGGCGGAGACGATCGCGAGCCCCGAGGCGATCGCGAAGACGACGAGCTCGAGCGACATCGGCTTCAGCCCCTCACTTCGCGGCGACGAACGCCGCGACGGCGATCAGGTGGAAGAAGGAGAGCGGCAGGAGGAACTTCCAGCCGAGGTCCATCAGCTGGTCGTACCGGAATCGGGGGAACGTCCAGCGGACCCAGAGGAAGAGGAAGATGAATCCGATCGTCTTCGCGAAAAAGACGGCGATGGAGGCGAGCGCGCCCCAGACCCCGGTGAACGCGACGCCCGGGAGCGACCAGCCGCCGAAGTAGAGCGTCGCCATCAGGGCGGAGGCGGCGATCAGGTTCGCGTACTCGCCCATGAAGAACATGCCGAACTTGAACGACGAGTACTCGGCGTGGAACCCGCCCGCGAGCTCCTCCTCGGCCTCGGCCAGGTCGAAGGGGAGGCGGTTCGTCTCGGCGAAGGCGGCGATGAGGAAGACGAGGAAGCCGACGAACTGCGGGACGACGTTCCAGACGTGCTGCTGCTGCCACTCGACGACTTTGGTGAGCCGGAGCGTCCCCGCGGCGAGGAAGACGCCGGCCGCGGCGAAGCCCATCGCGAGCTCGTAGCTGATGATCTGGGCCGAGGCGCGCAGGCCCCCCATCAGCGAGTACTTGTTGTTCGCCGACCAGCCGGCGAGGACGATGCCGTAGATGCCGAGGCCGGTGAACGCGAAGATGTAGAGGATCCCGATGTTCACGTCGGCGATGACGAGCGGGACATTCCGCGTGACCCCGCCGATCGTGACGGGGAGCGTCGCCCCGAACGGGATGACCGCGAACGTGACGAGCCCCGGCATGAGCGTGATCCACGGCGCCAGGTTGTAGAGGAGCTTGTCGACGTAGAGCGGCGTCACGCTCTCCTTCATGAAGAACTTCGTGCCGTCCGCGATGATCTGGAAGAAGCCGAAGGGGCCGACCCGGTTCGGGCCGGGGCGGTCCTGGATCATCCCGGCCACCCGTCGCTCCGCCCAGACGAGGTTCGGGAGGATGGTGGCGAGGGCGATGACCCAGACGAAGAGGATCTTCGCGCCGATGGCGACGAGGGCGAAGGTGGCGTCGCTCACTTCTCCCCTCCGGCCGAAGCGGCTCCGGCGGCTTCGGCTGCGAGCGCGAGGACCTCGGCCGGGTTCTGGAGGCGACGCTCGAGGAGCGCGTCGTAGGCGGAGACCGGGGAGACGGGGGGCTCGGTCCCGACGAGGGCGGGCGCGTCCCACTCGAGTCCGGCGTAGCCGGGCACCGCGTCGCGCATCCGCGTGAACACGTCCTTCGCCGTCCACTTCGTGTCGAAGACGCCCCAGCGCTTCCCGAGGTGGAGGAGGACCTCGAGGTCGGTCCTCACGATCGGCGGCGGGACGATGGCGATCTGGAACCGCTGGACGAGGCCGAGGACGTTCACGAACGTCCCCTCCTTGCCGGCGAGGCTCGCCACCGGGAGGAGGACGTCGGCGGCTTCGGTGAGCGGGTTCGTCCGCCGGCCGTGGACGATCAGCGTCTTCGCGCGGCGGAGCGCCTTCACGAACTCCGGGTCGGAGACCCGCGAGGTGAGCTCCGCGTCGGCGACGTAGAGGACCTCGGGGGTGTACGAGCCGTCGAGCAGGCGGGAGAGGGCCGAGCCCTTCCCGGCGCGGGCGACCCCTGCCGCCTCGGCGCCGCGCGAGTTCGGCGCGGCCTCCTTCCCGACGAGCCATTCGCCGGGGACCGTCGGGTTCTTGATCTTCCGCTCGGGGCCGAGGTCGGCGTGGAACTCGACCTGCGGGACCCCGGCCGCGCCCTTGAAGAGCTGCGCGAGGAGCCAGCTCTCCTCGGTCGCGAGCCGGGCCGACCCGAGGACGAGGACGGAGGCCGGGTCCTTCGCGACGGCCGCGTCGACGGCGGCCTTCACGGCGTCGAGCGCCTCGCCCCAGTTCGTTTCGCGAGAGCTCCCGCCCTTGCGGAGGACGGGCCTCGTGTAGTCGTTCCCGTTCAGCTCCTCGGCCCGGAAACGGCCGTAGTCGCACATCCAGAAGTCGTTCACGGCGAGGTTCACGCGGGGGAGGAAGCGGTAGACGGTCCGGTCGCGGTGCTCGATGGAGACGTTGCAGCCGATCTCGCAGCCGTCGCAGACCGACCGGGCCTTGTCGAGCCACCAGACCCGCTTGCGGAACCGGAACTCCTTCGTCGTCAGGGCGCCGACGGGGCAGACGTCCGCCGCGCAGGCCGACCAGTCGTTCGCGAGCTCCTTCCCCTCGTGGGTCCAGACGATCGTGTGACCGCCCCGCTCGATGAACGTCAGCTCGCCGGTCCCGGCGATCTCCTGGCAGAACCGGATGCAGCGCGTGCACTGGATGCAGCGCGTCATGTCGGCGATGACGTGGGGCCCGATGCTCGTCCGGTCGTAGCCGGGGAACTGCCTCCGGGGCTCGGCCGTCCGCGAGACCGGTAGGCCCGCCGCGACGGCGTTGTCCTGCAGCCGGCACTCGCCCGCCTGGTCGCAGATCGGGCAGTCGAGCGGGTGGTTGATCAGGAGGAACTCCATCGTCGCGTTGCGGGCGGCGAGGGCCTTCTCCGAGCTCGCGTGGACGACCATGCCGTCGCGCACGGGGACGGTGCACGAGGCCTGGATCTTCGGCACTCCCTCGATCTCGACCATGCACATCCGGCACTGGCCGACGATCGAGAGGCGCGGGTGGTAGCAGAAGTGGGGGACGTCGACCCCGGCGGCCCGGCACGCCTCGAGGACGTTCGTGCTGTCGGGGACCTCGACGGTCCGTCCGTCGACGGTGACCTTCGCCATCAGGAGTGCATCCCTTCCGCCATCCGCTCGGCGAGCTTCGAGGTGATCTGGTCCGGAGCGGGCACCTCGAAGCCGGGCGCCGCGGACTTCGCGACGTACGCCTCGAACTCCTCGCGGAACCTCGGGATCGAGGAGAGGACGGGGGCGATCGCCGCGTCGGCGAAGACGCAGATCGTCATCCCGTTCCCCATCTGGCCGGAGACCTGCAGCAGCATCTCGAGGTCGGCCTTCTTCCCCTGTCCGTTCACGATCCGCTTCAGCATCTTGAGAAGCCAGGGGCACCCCTCGCGGCACGGCGTGCACTGCCCGCACGACTCGTGCGCGTAGAACTTCGCGATGTTCGCCACGGCCTTCGGGATGTCCGTCGTCTCGTCCATGACGATGACGGCCGCCGAGCCGAGCATCGACTTCGCGGCGGCGACGCCGTCGAAGTCCATCGGGACGTCCATCATCTCCTCGCCCGTCAGCATCGGCGCCGACGAGCCGCCGGGGATGACGGCCTTCACCTTCCGCCCCTCGCGCACCCCGCCCGCCAGCTCGAGGAGCTCGCGGAACGGGATCCCCATCGGGGCTTCGTAGACGCCCGGCTTCCGCACGTGTCCGGAGACGCAGTAGAGCTTCGGCCCGGTGTTCCGCTCGTTCCGTCCGATCCCCTTGAACCAGTCGGCGCCGCGGTCGACGATGTGCTTCACGCAGCAGAGCGTCTCGACGTTGTTGACGACGGTCGGGGCGGCCCAGACGCCGGAGACGGCGGGGAAGGGGGGCTTGATGCGCGGGTGCCCGCGCTTCCCCTCGAGGCTCTCGATGAGCGCCGTCTCCTCGCCGCAGATGTAGGCCCCGGCGCCGCGGTGGATCGTGAGGTCGAGGTCGAGGCCGCTCCCGAGGACGTCCCTCCCGAGGAGGCCGGCCGCGTAGGCCTCGTCGACCGCCGCGTTCAGGATCTCGGCGCCGTGGACCATCTCCCCGCGGATGTAGACGTAGGCGTGCTTCACGTCGAGCGCGAAGCTGGCGAGCATCATTCCCTCGAGGAGCTGGTGGGGGTCCTGCTCGATGAGGACCCGGTCCTTGAACGTCCCCGGCTCCGACTCGTCGGCGTTGCAGAGGAGGTAGACGGGCTTGCCGCCCCTCTTCTCTTTCGGCGGGACGAAGGTCCACTTCATCCCGGTGGGGAAGCCGGCGCCGCCCCGGCCGCGGAGGCCCGAGGCCTTGACGATCTCGGTCACCTTCGCCGGTGTCCACTCGCCCGTCTTCGACCCGGCGAGCACCTTCTTCCAGGAGGCGTAGCCGCCGTCGGCGACGTAGGTTTCGAGGGCGCGGGAGTTCTTCTTCCCGACGCGGGCGGAGAGGACGGGAACGAAATCGCTCATTTCAGCTCGGCGAGGAAGGCGTCGAGTTTGTCGAGGGTGATCCGCTCGTGGTCGTCGCCGTTCACCATGACGGCGGGCGCCTTGTCGCACTGCGCGAGGCACTCCACCTCGACGACGGTGTACTTCCCGTCGGCCGAGGTCTCGCCCGGCTTCAGCCCTCCGAGCTTCTTCCGGCACTCGTGGAAGACCTCCTCCGCGCCGTTCAGGTGGCAGGAGATCGACGTGCAGACCTGGATGAGGTGCTTCCCGACCGGGGCCCGGTTGTACATCGTGTAGAACGTCACGACGCCCCACACGAACGCGGAGGTCAGGCCGAGGCGCGCGGCGACGGTGTCGACCGCCTCGCGCGAGATCCAGCCCCACTCCTCCTGCGCGATCCAGAGCGTCGGGAGGAGCGCGGCCTGCTTCGTCGGATACCGGGTCAGAAGCTTCTCGAAGCGCTCCTCGGCCGCTGCCGAGAACGAGAGCTCCTTTCCGCAGGAGAGGGCCCCGTGCTCGCCCACGGGGGGCTGGCCGGGGAGGATGTCCACGGGGGTGCTCGCGCCGCCGCTCATTCCCAGTCGAACGCTCCCTTCTTCCAGAGGTAGGCGTCCGCGAGGGCCAGGACGGCGAGAAACAGGATCATCGGCCAGAAGACGACCCACCCGCCCTCGTCGAGGACGGTGGCCCACGGCCAGAGGAAGCCCGTCTCCACGTCGAAGAGGATGAAGACCATCGCGACGATGAAGAACTTGACGGAGATCCGCTTGCGGCTGTCGTCCAGGAGCGGCAGGCCGCTCTCGTACGGGCCGAGCTTGCGGAGGGTCCGGACCTTGCGGCCCATCACCCCGTTCAGGAACAGGAGGGCGGCCCCGAGAATCGCGGCTGCCGTGAACATGAGGAGGATGGGGAGGAAGGCGTCAGGTGTGCCCATGAAGCGCTCGTGCTAATTTTCTCGAAGTTGCGGGGATCGTCAACCACGGAAAGCCCGTTCCGGCCCGCCGCGCTCGTCCCCGCGTTTCGGTGCGAAACGTGGATCGGCGACGTGGTGCGAGGCCTCCTCCGGCACGTACCGGAGGTGCTCGTCGTCGACGACGGGAGCGAGGATCTCACGTTCGAGGCCGCTCGGGGGGCCGGAGCGAAAGTTCTCCGCCGCGAGACGAACGGTGGTAAGGGGCGCGCCCTCCGGGAGGGCCTCGCGCTCCTCCTCGCAGGCGCGTGGACCCACGTCGCGTTCGTCGACGGGGACGGCCAGCACGATCCCGACGACCTCCCGGCCCTCCTCGACGCGGCGCGCCGCGGGTCCGACTTCGTCATCGGCTCGCGCCTCTCGGACCCGGAAGGGATGCCTGCGAAGAACCGCCGCGCCAACGAGACCGGCGACAAGGTCCTTTCGCGCATGACCGGTCTGCCGGTCCAGGACGGGCAGTCGGGCTATCGGGTCCTCTCGACGGGGCTCCTGCGGCGGCTTCGCCTCACCGCGAACCGCTATGCGATCGAGAACGAGATGCTCATCAAGGCCGCCCCGCTCGTCCGGAGGTTCGCCGTCGTGCCCGTCCGCTCGATCTACTCGACCGGGCACCGGCACTACCGGCCGTTCCGGGACACGTGGGTCACCGCCTGGCTTTCGGTCCACTTCAAGACGACCGGCTCCGATGCCTCCTGAGACGCCGCGGGCCCATAATTCATAATTCGCCGCCATGTCCGCACCCCGGATCGTCCTGACCGTCGACGTGGAAGAGTGGTTCCACGTCTGCGGCCACGCGACGTACGACCGCCCGGAGAGGTGGGACTCGTTTCCCTCCCGCGTCGTCCCGGCCACGGAGCAGATCCTCTCCCTGCTCGACGAGAGCCGCTCCCGCGCCACGTTCTTCGTCCTCGGGTGGGTGGCCCGCCGGCACCCGGACCTCGTCCGGAGGATCGCCGGGGCGGGGCACGAGATCGCCTGCCACGGCGACCTGCACCGCCGCGCGAACGAGCTGACCACGGACGAGTTCCGGTCCGACCTCCGAGCCGCCCGCGCGTCCCTGGAGGACGCCGCCGGGGCGCCCGTCACGGCCTACCGCGCTCCCGAGTGGTCGTTCCGCTCGACGGCCTCTCCGCACCTCGCGACGCTCGTCGAGGAGGGCATCCGGATCGACTCGTCGCTCCTCGCCGTCCCGCCGATCGGCGACATCGGGAACCCCCTCCGGCCGACCGTCCTCACGACCCCGGCCGGCGATCTCCTGGAGGTCCCTCCGTTCGTCGGCACGTTCTTCGGGCAGCCGGCGATGATGGGCGGGGGCTGGACCTCCCGGCTTTCGCGCGAGGGCCGGATCTCCCGGCTCATCGACGACGCCCTGGGTCGCGGGGAGAGCCCGGTCCTCTACGTCCACCCCTGGGAGGTCGACGAGGCGCACCCGCCGATGGAGCTCCCGCCCGTCGCGCGCCTCGTCCATTTCGGAGGCCGGAGGCGGGTCGTCCCCAGGCTCGCGCGTCTCCTCTCGCGGCACCGCTCGGCCTCGCTCGCCGAGGCGTTCCCGTCCTTCAGCCGGACCCGAGGCGTCGCGGCGTGAGGCGGTTCGCGGCCCTCTTTCCGGGGCAGCTCTCCGAGAAGGCGGGGATGGGCGAGGCGCTCGCCGCCTCGTTCCCCCGTGTCGCCTCCTTCTTCGGGCAGGTGTCGGAGCGGAGCGGCGTCGACCTCGGGGCGGCGTTCTTCGGCGAGGGGCGGTCCGACCTGCACGCCGACCTCCCGGCTCAGGTGGGAGTCTTCGCGGTCTCCGTCGCCGCTCTGGACGTCCTCGCCGGGGAGCACGGCCTCCACCCGTCGGCCTGCGCCGGCTACAGCCTCGGAACCTACGCGGCGTACGTCGGAGCGGGCGTCCTCGACCGTTGGGCCGCCCTCGACGTCCTGCTCGAGGCCGAGCGCCTCCTCCGGGAGAAGGCGCCCGACGGGGCCATGGGGTTCGTCATCGGCCTCCCCGAGCTGGAGGTCGCATCCGAGATCGCGCGCCTGACGCGGGACCCGCACGAGGTTTCGATCGGAAACGTCAACGCCGCGCAGCAGGTCGTTCTCACGGGCCGGCGCGAGCCCGTGCTGCGCGCGCTCGACCACCTCGCGATGCACGCCCTCAAGGCCGAGGCGCTCCCTCTCGGCTGGCCGATGCACTCGCCGGCCCTCGAGCCGGTGGCCGTCGAGCTCGCGGATTTCGTCTCGAGGCGAATCCGGCTCTCGTGGCCCGGCCGGGCGGCCCTCTACGCTCCGATGCTGGGACGGGTCGTGCGGAGCGAAGAGGAGGCGCGGCAGGTCCTCTCCGGCCAGATCGCCCGTACGTCCCGCTGGGTCGACGTCCTCCTCGCGATGGCCTCGGCCGGAGAGACCCGGTTCGTCGAGGTGGGCCCGGGCGACCTCCTCTCGAAGATGCACCGCTGGACGCTCCGGAACTCGCGGGCCGACGTCCTCGAGGACCCCGCCGGGATCGCGCGGTTCGCCTCGGCCC
Source organism: uncultured Holophagales bacterium (assembly GCA_964453825.1). Taxonomy (GTDB): domain Bacteria; phylum Acidobacteriota; class Thermoanaerobaculia; order UBA5066; family UBA5066; genus UBA5066. The sequence goes on from CAYVPO010000109.1 coordinate 9,395, forward strand.
TCGGCTCTCCGGCCTCCCGGGTCCCCGCAGGCTCTTCGGCGGACGAGGGAGTCGTGTGACCGAGAGGCAGAAGGTCGCCTGGGTGACCGGCGGGTCGCGCGGAATCGGGCGGGCGATCGCCGAGCGCCTCGCAGCAGACGGCTTCCACGTCCTCGTCACCTATCGCTCCGACGAGACCGGAGCGGCCGAGACTGTCCGGAGGATCGCGGAGGCCGGAGGGAGCGCCGAGGCTGCGAAGGCCGACGCGACCTCCCGGGACGAGATCGTCGCCGTCGCGGACCGCCTCGACGCGGAGCGGGGGGGCGTCGACGTCCTCGTGAACAACGCGGCGGCCCTCCGCAACGGCCTCTTCGCGCTCATGCCGGAGGCCCACTGGGACGAGGTGATCGACACGTCGCTCGGAGGGGCGTTCCGGTCGACGAAGGCCGTCGTCCGCGGGATGCTCCGGCGCCGCTGGGGGCGCATCGTGAACATCTCCTCCCTGGCCGCCCTCACGGGCTCGGCCGGTCAGACGAACTACGCCGCGGCGAAGGGGGCGCTCGTCTCCTTCACGAAGTCGCTCGCCGCCGAGGTCGGGCCCTACGGGGTCACGGTGAACTGCGTGGCGCCGGGCTTCGTGGAGACGGAGATGATCTCGTTCCTGTCGAAGGAAGCCCGCGAGGACTTCACGAAGCGGATCCCCGTCCGGCGTTTCGGAGTCCCGGAGGACGTCGCCCCTCTCGTGGCGTTCCTCTGCTCCGACGGCGCGGCGTACCTCTCCGGCCAGACGATCCGCGTCGACGGCGGCTTCGTCGGCTGAGAGGCGCGCGTTCGCCGGGGCGCTGCGCTCGATATACTCCCGGCCATCGCCCGGAAGGAGGCGGAATGGAGCAGGTTGAAGAGCTGAAGGGGCGCGTCAAGTCGCTGATCGTCCGCCAGCTGAAGCTGGAGATCGACCCCGCGACGATCCAGGACGGCGCACCCCTCTTCGGGGACGACCCGAGCGGCCTCGGGCTCGACTCGATAGACGCCCTCGAGCTCGTTCTCGGCATCGAGAAGGAGTTCGGAATCAAGGTCCAGGACGAGGAGGTGGGGGTCAAGGCCTTCGCTTCCGTCGACGCCCTCTGCGAGTTCGTCCGGTCGAAGGCGGCGTGACTCCCGTTCCAGAGCCCCTCCCGCACGCGTACCCGTTCCGCTTCGTCGAGCGGACCGTGGAGAAGCGCGGCCCTGCGGAGGGCCGGGTCCGGGCGCTCGTGACCGGGAACGGACGGCGGACGGAGGCGGGGGAGTCGCTGCCTCCCCTCACGCTCGTGGAGGTCGTCGCGCAGGCGGCGCTCCTCCTCGAGGGGGGCGATCCCGGGATCGGCCGGACCGGCTTTCTCGCCGGGGTCTCCGGCTTCGAGTTCGACAGGGAGGCCGAAAGCGGCGACCTGCTCGACGTCGACGTTCGGATCGCCGGCGTCCTCGGCCCGATCGTCCGTTTCGAAGGGACGATCACCGACGGCGCGGGGAGACGGGTCTGCTCCGGGGCCGTCACCGTGAAGAAGGGGACTCCGGCGTGACGTCTCCCGGCGGCATCCGGCACGTCGCCCTCGCGGGGCCGGGCTCGGCGTGGGTCGCTCGGGCCGAGGAGGTCCTCGACCAGGGCGGCTACCTCGTCACGCGCGTCGAGAGCCCCGAGGCGCTGGACGGCATCCCGTCCGTCCCCGTCGTCGACCTCGTCGTCCTCGACGAGGCGTTCGGCCCCGAGGGCGGTCTCCGGGCCGCCCGGCAGCTCCGGACGAATCCCCGGTGGAGGTCGGTCTCGATCATGGTCGTCGTCCCCTCGGGCTCGACGCACCTCGAGGAGTGCCTCGTCTCGGGGATCAACGACTTCGTCCTCGCCCCGTTCCCCGAGGGCGAGCTCCTCGACAAGGCGCGCCGCCTGACGGACGTCCCCGCGCGCCGCGAGGTCAACACGATGCTCCGGGTCCACGAGGTCCGGGAGGCAGGGCTCACGGCCCACGGCAAGACGCTGAACGTCTCGGTGAACGGGCTCCTCGCCGAGGTGGACGCCGAGTTGAGCGTCGGCCGCGTCGTCGACGTCGAGTTCTACCTTCCCGACGACCCCGCTTCGGTTCGGAGCCGCGGCCAGGTCGCGCGGCGGGCGTACGAGGCCTCGACGTTCCACCCCGTCTTCGGCCTCCGCTTCCTCGAGCTCTCCGCGCGCGACCGGACGCGGATCGAGCGCTTCGTCGCCTCGCGCGAGCGCGCCGCGGAGAGGCTCGCGTGATCATCCTCCGCGAGCGCCGCGACCGGACGACGGTCCTCCGGATCCAGGGCGTCGTGAAGCTCGGCGAGAGCGCCCAGAAGTTCTCCGACCTCCTCGAGAAGGTGCTCGAGGAGGACGAAGGGCCGGTCCTCCTCGACTTCGAGAAGATCGACACGCTCGACTCGACCGGTCTCGGCGAGCTGATCGGCTACCTCCAGCGTTTCGAGGAGAGGGAGCGGAAGCTGGCGATCGTCCGCCCGAAGGACCGCGTCGTCGCGCTCCTGAAGCTGACGCGCCTCGACACCCTGATCCGGATCTTCCCGGACGACGAGGCCGCGCTCGCGTACCTTTCGGGGTGACCACGGGTGTGCGTGCCGGACGCGTTCCGGAGTCGCGCGTGTTTGACGCCGTCTGGGCCGCGTCGTATCCTCCCGCTCCCCGCTCGTGCGAAAGTGGCGGAACTGGTAGACGCGCAAGGCTCAGGACCTTGTGGCTCTTAACAAGCCGTGGGGGTTCGAGTCCCCCCTTTCGCACCACTCCTCCCCGCCTCGCGCGGTGGAGGCCTGCCTCGGCGGGACGCCCCGAAAGGACACCGTGACCGCTCCGACACCCGAGATTCCCGAAAACCGCGTCCTCGCGGCCCTCGCGCCGCGTGGCCCGCGCATCCTCTCCTTCCGCGACCTCGCGAAGG
>CAYVPO010000109.1:12325-12924 GCA_964453825.1 uncultured Holophagales bacterium
CTCCTCCCCGCCTCGCGCGGTGGAGGCCTGCCTCGGCGGGACGCCCCGAAAGGAACCCGTGACCACTGAGACGCCCGCATCGCGCATCCTCGCGGCCCTCGCGCCGCGCGGCCAGCGCATCCTTTCCTTCCGCGACCTCGCGAAGGGCCTTCTCGGCCCCTCGGCCGAAGAGGCCTCCCTCGAAACCCTCCGCGTCGAGGTCGACGCCCTCGAGCGCAGGGGGCTCGTCGTCCGAACCCGCGGGGAGAAGCTCTCCCTCATCGAGTTCACGAGCCTGAAGGCGGGGCGCATCGCGTTCCGGGGAGAGGGGCGCGCCTGGCTCCTCTCGGGCAAGCCCGGCATTCCCGACCTCCCCGTCGCCCGGGGGGGCGCGGGCTCGGCGCTCGACGGGGACTTCGTCCTCGTCCGGGTCGAGAAGACCAAGGGGCACGCGGGCTCCCGCGGTCCGGCCGAGGTCGGCGTCGTCACGAAGGTCCTCGTGCGCCGGCGGGAGACCGTCGTCGGCCGGATCCAGCGCCGCCCCGACGGCGTCGTCCTCGTCCCGTACGACACGAAGATCGACGCCCTCCTCCGGATCCCCGACGGGATGGACCTCGACG
>CAYVPO010000110.1:0-12735 GCA_964453825.1 uncultured Holophagales bacterium
GGATCCCCTCCTCGCTCCGCTCCTTCGCGAAGACGAGCGTGACGGGGCGGCGGTCCCCCTCGTGGACGTGCCAGGCGAGGTTCGAAGGGTCGTGTATGTCGGAGCTCGCGAGGACCGCGAGGTTCTTCTCGAGCGCCCAGCGGTGCGCCTCCAGGTAGTACTCGCGATCGTTCGCCACCTCGATGCCGTCCATGAGGCCCGCCTCGACGATCTCGGTGTGCTCGGGGTACCAGCGCGCGACGCCGTCCTTCTGGTGTCCGCGCCAGCCGGGGTGGTTCCAGAAGAGGAAGGCTCCCTGCGCCCGCGCCGCCTTCAGGGCGTCCCGCCACTCGGGCGTCTCGAGCGGCTTCGACGTCTTCAGGAAGATCGCGTTGAAGTGGCCGGGCGGCATCTTGCGCGTCACCTCGGAGCCCCGGACGACGAAGACCCCGAGCTTCTCTCCGAGCGGCGCGGCGATCTCGAACGGGCGGTCGTGGTTCGTCGGGAGGTCCGACTCGTGCGGCTGGTACTCGATGTGGTCGGTGATCGCGATCGCGTCGTACCCCTCGCGCCACGCCTCCTCGGAGCGGACGTCGGGCCAGACGGAGCCGTCGGAGAAGACCGTGTGCGTGTGGAAGTCGCAGCGGAGCGTGACGAAGACCGGGATGTCGGGGACCCGAAGCGGCCTCCTCACGCGGACCTCGTGCGCCGGGGCGGTCAGCGCGAGCGCGGCGACGGCGACGAGACCGGCGAGCCGGAGGGGAGCGAAGCGATGCGGCATGAGGACCTCCTCGCGGGGGCGACGGTCGATTCTCCGGCCGCGTTCGGGTGATGGCAACGAAGCGGCCGGGCCGCGTGCTACCTTCGCGGGATGTCCGATCCGGCTTCCGCCGAGCTCTCCAACCTGCTCTCCGAGCTCGAGTCCGACGCCCTCCCTCCTGCGGCGGAGGCCCTCGTGTCGATCGCGGCCGACTACCTGGCCGAGACGCGCTCCGGCAGGGGCCCCGTCTCGACGCCGCTCTCGCCGGAAGAGGTGGAGCGCCTCTTCGAGGAGCCCCTGCCGGGCCGTGGACGACCCCTCGCCGAGGTCGCCGGACGCCTGCGACACGAGGTCGTCCCCGCCTCGAACCGACTCTGCCATCCGCGCTCGATGGGGCACCAGGTCTCGGCGCCCCTCCCGGCCGCGATCTGGACCGAGCCGCTCGCCGCCGCTCTGAACCAGTCGCTCGCCGTCTTCGAGATGTCGCCCGCCGGAACGGCGATCGAAGGCCGCGTCGTCCGCTGGATGTGCGACCTCGCGGGCTTCGGAGCCGCCGCCGGCGGGACCTTCACCTCGGGCGGTACCGAGGCGACGTTCACGGCCCTCCTTGCCGCCCGGGCGGCGGCGCTCCCCGATGCGTGGACGAAGGGGGTCGGCGCCGAGCCGCCGGTCGTCCTGCACGGAGAGCACGCGCACTACGCCGTCTCCCGCGCCGTCGGCGCGCTCGGCCTCGGGACCGACGCCGCCGTGGCCGTCCCCTCGCGGGACTTCCGGATGGACGTGGGCGCGCTCGAGGCCGAGCTCGAACGGCAGGCCGCGCGCGGGCGGCGGGTCATGGCCGTCGTCGCGACGGCGGGCTCGACCGCCACCGGCTCGTTCGACGACCTCGAGACGATCGGCCGTCTCTGCGAGGCACGGGACGTCTGGCTCCACGTCGACGGCGCCCATGGCGCCTCCGCCCTCCTCTCGACGGCCCATCGCGGCCGCCTGCGAGGCGCGGAGCGGGCGCGCTCGCTCGCCTGGGACCCGCACAAGATGATGCTGATGCCGCTCTCGGCCGGCGTCCTCCTCCTGCGGGACGAGCGTGACCTCGACGCCGCGTTCGCCCAGCGCGCCCCGTACCTCTTCCACGGAGGGGAAGGGGAGCGGAGCCCCGACCAGGGGAAGCGCAGCTTCCAGTGCTCGCGACGGCTCGACGCGCTCAAGGTCTGGGTCGCCCTCCAGCGCTACGGCGCCGACGGCCTCGGTCTCCTCTACGACCGCCTCTGCGCCACGGCGCGCGCGCTCCACGCCTCGCTCGCGGCGCGGCGCGACTTCGAGACGCTCCACGTACCCGAGTCGAACATCCTCTGCTTCCGTTTCGTCGGCGACGGACGGCTCGACGCCGAACGGCTGGACGCGATCAACCTTCGCCTCCGCCAGGCGTTCAACCGCTCCGGGGAGGGCTGGATCACGACGACGCTCCTCGGCGGGCGTCGAGTCCTTCGCGCCACGGTGATGAACCCGCGGACGACGGAGGCCGACCTGGGCCGGGTCGTCGAAGGGCTCGAGCGGCAGGGACGGGAGATCGCCGCCGGGAGCGCGGATCGTTCTTGACCCATTCGGGCATATGCCCGAAACTACCGGATGGCCCGCGGGGCCGGCGCGGGGGCCCGATCGGGCACCCCGCCGATCCCGGCGGCCGGAAGGAGCCCTCATGAACCTCTGCATTCCCGTCGCGGCCGACCGCGGCCTCGAGAGCCCGGTCTCCGGGCACTTCGGCTCCGCGCCGCTCTATCTCCTCGTCGACTCGGAGACCCGCGCGACGCGCGTTCTCTCGAACGCCCGCGCCGTCCACGAGCACGGCGCCTGCCGACCGCTCGACGCGCTCGCGGGCGAGCGGGTCGACGCCCTCGTCGTCGGTGGCATCGGTGCGGGAGCCCTGGCGAAGCTCCGCGGCGCGGGGATCCGCGTCTTCCGCGCGACGGCCCCGACGGCCTCCGCCTGCCTCGATGCGTATCTCCGGAACGAGGTCGAGGAGATCGATCCGGCCGGGGCGTGCGCCGGGCACGGCCACGACCATGGGCACGGCGCGGGGCTCCCGAGCCGGGGCTGATCTCGGGCAGAATCGAGGACGGGGGCGTCCCGCCCCCAGGCCGGATGGAGCGAGAGACGCAGCGTGCCCCCGACTGGTCGAATCTCGAGGCGGTCTTCGAGTCGCTCGGGCGCGCCCTCGTCGTCCTGGACGAAGGGTTCGTCATCATCCGCGCGAGCCGCTCGCTGGAGCGGATGGCGGGGGAGGGCGTCGCCGCCGAGGTGATCGGACAGCCGGTCGAGTCGCTCTTCGGCCCGCGGCTCTTCGGCCCCGAGGAGACGCTCCGCGAATCGCTCCGGCTCGGCCGGCGCGAGGAGGGGCGCCGCGGGGTCCTCCGGTGCGGGCGCGACTCGGCGCGTCTCGTGTCGATCACGACGACGCCGCTCGCCCCCGGCGTCGTCGACGCATGCGACCCGCGGGCGCGCTACCTCGCCGTGATCCGTCCCGCCGAGGACGACGTCACGATCCTCCAGAGCGCGTTCGTGTCGCACGGGCTCGTCGCCCGCTCCCCTCAGATGCTCCGGATCGTCGCCCTCGTCGAGTCGCTCCACTCGAGCGAAGCGAACGTCCTCATCACGGGGGAGAGCGGCACCGGGAAGGAGGTCCTCGCGAGGGCGCTTCACGCCCACTCTCCGCGGAGCGCCGGGCCGTTCGTCGCGGTGAGCTGCGCGGCGCTGCCGGCCGACCTCCTCGAGAGCGAGCTGTTCGGGCACGTTCGGGGCGCCTTCACCGGGGCCGTCCGCGATCGCGTCGGGAGACTCGACCTCGCGCGCGGCGGCACCCTCTTCCTCGACGAGGCGGGGGAGATCCCGCTCCCGGTCCAGGTGAAGCTCCTTCGGGTCCTTCAGGAGCGTGTCTTCGAGCGGGTCGGCGAGAGCACGCCGCGGCCGCTCGACGCGCGCATCGTGGCGGCGACGAACCGTGATCCGAAGGACGCGGTGAGGACGGGACGCCTGCGAGAGGACCTCTACTACCGCCTGCGCGTCGTCCCGATCCACATCCCGCCCCTCCGCGAGCGGATCGAGGACGTGGAACTGATCGCCCGCTACCTCCTCGCCCGGATCGGAGGCCGTGCCGGCCGCGCCGTGCAGCTCTCTCCCGACACGCTTGCCGCTCTCGAGCGCTACGAGTGGCCGGGAAACGTCCGCGAGCTCGAGAACGCGCTCGAGTACGCGGTGGCGCTCGGGCGCGGGCAGACGGTCCAGCTCGAAGACCTCCCGTCAGAGATCCGTTCGCCGGAGGCGACCGCGTCCTTCGACGGCGGTCGAAGCGGGGCGGGCCGAAACGGGGAGGCGCGGCGTGCGGTGGATTCGCCCTCCGAGTCGCCCGACGCCGAGGAAGCGCCCATCCGCGCGGCCCTCGAACGGAACCTCTGGAACCGCTCGAAGGCGGCGGCCGATCTCGGCATGAGCCGGACGAAGCTCTGGAGGCGGATGCGGGAGCTGCGGATCGGCGTTCGCTGACTCGGGAATTCCAGCCCGTCCGCTCCCGCTGTCGGGGCTTCGGCCTCGTCCACCGCCGCGGCCGGGGTTCGCCTCTGTCGACGCGAGTCCGCGGGAGCAGGGGGAGCGGGGCCGGCGCGGCGCAGGATCCCCCGGCTCTCCGAGGTTCACCCGACGAGGCGCGCCCAGACACGCCGCACGTCCGCCGCGCTCGGGGCATTCGTCTCGACGACGGCCCGCTGGGCCATCTGGGCCGCGGTGACGCCGCGGTCGTAGCGGACGCGCCCGGCGAGGCGTGCGCCGGCCTCTTCGGCAAGCCGCTCGATGCGGTTCGCCATTCCGGGGTCGAGGTCCCACTTGTTCACGCAGACGGCCGACGGGACCCCGAAATGCCGCGCCAGGGAGAGGACCCTCTCGAGGTCGTGCTCTCCCGAGACCGTCGGCTCGGTCACCGCCAGGACGAGGGATGCGCCCGTGACCGAAGCGATGACGGGACAGCCGACTCCCGGAGGGCCGTCGACGAGGACGAGGGGGCGATCCTGGGAGTCGGCGATCCGCCGCGCCTCCTGCCTCACCTCCGAGACGAGCTTCCCGGAGTTGCCGGCCGCGGTCGCGAGCCGTGCGTGGACCATGGGACCGCACCGGGTCGCCGAGACCATCCACTCGCCGGAACGCCGCTCGGGGAAGGCGATCGCGTGCTCCGGGCAGAAGCGGACGCAGACGCCGCAGCCCTCGCACGCCGTCGGGTCGACGAAGTACGTGACGCGTCCGCCGTCAGTCGTTCTCCGCCTCACGGCGTCGAACCGGCAGTCCTCGAGGCAGAGGCCCCAGCCGAGGCAGTCCGCCTCCCGGATGACCGCTTCGTGGCCGGCCCGGAACTCGTGCCGCTCGGCGACCGTCGGCGAGAGGACGAGGTGCAGGTCGGCCGCGTCGACGTCGCAGTCGGCGACGACCGGCCGGTCGGCGAGGAGCGCGAAGGACGCGGTCAGGCTCGTCTTTCCCGTGCCTCCCTTTCCGCTGATGACGACGATCTCCCTCATGTCGGCGGCGCTCCCTCGGGCGATCCCGCCGGGGCGCCCCTCTCCGTGACGATGTAGTAGGTCTTGTCGGCGGAGGCGACGGTCTTCACCGCGCCGGCGACGGCGAGGTGGTCGAGGGTCTTGATCGCCTCGTTCAGGTGGATTCCGAGCCCCTCGGCCACGTCCGTGGCCGTGCAGGGCCGCCTCTCGAGGAGAGTCAGGATCGCGGGTTCGCCCAGGCCCGATCCGACCGGCGCTCCCGGCTCTTCACGGGTCGTGATGACCTCCACCCGCCCCGGGAAGAGGCTCGCGAGCGCGAGCATCCGGCCCTCGGACACCGGCCGGGCGAAGAGCTCGGCAGGCGGGCGGGAGGCCGTGTTGAGCTGGACCCGCGCCGGCCCGATCCGGCGGACGAGCGCGACGATCTTCTCCACCTGGGCGGGATAGGCCGTGACGCCCTCGAGGAGGAGCACCTCCAGCCAGACCTCTCCCCGGAACCGCCTCGTGAACGACTCGAGGCCTTCGACCATCTGGTCGAACGAGAGCCCTTCGACGGGCCTGTTGACCCACTGGAAGAGGTGAGCGTCCCCCGCGTCGAGGGAAGGAATCACCACGTCCGCTTCCAGGAGCTCGTCCTGCACCTCCTTCCTCCAGAGGAGCGAGCCGTTCGTCAGGACCGCGACCGGGATCTCCGTCATCCCCTTGATCGTCCGGACGAGGGTCCCGATGCCGGAGTGGAGAGTCGGCTCCCCGGAGCCGGCGAGGCTGATGTAGTCGCAAGCCTCCCCTCTCCCCAGCCACTCGCGCAGCTCGGAGAGGACCTCCTCCGCGGGGACGTACTCCCTTCGCTCCATCGTCCTCGTCGTCGTCCGGCCCAGCTGGCAGTAGACGCAGTCGTACGTGCACGTCTTCCAGGGTACGAGGTCGACGCCGAGGGACCTCCCCAGCCGGCGGGACGGGACGGGACCGTAGACGTGGCGGAAGTCGCGGCCGCCCACCCTCACGCCGGTGCCTTCCACCCGCGAGGAGATCGTCCCGGCGAGCGAGCGGAAGAGGCCCGCGTACTCGGGCAAAGCGTCGACGAGGAGCCGGCCGCGGGCGTAGGCTTCGGCGATCCGCCGGTCGTCCGGGATCTCGAGGAGGATCTCGACCCCCTCCTTCCGGCACCAGGCGTGGATCCGGTCGTCGCCGGCTCCCACGCGGTTCACGACGACCCCGAACGGGAGACGCAGCTCCCTCACGAGGTCGACGGCGAGCGTGAGGTCGTGGAGCCCGAAGGGAGTCGGCTCCGTGACGAGGACGACGAAGTCCGTCTCCCGGAGTGTCGCGACCACCGAGCACGAGGTGCCGGCCGGGGCGTCGAGGATCGCCGGGGAGTCGTCCCGGATCCGCGCGCGGACGGCGTGGACGAGCGGCGGCGCCATGCTCACTCCGACGTCCATGCGCCCGAGGGTCAGCGAGACGTCCCCGGAACGCCACGTCTCGACGACGCCGATCCTCTCGTCGACTTCCCGGATGGCGTGGCGCGGGCAGACCTTCGCGCATCCCCCGCAGGCATGGCACATCCCGGGAAAGACGATGGGGACCTTCCCGGCGACGACGATCGCGTGGAACTCGCAGAAGCGCCCGCACTCGCCGCAGCCGTCGCAGAGAGCCTCGTCGACGGACGGGACTTTGACGAAGACGGGGACCTCCTCTCCCTTCTCGCCGCCGAGGAAGAGGTGGGCGTTCGGCTCCTCGACGTCGCAGTCGAGGAGCTGCACGGGACCGCCCCAGCTCCTCGCGAGGTTCACGGCCACGGTCGTCTTACCGGTCCCCCCCTTGCCCGAGGCGATCGCGACCTTCATGCGTGGTGGCCCGCCACGTCCGCCCCGGACTGCTCGGCCAGCGCCCCCGCGCGGTACTGATTCAGGGCTTCTCCGACGGTGGCGGCGTTGCAGGTGAAGACCCGGATGCCGGCCGCGTGGAGGACCTGGAAGGCCTTCGGGCCGCAGTGGCCCGTGACGACGGCCCCGGCCCCGGCGCGGACGACGCTGTCCGCGGCCTGGATCCCCGCTCCCTGGCTCGAGGCCCGGCTCGCTCCGTTGTCGACGAGCCGGGCCAGCCCGGAATCGAGGTCGTAGATGAGGAAATTCGGAGCCCGGCCGAACCGGCTGTCCAGCGGAGCCTCGAGGCTTTCTCCGGAAGTGGAGAACGCGACCTTCATCGATGTCCCTCTCGTTCAGTCGTAGGCCTTCTGGATCGCAGGGTCCTCGTTCAGGAGCGGCCCGGCCAGCTCGGCCATCTCGCGCTGCTCCCAGAAGGGGAGCTGCTCGTGGACCTTCCGGTACTTCTCCGGGACGGGGTGCGTCCCGACGACGACCGGCAGGCCGCAGGCGGTCTCGATGTACTGCTTGAATTCGCGGATGTGAGGGCACGGCGGGAACCCGACGACGAGGCCGGTGGCGAGGTGGATCGCCTCCGCCCCGTTCTTCTTCATCTCGGCCGGGACGTACTCCACGTTCCCGCCCGGGCACCCGCCGCAGCTGGAATAGCCGACGATCTCGAGCGGCTCGTCGGCCGGGTACGCGGCGAACGCCCCGCGGCGCTCGCGCATCGACCGCAGGCACTTTCCGCCGCCGCAGTCCTTGTAGCGCGCGCAGATGATGATTCCGACCTTCGCCATCTCCGTCTCCGTCAGTCCTTCTTCGAAGCGTCCTTCAGCGAGCGGATCCCGTCCTCGACGCAGGCCAGCTCCTGCTTCAGGGCGTCGAGTCGGGCGCGGAGCGCCTCCTCCTCGCGGCCCGCGTCGATCGCGCCGCCGGTCACCGGCGCGGGGCTGGCCGCCCCGAGCCCGGCGCGGAGCCTTCTCCTCGCGCCGCCGATGCCGGCCCCGAGGCCGAAGCCCCGGCCGCGTCCTCGTCCCGCTCCCGCGCCGGCCCCTCCACAGAGGCCCGCGCTGCGGCCCGTCATCGGACCCTTCCCCATCGGTCCCGTTCCATCCTGTCTCGGCATGACTTCTCCCTTCCGGGCGCGCGCGTCTTCGCGGCGCCACCGGCTGTCACCGCAGCCGGGCATGGTGAATACCGGGCTCTCGAGGCTTCCCTCGAGCCAGGCCCGGACGACTTCGTCCCGATCTCCCGACACGAACGGCACGACCCGCACCCCGAGCGAGACGACGACCTCCCTCGTGACCCACGAGATCGCCCCGCAGACGAGGGTCCCGACGCCGAGCGTAGCCAGCCGCGACGCGCGGCGTTCCGCCGTCCCGGCGGGTAGCGACTCGTCGGCCCTCGAGACGATCCGCTCTCCATCCGTCTCGATGACGTGGAGCTCCCGCGCCGTGTCGAAGAGGGGTGCGATCCGGCCGTCCCAGCAGGAGAAGGCGACTCTCGATCGGGGGGATTCTCGTTCGCGGTCCATGCCGGGGAGAGCGCAAGCCGCGCGCCACGGTAGGCCCGGCCAGGCGACCGATGACGAGATCACTGAAGGAGAGAGGGTTACGGGTCCGTGGCGCCGCGCGGCGAGCGTCTCCAGAGTTGCGCGGTTGCGACCCTGCTCACCTCGCGAGGGAGCGCCTCCGCACCTCTCCGCCCGTTCGGCCCGAGCGACCGTCCCTCTCCGGGAGGGAGAGGCCGAGCTTCTTCATTTTCCGGAAGAGCGTCGTCTTGTGGATGCCGAGCTCCCGGGCTGCGGCGAGACGGTTGCCGCCGTTCTTCTCCAGTGCGGCACGGATCGCCTCGGCATCGAGGAGGGCGTGCGCGGAACGGACGTCGAGGTCCGGCGCGCCGGGCCGGAGGCGTCCCGCCAGCTCGTCGGGGAGGTCCCCGATGTCGATCCTCCTCTCGCCGCAGACGACGAAGGCCCGCTCGACGACGTTCGCGAGCTCGCGGACGTTCCCCGGCCAGTCGTGCGCCATCAGGAGCGAGAGAGCTTCGGCGGTGATCCCCTTCACCGCGCGCCCCTGGAGCCGGTTGAACCGAGCGACGAGCTCCTCGACGAGGAGCGGGACGTCCTCCTTGCGGCTCCGGAGCGGCGGCAGCTCGATCCTCACGACGTTGACGCGGTAGTAGAGGTCCTCGCGGAAGAGCCCCTCGCGCACGCGCGCCGAGAGGTCCCGGTTCGTCGCGACGACGACTCGGGCGTCCGTCTTCAACGATCGGCTCGACCCGAGCGGCTCGTACGACCGCTCCTGCAGGACGCGGAGGAGCCGCACCTGGAGGGCCGGGCTCACCTCTCCGATCTCGTCGAGGAAGAGCGTCCCTCCCTGGGCGAGCGCGAAGCGTCCGGCCCGCGCCTTCACGGCGCCCGTGAAAGCGCCGGCCGTGTGGCCGAATAGCTCCGACTCGAGGAGCGTGTCCGGGAGCGCCCCGCAGTTGACGGCGACGAACGGCCCCTTCGCCCGCGGGCTGAGGGCGTGGATCGTCCGCGCGACGAGCTCCTTGCCGGTCCCCGTCTCGCCGAGGAGGAGGACCGTGCTCGGGCTCGCGGCGATCGCCGGGAGCGCCTCGAGGACGCGCTGCATGAGCGGGCTGCGGGTCGAAAGGTCGCCGACCCGCGAGCGCCCCTCGAGCTCCTCCCGTAGAGCCTCGACCTCGGACAGGTCCCGGAAGATCTCCGCACCGCCCGTCACCTTCCCTTTCGCGTCTTTCAGGACGGCCGTCGAGAGGCTGACCGGGACGCGCGTCCCGTCCGCCACGACGATGTAGGTCGACCGGCCGATGACGGGCTTTCCCGTCCGGAGGGTGCGCTGGAGGGCGCAGGAGGGGCCGCAGGTGCTCGATCGGAAGACCTCCGCGCAGCGCCGGCCGATCGCCTCCTCCCGCCGCACGCCGGTGATTCGCTCGGCGGCGCGGTTGAACGACGTGATCCGCCACTCGGAATCGACGGTGAAGACGCCGTCCGAGATGCTCTCGAGGATCGCCTCGCTCGGGGCGGGGGAGACGGGAGGGTTCGATCCAGCGCGTTTCGTCATCCCCGTTCCCCTCGCCCCGTGCGAGCCCGGGCTACTTCTCCATCGAAGGCTTCCAGACCATCCAGACGTTTCCGACGAGGTCGGGGCCGGGCGTCAGGACCGGGTCCCCCGGCATCCAGCCTGCGGGCGTCGCCTCCGTCCCCTTCGAGGCGCGGACGAGCTGGAACGCCTGCACCTGCCGGATCGTCTCGGCGAGCTTGCGGCCGACGGGAGGCGTCATCACCTCCATCGCCTGGATCACGCCGTCGGGATCGATCAGGAACCGGCCACGGAGCTCGATTCCCTGGCTCTCGTCCCAGACTCCGTAGGCGCGGCCGATGTTCCCGGCTTGGTCGGAGGCCATGTGGAAGGGGACTCCGCCCTCCACCATCTTCACGAGCTCGTGATCGTTCCACATCTTGTGAACGAAGTGACTGTCGACGCTGACCGAGATGACCTCGACCCCCAGCGCCTGGAGCTTCCTGTGATTGTCGGCGACCGCCGACACTTCCGTCGCTCAGACGAAGGTGAAGTCCCCCGGGTAGAAGCAGAGGAGGACCCACTTCCCGGCGAAGTCGGCGAGCTTTACGGGGCTGAAGCCGCCGCGGTAGTACGACGGGGCGGCGAATTCCGGGGCCTTCTGGCCCACGCGTGCTGTCACGAGCACCTCCTTCTTCCGTTCGGTGTCCGGGCCGGGTGCGGGCGGAGGGCCTTCACCGGAGACGGCGCCCGTCACGCGACCACATCCCACGGGTTCGCTCATCGATGCTCCTTTCCGGCCCCGAGGGGCCGAAGAGATCATATGCTCGTTTCGGCGCGTGGCGAAACGGTGGCGGCCGCCTCAGTAGCTGTGCTCCCCCAGCTTCACCTTCCCGCGGAACGTCCAATAGATGACGCCGGAGTAGGTCAGGACGAACGGCATCCCGACGGCCGCGATGACCAGCATGATCCCGAGCGTCTTCGGGCTCGAGGCCGCGTTGAAGATCGTCACGGATCGCGACGGGTCGCCCGCGGCCGTCACGAGGTTCGGGTAGAGGGCGAGGCCGAAGAGGGCCACGAGCCCCGCGATCACGCCTCCGGAAGAGAGAAACGCCCAGCCCGGCCGGTCGCGGTAGAGGCAGCGCGGGATGTTCGCGACGGCGAGGATCGTCCCGACGGCGACGACGGTCGCCCACGGGAAGCGCCGGAAGTTCTCGGTCGCCCGCGGGATGAAGGCGACCGTCGCGACGGTGGTGAGCATGAAAGTGACCATGTAGAAGCCCCACGAGCGCCACATCCACTCGCGGAGGCGCTGCTGGAACTCCCCTTCGGTCTTGAGGTAGAGGAAGAGCCCGCCGTGCATCGCGAAGAGCGAGACGGTCATGACGCCCACGAGGAGCGGGTAGGGGCCGAGCTGATCGATCACCGAGCCCGTGACGTTGCCGTTCGGGTCGATCGGCACGCCCAGCATGGCGTTCCCGACGGCGACGCCGAATAGGAGCGTCGCGGCGAAGGAGCCGCCGAAGAAGGCCCAGTCCCAGAGCCTCCGCCAGGCGGGGGAGGCCATCTTCGAGCGGAACTCCATCGAGACCGCCCGCGAGATGAGCGCGACGAGGAGGAGCATGAAGGCCGTGTAGAAGCCCGAGAAGACCGTCGCGTAGGCCTCGGGGAAGGCGGCGAAGAGGGCGCCGCCGAACGTGACGAGCCAGACCTCGTTGCCGTCCCAGAGAGGGCCGATGGAGTTCATCGAGATCCGGCGCTCGAGGTCGGTCCTCGGGACGAACGGGTGGAGGATGCCGACGCCGAGGTCGAATCCGTCGAGGATCGCGTAGCCGCAGAGGAGGACCCCCTCGAGGACGAACCAGGTGATTGCGAGCGCTTCGAAAGACATCGCCGCCCCCTCAGCCCCGCGCCTCGCCGCCGTCCGTCATCCGCCCCTCGTGGACGGCCCGGAGCGCGGCCGCCTCGAGCGCCCCGGCGCGGCCCCCGCCGGAGTGCGGGGCGGCCTCGTCCGGCCCGTGCTGGATCTTCCTGTGGAGGACGAAGACCCAGACGGCGCCGAGCGCGAGGTAGATGAAGCCGAAGCCGACGAGCGAGCCGAGGACCTGGCTCGCCGCCACGTTCGGGCTCGCGGCCTCGAGCGTCCGGAGGCCCTGGCGCTCGTCGTAGACGACGCGCCCCTCGGGGCCGACGACGACGTCCGTTCCGTCGGCGTTCCACGTCACCGGAGGGTGGACGATCCAGGGCTGGCGCCCCACCTCCGCGGCCACCCAGCCGACCTCGTTCGCGACGATCGGCAGGACGACGGCGGGGACGAAGAGCCAGAGGAGCCAGCGCGTCTCCCAGAGCCTCCCGCGCCATCTCAGGAACGAGGCGAGGAGCGTCAGGCCGATGAAGGCCATGCCGAGCGCGACCATCAGGTGGTAGCTCTGGAAGCTGAGGCCGACGGGAGGGCGGTCCTGGGGGCGGAACCGGTCGAGACCGACGACGGGCCTGCCCGGGTCGCCGTGGAGGAGGAGGCCGAGGCCGCCGGGGACGGCCACCCGGAG
>CAYVPO010000111.1:0-11471 GCA_964453825.1 uncultured Holophagales bacterium
CTTTCGCGGGCTCCCCTTCGGAATCGGGTCGTGTCAGGTGAGATGCGTGAGGGTCAGAGCTTCGGCCCTGCCGCGATGACCTCGGGCGCGCAGCCCTCCTCGAACTTCTTGAAGTTCTCGACGAAGCGCGCGGCGAGGGAGCGGTAGCGGGTCGTGTAGGCCGCCTTGTCGGGCCAGGAGCTGGCGGGGTCCATGACGGAGTCGGGGATGCCCGGGCAGCTCTTCGGGACCTCGAAGCCGAAGACGGGGTCCTTCGCGTACTCGACGCCGTGGAGGGAGCCGTCGAGCGCGGCGTTCAGGAGCGCGCGGGTGTAGCGGATGGAGATCCGCTTGCCGATGCCGTAGGGGCCGCCGACCCAGCCGGTGTTCAGGAGCCAGCAGCTGACGCCGTGGCGCTCGATCTTCCTCTTCAGGAGGTCGGCGTAGAAGTAGGGGTGGTGGACCATGAACGGCCCGCCGAAGCAGGCCGAGAACGTCAGCTCGGGCTCCTTGCCGAGGCCCGCCTCGGTGCCGGCGACCTTCGACGTGTAGCCGGAGATGAACTGGTAGAGCGCCTGGTCGGGGGTGAGGCGCGCGATCGGCGGCAGGACGCCCTGCGCGTCGCAGGTGAGGAAGATGATGTTCTTCGGGTGGCCGGCCTTCTTCTCGGGGACGGCGTTCGCGATGAACTCGAGCGGGTAGGAGCCGCGGGTGTTCTCGGTGATCGACTCGTCGTCGAGGTCGATCTTCCGCGTCACCGGGTCGAAGACGACGTTCTCGAGGATCGTCCCGAAGCGGTGCGTCGTCGAGTAGATCTCGGGCTCGGCCTGGGCCGAGAGGGAGATCACCTTCGCGTAGCAGCCCCCCTCGATGTTGAAGACCCCCTCGTCGCTCCAGCCGTGCTCGTCGTCGCCGATGAGGCTCCGGTTCGGGTCGGCCGAGAGCGTCGTCTTGCCGGTGCCGGAGAGGCCGAAGAAGAGGGCCGAGTCGCCCTTCGGTCCGACGTTCGCGGAGGCGTGCATCGAGAGGACGCCGTCGAGCGGGAGGAGGTAGTTGAGGACGGTGAAGACCGACTTCTTGATCTCGCCCGCGTACTCGGTGTTGCCGATGAGGCAGACGCGCTGGTCGAAGCTGAGGGCGATGAACGTCTGGGCGTTCGTCCCGTCGATCGGCGGGAAGCCCTGGAAGCCGGGCGCCGCGATGACGGTGAACTCCGGAACGTGGCGGCGGTACTCCTCGAGGCTCTGCGGGAGGACGAACATGTTCCGCACGAAGAGGGAGTGCCACGCCTTCTCGGTGACGATCCGGACCGGGACGCGGTAGGCCGGGTCGGCGCCGGCGTAGACGTCCTGGACGAAGAGGTCGTGCCCCTGCAGGTAGCCCTGGAGGCGGTTGAAGAGGTCGTTGAACTTCTCGGGGGCGTAGGGGCGGTTGTACGGGCCCCACCAGACGTGCCCTTCGGTGGAGGCTTCCTTCACGACGGCCTTGTCGTTCGCGGCGCGGCCGGTGTGCTTGCCGGTGTGCGCGACGACCGGGCCGCCCGCGACGATCCGCGCCTCGCGGCGGAAGGAGATCTCCTCGTAGAGCGCCTCGGTCGGGAGGTTCCAGTAGACCATCCGGAGGTTCGAGAGGCCGTGGTTCGCGAGGCCGTAGTCGGCCTTCCGCGCCGAGGCCTCTCCCTCGGCCGGGGTCTTGATCTCGAGCAGGTTCTTCACAGCCAGTCCCTCACGAGCTTCTTGTCTCCAACGTAGATCTCGTTGGGGGCGGACGGGTCGAGCGCCCACTTCATGCGGGCGATCCCCTCCTGGATCTCCTTGATCGTCCCGGCGTACGAGAGGCGGAGGTAGCCCTCCATTCCGAACTCGCGCCCCGGGACGGCGACGACGAGCGCCTTCTTCAGGAGGAACTCCGACAGCTCGACCGACTTCTGCGAGTAGGCCCGGAAGTCCGGGAGGCAATAGTAGGTGCCGTCCGGCTTGATCGTTTTCACGCCGTTGAACGACGCGAGCTCCTGGAGCATCACGTTCCGGTTGTTCTCGAGGGTGAGCCGGAGGCTCTCGATCGCGCTCTGAAGGCCCGACATCGCCCCCTCCGCCGCCGCCTGGAGGAGGACGGAGACGGTCGTCGTGATCTGCCCCTGGACGTTCGTCATGATCTGGACGAGCGGCCGCGGCGCGATCGCCCAGCCGATCCGGAACCCGGTCATGCCGTAGAGCTTCGAGACGCCGTTGACGGCGATGACCTTCGAGGTCTCGGTGTCCTTCTTCGTGTACCGGAAGCAGCTCGGCGACTTCTTGCCGTCGAAGACGAGCCGGTGGTAGATGTCGTCCATGATCAGCCAGATCCCCTTGCGCTCACAGAAGTCGACGAGCCAGGAGACGAGGCTCTCGGGGTAGAGGACGCCCGAGGGGTTGTTCGGGCTGTTGCAGATGATGACGCGCGTCGCCGAGCCGACGGACTTCTCGATGTCCTCCGGGCGGGGCACGAAGCCGCCGTCCTCGGCCTTCACGACGACCGGGACGCCGTAGCACATCTTCACCATCTCGGGGTAGCTGACCCAGTACGGGGCGAGGATGACGACCTCGTCCTGCGGGTTCAGGACGGAGTAGAGGATGTTGAAGACCGATTGCTTCGCGCCGGCCGAGACGATGACGTTCTCGGGGGCGACGACGCGGTCGTAGTTCTCCTCGGTGTACCGGATGATCTGCTTCTTCAAACCCGGCGTGCCGTCCGCCGGCGTGTACTTCACGTCGCCGGTGTTCAGCTTCGACGCAGCCGCGAGGATCGCGGCGATCGGAGCCTTGTTCTTCGGCTCGCCCGCGCCGAGATGGACGACCGCTTCGCCCTTCTCGCGCAGGAGCCGGGCCTGCTCGTTCAGGCGGAGCGTCGGCGACTCCGCGATGGACTTCGCGAGCTGACTTACGCTCATGTCGTTGGGAACCTCCCTTTTCGCCGGTGGGCCGCTGGAGCGAGGCTCCGCGGCACCGAGGGCAACGGGGGATTGTACCGGCGGAGGGGCGTTCCCGCCTCCGGCGCGAAGGACGGCCGGCCCCCGGGGAAGGGGGGCCGGGGCCGGTGCTAAGATCGGCGACGTTTGCGGGTCGCCCGGAAGGCCCTGGTGGGCGGCGACGCTGGCGGAGGAGTATGAGGAGTTCCGCGCTCAAGCCCGCGGTCGCCGCCCCTGTTCGGGAGCGGGTCTCGATCCTGGACAAGACGCGCCGGTACACGGTGCCCGACGAGATCAAAGCGGCCGGCGTCTGGACCTATTTCCGGATGCTCGAGTCGGGGCAGGACCCGATGGTCACGATGGACGGCCACGAGATGGTGATGCTCGGGTCGAACAACTACCTCGGCCTGGCCTCCCACCCTAAGGTCAAGGAAGCGGCGATCGCGGCGGTGAAGAGGTACGGCGCCGGCTGCGCGGGGAGCCGGTTCCTCAACGGGACGCTCGACATCCACGTGGAGCTCGAGGAGCGGCTGGCCGCGTTCATGCGGAAGCCGGCCTGCATCACGTTCTCCACCGGGTTCCTCGCGAACCTGGGGGCGATCGGGACCCTTCCCGGGAAGGGCGACACGATCTACCTCGACCGGCAGGACCACGCCTGCATCTACGACGGGGCGCGGCTGGCCATCGGGGCGGAAGTCCGGAAGTTCAAGCACAACGACCCCGACGACCTCGTGCGGCTCCTGAACGCCCACCCGGACAAGGGCGGAAGGCTGCTCGTGGTGGACGGCGTCTTCTCGATGGAGGGCGACATCGCCCCGGCGCCGGCCTACGCCGATATCTGCGCCGAGTACGGCATGGCGTTCATGATCGACGACGCCCACGGCATCGGCGTCCTCGGCAGGACCGGACGGGGGACGGCGGAGCACTTCGGCATCGAGGACCGGACGGACCTGATCATGGGGACGTTCTCGAAGTCGCTGGCGGCCATCGGCGGCTTCATCGTGGCCGACGCCGACGTCGTCAAGTACATCCAGCACAAGGCGAGGGCGCTGATCTTCACCGCGGCGCCCCCGCCGGCGTCGATCGGCGCCGTCCTCGCCGCGCTCGACATCATCGAGGCGGAGCCGGAGCGCCGGCAGCACCTCTGGGACAACACCCGCTTCATGATGACGAGCCTCCGCGCGATCGGCTTCGACTGCGGCGAGTCGGAGACGCCGGTCATCCCGATCGTCGTCGGAGAGGACTACCTCGCGTTCAAGATGGCCAAGCGGCTCGAGGAAGAGGGGGTCTTCGTGAACCCCGTCGTCAGCCCCGCCTGCCCGCCGGGACGGGCCCTCATCCGGACGTCGTACATGGCGACGCACCGGCGGGAGCACCTGACGCGGGCCCTCGAGGCGTTCCAGAAAGTCGGGCGAGAGCTCGGCCTCGTCGGCTAGCCGCCGACCGGGGCCGGGCCGGATCGGGAGGGGCCGGAACGTGGCCGAAGGACTGTCCGTCGCCGAGGTCTCCTCCCGTCGCGACCTCGCGGAGTTCGTCGAGCTTCCGTACCGGCTCTTCGCGTCCGAGGCCGACTGGGTGCCCCCGCTCCGGTCGGACGTGCGCTGGATGCTCGACCCGGCGAGGAACCCGTTCTGGCGCCATGCCCGGCGCGTTCTCTTCCTCGCCCGGCGCGGCGGAAAGGTCGTCGGCCGCGTGGCGGCGATCGCCGACGACGCGCACAACCGGGTCCACGCCGACCGGACGGCGTTCTTCGGCTTCTTCGAGTGCGAGAACGACCCGGAGGCGGCGAAGGCGCTCTTCGACGCGGCCGAGGCTTCGGCCCGGACGCTCCTGCCGGGCTGCGACCGCCTCCGCGGGCCGGTCAACCCGTCGATGAACGACGAGGTCGGCTTCCTCCTCGCGGGGGAGAGCGAGCCGGGGCCGCCGGTCCTCCTGATGACCTGGAACCCGGCGTATTACGTCGACCTCGCGACGTCGGCCGGCTTCTCGAAGGAGAAGGACCTCGTCGCGCTGATCGCGCCCATCGACGACCGCTCCTTCGCGCGCCTCGGCCGGATCACCGACGCGGTCCGCCGGAGGAACCCCGAGCTGACGTTCCGGACGATCCGGATGGACCGTTTCCCGGAGGAGCTCGCGAAGGTCAAGGAGGTCTACAACGCCGCCTGGGAGAGGAACTGGGGCTTCGTGCCGATGACGTCGGAAGAGCTCGACGCCCTGGCGAAGAAGCTGAAGGACCTCCTCTACCCGCCGATCGTCTGGTTCGTCGAGGCGGGGGAGAGGCCGGTCGCGTTCATGCTCGGGATGCCCGACTTCAACCAGGTCCTGATCCGGATGGGCGGCCGCCTTCTCCCGTTCGGGTGGCTGAAGTTCCTCCTCGGCCGGAAGAGCGTCGACCGAGTCCGCCTGATGGCGTTCGGCGTCATTCCGGAGTACCGGAGAAAGGGCCTCGACGCCGTCTGCTACTTCGAAGGCTACAAGGCGGCGATGGCGGCCGGATTCAGGACAGTCGAGTTCTCCTGGATACTGGAGGACAACCTCGACCTCCTGAAGCCGATCGAGGTCTTCGAGGGGAGGCTCTACCGGCGCTACCGGCTCGTCGCCAGGACCGTCCCGTCGGCTTCCTGACGGACCCTCCGGGCGACCGCCCGGGCGAGGCCGCTGACCGCGAACGCGAGGACGAGGCCCGCGAGGACGTCGACGACGTAGTGGTACCTGCAGGCGACCGTCGCCATGACGAGGCCGGTCGCGAACGGAAGGAACGCGAGGAACGTCTTCCGCGACCGCCGGGCCGCCTCGACGAGGACGGCGATCGTCACCATCGTGTGCCCCGAAGGGAAGCAGTTTCGGCGGCTCGTCTCGAGACGGTCGAGCGTGCCGTCGATCGCGCTCGCCACCGTCCCGCGGGGAAGGGGGCCGTCGTGCGGCACCGTGAAGCGGGGGCCGATCGCCGGCACGACGAAATAGCCGGCGTAGCTGACGTAGAAGACGAGGAGCATCCCGAAAACGTAGGCGGGGAAGCGCGCTCCGGGCGTCCGCTCTCGAAGGTCGTCCCTCCACAGGAGCGCGCCGAGGACGATGGGGTGGAAGTAGTAGAGCGCGTAGCAGACGGTGAGGACTTCGAGGAGGAGGGTGCCCGTAAACGGCTCGAGCAGCCGCGTCGGGTCGTCGCCGCCGAAGAGGAGGCGGTCCGCTGCGACGAGGAGGGGGTCGAGGTCGACCGAGCCGGCGCCGAGGACGAACGGGCCGAGGTTGTCGAAGACGAGGAGGAGCGGGAGGATCGGCCCGAAGTCTGCGACGCTCGCGAGAAGCGAGCCCGGAGCGGGGCGCCGGCCCCGGATCGCGGCGAAGGCGAACGGGAGGACGAGCGCCGCGAAGACCTTCGCGAACGCGCCGGGGGCCGACGCTGGGACGCCGACGGCCAGGCCCGTGACGAGGAGGAGGGCCGCGGCCCCGCTCGTCAGGAGGTCGGCGAGGGCGAAGCGCACGGCGCGTTGTAGCACGTCGAACCTATAATCGGCCGATGCGACGGCTCCTTCTCGCGGTCTCGCTCCTTCTGCTCGCTCCGGCCGCGCTCGGGGCGGGGACGGAGGTGGTCGTCGTCGACGTCGACACGGACATCAACCCCGTCACGGCCGAGTTCCTGAAGCGGGTCGTCGCGGAGGCGGCCGCCGAGGGGGCCCCGGCCGTCGTCCTCCGGATCAACACGCCGGGCGGCCGGCTCGACTCGACGCGGGAGATCACGAAGGCGATCCTCTCCTCGGAGGTCCCGGTCGTCGGGTTCGTCCACCCGCCCGGCTCGCAGGCCGCCTCGGCCGGCTTCATCATCCTGATGGCCTGCGACGTCGCGGCGATGTCGCCCGGGACGAACGCCGGGGCGGCCTCCCCGGTCGGCGGCGGCGGCGAGGACCTCCCGAAGACGATCGGCAAGAAGGTGAGCGAGGACGCCGCCGCGCTCGTGCGGTCGCTCGTCGTCCCGCGCGGAAGACCGGTGGACGACGCGGTGAAGACGATCACAGAGGCCCTCTCCTACTCCGAGAGCGAGGCGCTGGAGAAGAAGCTCGTCGAGATCGTCGCCCGGGACGTCCCCGATCTCCTGAAGCAGCTCGACGGAAGGCCGATCAAGCGGGTGGGGAAGCCCGACGCGACGCTGAAGAGTGCGTCGTTCACGTCGCGGACGGTGTCGAGGACCGCGCTCGAGAAGGCGCTCGGAGTCGTCGCGAGCCCGATGGTCGCGGGACTCCTCTTCCTGATCGGCGTCGTCGGCCTCTACTCCGAGTTCCAGAACCCCGGCGCGATCCTGCCGGGAGTCCTCGGGAGCATCTGCCTCCTCCTCGCCTTCTTCGCGATGTCCGTCCTGCCGACGAACTGGGTCGGCATCGGGCTCGTCCTCCTCGGGGTCCTGTTCTTCTTCCTCGAGGTGAAGCTCACGACGCACGGCATCCTCGCGATCGCCGGGGGCGTCTCGATCATCCTCGGCGCGGTCCTCCTCTTTCACCGCGACGAGCTCGCCCCCCGCGCCGAGCTCTGGTTCCTCGTGGGCGGGGCGGCCGTGACGACCGCCATCCTCGGGGGCCTCTCCCTCATGGCCCTCTCCGTCCAGCGCCTCCCCGACCGGACCGGAGCGGCCGTCCTCGTCGGGCTCGTGGCGCCGGTCCGCGTCGGCGCCCTGGGCGCCCCGAAGGTCTTCGTCGACGGAGCGCTCTGGGAGGCCCGGAGCGCCGCTTCTCTCACGGACGGTCAGCTCGTCGAGGTCACCGGCGTCGACGGCCTGGCGGTCCTCGTCAAGCCCACGACACGGAGCGAGAAGTCATGAACATGCTTCCGAACCCGATCTTCATCGCAGCGATCTTCGTCGTCATCTTCTTCCTCTCGAAGTGGGTGAACATCCTCAACGAGTACGAGAGGGCGGTCACGTTCTGGCTCGGCCGGCTCGGCCCGGCGCCGAAGGGACCGGGGCTGACGTTCATCTTCTGGCCGTTCGAGACGATGGTCCGCGTCGACCTGCGGACGATCACGCTCGACGTCCCGCCGCAGGACGTCATCACGCGGGACAACGTCTCGGTCAAGGTGAACGCGGTCGTCTACTTCCACGTGATGGACCCGGCGAAGGCGATCGTGAAGGTGGCGAACTACATGTACGCCACGTCGCAGCTCGCCCAGACGACGCTCCGCTCCGTCCTCGGCCAGGCCGCCCTCGACGAGCTCCTCGCCGAGCGCGAGAAGCTGAACGAGAGCCTCCAGGAGATCCTCGACAAGCACACCGACCCGTGGGGGATCAAGGTGACGATGGTCGAGGTGAAGGCGGTCGACCTCCCGATCGAGATGCAGCGCGCGATGGCCAAGCAGGCCGAGGCGGAGCGGGAGAAGCGGGCGAAGATCATCCACGCCTCCGGCGAGTTCGAGGCGTCGAAGCAGCTGGCCGAGGCGGCCCACGTCATCGCCACCGAGCCGGCCTCGATCCAGCTCCGCTACCTCCAGACGCTGACCGAGATCGCCGCCGAGAAGAACTCGACGATCCTCTTCCCGGTTCCGATCGAGATGGGGAGCATTTTCTTCCCGAAGGGCGCCAAGGGGGAGAAGTGACCGAGGAGAAGGACGGCCCGGTCCACTACCAGGTTTCGGTGACGGGCCGGCAGGCCGCGGCGTTCTTCCTCGTCCTCCTCGCCGCCCTCGGCCTCTCGTTCTTCTTCGGGATGAAGACGGGAGCGGCGGCGAAGCGGGGGCCGGACGCCGTCACGGCGCTGGCGGCGCAGTCGGACCTGCCCGTGACGGCGGAGGCGGACTCGGACGCGGACGTGACCCCCACGCCCGCACCGACCGAGGCTCCCCTCGGCTTCTCCTCTCGGGAGCCCGTCCGGACGAGGGAGGTCGCGCCGACCCCGCCTCCCGAGCCGGTCGTGAAGGAAGAGCCGGCGCCTGCGCCGGTGGTGAAGGAGCTCGCGCCCGAGCCGGCTGCGGCTCCGAAGGCGGCGGCGCCCGTCGCCGCGCGAGGCGAGGAGGGGCCGTTCTGGGTCCAGCTCCTCGTCACGAGCAGCGCGGAGAAGGCCGACACCCTCGCCAAGAAGCTGAAGCGCGACGGCTTCCGCCCCGACGTCTCGCTCGCCCCCGGGAAGAAGGGCCTTTTTCGCGTGAGGGTCGGACCGTACCCCGATCGGACGCGGGCGGAAGCCGCCATGAAGAAGGCCGTCGCGGTCGAGAAGCTCGATTCGAAGCCGTTCATCTCGACCGGGAAATGAGCCGTCCCCTCCCGGTGCGGGGCGAGCCCGCGCTCCCCCCGTGGATCCGCGAGCGGAAGGTGAAGCTCTCGGGGCTCCACGATCTGAAGAAGCTGATGCGGACCCGCGGCCTCCACACCGTCTGCGAGGAGGCCCGCTGCCCGAACCGGAGCGAGTGCTTCGAGCGGAAGACGGCGACGTTCCTCGTCTGCGGCGACGTCTGCACGCGCGCTTGCGGGTTCTGCAACGTGACGTCGGGCCGGCCCGCCGCGCTCGACCCGGAGGAGCCGGCGAACGTCGCGCGCGCCGTCGCCGAGATGGGGCTCGAGCACGTCGTCCTCACGTCGGTCGACCGGGACGACCTCCCGGACGGCGGCGCCGCTCACTGGGTGCGGGTCGTCGAGGCGGTGAAGGCTCTCGAGCCCCGGCGGGCCGTGGAGATCCTCACGCCCGACTTCCAGGGGGACGAGGCGGCGATCGACCTCGTGGCCGACGCCCGCCCCGACGTCTTCAACCACAACGTCGAGACGGTCCCGCGGCTCTACGCGGCCGTGCGGCCGAAGGCCGTCTTCGAGCGCTCCGTCGCGCTCCTGGCGCGCGTGAAGGAGCGGCACCCCGGCATCGTGACGAAGTCGGGGCTGATGCTCGGCCTCGGCGAGGAGGACGGCGAGGTGCTCGACGTCTTCCGCGCGCTCCGCGCCGCCGGCGTGGACGTCGTGACGGTGGGGCAGTACCTCCGGCCGGCGGCCTGGAACCTCCCCGTCGTCTCCTACGCGACGCCGGAGCGCTTCGAGACGCTTCGCGCCGCCGGCGAGGCTCTCGGTTTCTCGTACGTCTTCGCAGGGCCGTTCGTGCGGTCGAGCTACCGGGCCGAGGAGGCGCTCGCCGAGTCGGCGCGCCGCCTCTCCTGAGCGGCATGGAGCGCTTCTCCGGCTCCTTTCGCGCACGGGCCGCGGCTGCGCTCGTCTCCGGTCTCCTCCTCGGTCTGACGTTTCCGAACGCCTCTCTCGTCGTCCTCCTGCCGGTCGCGATCGTCCCGTTCGCCCTCGCCCTGCACGGCGCCTCGCCCGGCCGGGGCGCCCTCCTCGGCGGGCTCTTCGGCGTCGCCTACTGGCTGACGACGTTCCCGTGGATCTACCACGTCGTCCACCGATTCGGAGGACTCTCGGCGCCGCTCGCCTTCGTGGCGCTCCTGATCGCCGCCTGCATCCCGAGCGTCGCCTTTGCCGCGATGGGCTGGGCCTCGGCCCTGGCCGCGCCCCGCACCGTGGCAGCGCGGCTCCTCGTCCTCCCGGCCGCCTGGGTCGTCCAGGAGCTCGTCCGGACGTACGCCTTCTCCGGCTTCCCGTGGGCGCTCGTCTCCTACCCGCTCGCGCCGTTTCCGGTCCTGACGCAGACGGCGGCTCTCGGCGGGGCCGCGCTCGTCTCGTTCCTCGTCGTCCTCGTGAACGCCGGCCTGGCCGAGGCGATTCGGGAGAGGGGAAGGGGTCGGCTGGTCGGCATCGCGGTCGCGGCGGCGGTCCTCGTCGCGGCGCTCGCTTTCGGGACGTGGCGGCTCGGGCGCCCGGAGAGCTCGGCCGACGGCCGATCGTTGCGCGTCCTGATCGTCCAGCCGAACGTGGCGCAGGACGTGAGGTACGCGCCGGGGGCGGCCGAGCGGATCCACTTCGACGTCACGGCGCTGACGCGCGCCCTCCTTCGGAAGGCGCCGGCCGACCTCGTCCTCTGGCCGGAGAGCGCGACGCCGTTCGCCTGGCCCTGGTCGGAGGGGCTGCGCGAGGATCTGACCCGCCTCTGCCGCGAGGAGAAGACGGCGCTCCTCTTCAACACGGTCTGGTCCGACGCCCCTCTCGACGACGCCGCCCCGTACTACAACTCGGCGCTCCTCGTCGACGGGAACGGCGTCGTCGGCGAGCCGTACCACAAGCTCCGCCTCGTCCCGTTCGGCGAGTACGTGCCGGCCCCGTCGCTCTTCGGCTGGGTGAACCAGGTGAGCCAGGAGGCGCCCGGCGCCTTCACTCCCGGGACGCGGGCGATCCCGCAGGAGCGGGGCGGCGTGCGCCTCGGCGGCGCGATCTGCTACGAGGTCGTCTACCCGTGGATCACGCGCGCGCAGGTCGCCGCCGGCGCCGACGCGCTCTTCACGCTGACGAACGACGCCTGGTACGGCGACGGCGGCGCGCAGGAGCAGCACTGGCAGGCGGCCGTCTTTCGCGCCGTCGAGACGGGGCGGCCGATGCTCCGGGCGGCGGTGACGGGGATCAGCGGCTGGGTCGACGCGCGCGGGCGCACCCTCGCCCGCCTCGGCCCGGGAGCGCGCGCCGGCATCG
>CAYVPO010000111.1:11481-12684 GCA_964453825.1 uncultured Holophagales bacterium
CCGAGACGACTCTCGCGACGCGCCTCGGCGACGCCCCGGCCCTCGTTTGCGCCGCGGCGCTCCTCGTGGCTATCCTCCGCGGCCGGGCGTCGGCTCGCCGCGCGCCCCCCCACGTCTGACCAGGAAGGACCCCCGCGCATGAACGAGGAACGTATCGAAAAGCTGACGGCGCTCGCGACGCAGGTCGAAGCGCTCCGGGGGTATCTTTGACGTCCACCGGGCGGAGAAGGAGAAGGCCGAGCTCGAGGCGCGCGCCGGCGCGCCGGACTTCTGGAACGACGCACCCGCGGCCCAGGAGACGCTGAAAAAGCTGAAGAGGGCCGACACGGTCCTCTCGGATGACACGGCCTTTCGCCAGAAGAGAGAAGAGCTCGAGGTCCTCGCGGAGTTCCTCCGTGAGGGGGAGGCCGTGGAAGCGGACGCCGACGCCTCGCTCGCCTCGATCGCGTCCTGGGCGCGGGAGCGCGAGCTGCGTTTCAAGCTGACGGAGCCGGAAGACGAGCTCCCGGCGCTCCTCGAGATCAACGCCGGCACCGGCGGCACGGAGGCCCAGGACTGGGCCGAGATGCTGATGCGGATGTACCTCCGCTATGGCGAGCGGAAGGGGTGGAAGACCGACGTCCTCGAGGTCTCTTACGCGGACGAGGCCGGGATCAAGAGCGCCACGATCCGGTTCGAGGGGGAGTACGCCTACGGGCACATGAAGGCCGAGCACGGCGTCCACCGCCTCGTGAGGATCTCCCCGTTCGACGCGGCGGCGCGCCGGCACACCTCGTTCGCGTCGGTCTACGTCACGCCCGAGGTGGACGACACGATCGAGATCGAGATCCTCGACAAAGACCTCCGGATCGACACGTTCCGCGCCGGCGGCAAGGGAGGCCAGCACGTCAACAAGACCGACTCCGCGGTCCGGCTGACGCACCTGCCGACCGGGCTCGTCGTCGCCTGCCAGAACGAGCGCTCGCAGCACAAGAACAAGGACTTCGCGATGAAGGTGCTGAAGTCGCGCCTCTATCAGCGGGCCGTCGAGGAGAAGCGGGCGGTGGAGGAGAAGCGGGCCGGCGTGAAGATGGAGATCGGCTTCGGCTCCCAGATCCGCTCCTACGTCCTCGCCCCCTACCGCCTCGCGAAGGACCACCGGACCGGCTTCGAGATGGGGGACGTCGACCGGGTCCTCGACGGGGACCTCGACGGCTACGTCGA
>CAYVPO010000112.1:0-12661 GCA_964453825.1 uncultured Holophagales bacterium
GAGGAACGGGACGAGGTGCGGGAGGAAGGCCGCGAGCCGGTCGGGAAGGTCCTCGGCGTCCCAGTCGACGCGGAGAGCCGACGCGTCGCGCCGCGCGAGCCACGAGGCGGCGGCGTGGGAGAACGGCATCGCGACCGGCACCCCGGCGATCCCCGCGACGGCGGGATCGTCGAGCGGGGCGAGGTCGGCCCCCTCGCCGGCGAGGCGCGCGACGTGAGAGGGAACGCGCGCGAGGAGCGCCTCGGCGAGAGCGAGGGCGCGTGGCGACTGGGGATACGCGCGGAGGAAGAGCGCCGCGTCGTGGAGCCGGGCAAGCGCCGTCGCGTCGCGCGGGGCGAACGCGGCCGCCGACTCGAGCGCCGTCTCGGCCGCACGCGCTCCGGGGCGGGCCCGTCGCGCCTTCTCGAGGCCGGCAATCGGGTCGCGCTTCACGGAACGGTCTCGGGAGTCCGGGACCGGAACGGGGAGGCCGGCTCTCCGTCCGGGACGGGGACGACCGGCGAACGCCCCTTCGGCACGGCGAGGCCGAGCCGCACGACGAGGCCGTCGTGGTCGGCGAGCCTCTCGGGGCGAGCGGCGTCGCCGCGCATCGACTCGGGGAAGTCGGCCCCGAGGCGCGCGAAGGCGACTCCCCGGACGAGCGGGAGCGTCGCGGCCGACGCCAGGGCGTGGTCGAGGAGCTGGGCGTTGCCGTCGTAGACGTAGGAGTAGCGCTCGGAAGGCGGGACGAGGGCGTCGACGGCGCAGAGGTCGACGAGGTCGGGGTCGACGAGGTCGACGCTTCGGTTGACGACGACCTCGCTGGCCGGGGCGGGAGCGCCGCGGACGGTGCCGATCACGTCGACGAGGCCGTCGCTCACCTCGAAGGCGTTGAAGTCGCCGACCGCGAGGAGCGGCGCGCCGCCCCCCTCGGCCTGGAGGCGCGCGAGGAGCGCGGCGAGGTACTCCGCCTGCGCCTGGCGCTTCGCCCGCACGCGCCGGCCCGTCGTCGAGTCGAGCTCGGAGTCGTTCAGGGAACGAAGGTGGTTCGCGACGACCGTGAAGACGACGTCGGTCCCTCCGGGCGCGGCCCACCGGGCGGTCAGGACGAGCGGGGGCCGGTCGTTCAGCGTCGCGGAGCTGCCGGTCGTCGGGTCGGTGTACGTCGCTCCTTTCCCCTCCTGCGCGACGGAAAGGACGGCGACGCGCGACGCGACGAGGAAGCCGACGTCGATGCCGCCCGGGTCGTTCCCTCCCTCGAGGAAGGCCTGGTAGGCCGGGTCGGGAGCGCCCGCCGCGAGCGCGTCGGCCGAGAGGCGCGCCGCGAGCGCGCGAAGGGTCGGGAGGTCCTCGACCTCGACGGCGGCCAGGACGTCGGGCGTCCGAAGGAGCGTCCGGATCGCGAGGGAGGCCTTCGCGAGGCGCGCCGAGAAGGCGGCCGCCGTCAGCGTCGTCCCTTCCCCGTCGTCCTCGGCGTCGAAGAAGCGCTGGAGGTTCAGCGAGCCGACCGTCAGCTCGTCGGACGACGGCGCGGGGACGGCGCGCGCGGCGGGCGAGCCGGTCGCGACGGGCCGGCTCTCCGGGAGGAGGGTGTACGTGCGGAAGCCGTAGTCGAGCGGGCCGACGAGGTCCTCGAGCGTCGTCCCGGAGGCGACGTCGAGCGGGAAGGTTCCGGCGAGGCCGTCGGTGTCGACCCGGAGCCGCTCGGGGTTCCCGTCGAACCGCGAAACGCAGCAGGGGCTTCCGGCCGGGAGCGGCGTCAGAGGGTCGGCCCCCGCCTCGCGGAACGGGCGCGGCGTTCCCGGGAGGACCCCGACGAGGACGCCGTTCGAGCGCCCCGTCGCGTTCGCCTCGTCGACGGAGCCTCCGGTCGGGGCGACGACGAGCAGAGCAGGAACGTGGACCCGCATCCCCTCGTACCGCTCGAGGCGGTCGGCGGGGCCGGCGGGCGAGAGGTCCGCGGAGGTGAGGAGGACGGGCGCGGGGAGCGGGTTTCCGGAGGAGAGGAGGGCGACCGAGACGCTCCCGCCGATCTCGGTGAGCGGCGGGCTCGCCGGGTCGGCCGAGGGGCGGAACTCGACGACGCTGCCGCTCACGCGGACGCGGTTCCCGACGGCCGCGGCGGCGGGGGGCGCGGAGGAGGTGAAAACGAGGACCCCCTCCGAGGTCGCCGGGTCGGCGTCGGCCTCCCCGTCGGGGGCCTGGAGGTAGAAGCCGTTCGTCCGGAGGGCGGTGACGACGCCGGTCGTCGTGACGGACTGCCCGACGAGCGGGCTCGACGCCCCGGCGCTCTGGATCTCGTGGATCGCGACGTCGGCCCCGGCGAGCGGGAGCCCGGCGAGAAGGAGCGCGGAGAGGAGGACGGAGCGAAGTCCCATGCGGCGAGTTCCCTCAGAGGAGCGGCGCGAGGAGGCGCGCCAGGCCGATCCGGGCCCGGTCGGCGAAGCCGCGCCGCTCCACGGCGGCAAGCGTCACTTCCCGGGAGTCGGCGAGGTCGCGGGTGAAGCGCTCCTCGAGGAGCGCGGCGAAGGCGCGGTCGTAGACGACGGCGCCGAGCTCGAAGTTGAGCGCGAAGCTTCGGAAGTCGAAGTTCGCGGAGCCGACGAGCGCCCAGGAGGCGTCGACGACGACGGTCTTGGCGTGGAGGACGGCGGGCACGTACTCGAAGATGCGCACACCCGCGCGCAGCAGCGGGCCGTAGAAGAACTGGCCGGCCGCACGGGCCACCGGGACGTCGCTCTCGGCCGGGACGAGGACGCGCACGTCGATGCCGCGGAAGGCGGCGTTCGCGAGCGCCCGCGCCGTCGGCTCGTCGGGGACGAAGTACGGAGTGGTCAGCCAGCATCGCTCGAGCGCGCCGGAGAGGGCCGAGAAGTAGACGTGGGCGTTCGCGTTCGCCGACTGGTCGGGCCCGCTCGGGAGGACGGCGACGACGGAGCCGCCCGCCGTCGGCATCGGGATCCTCCCGGGGACGAGCCGCTCCCCCGTCGCGAAGCTCCAGTCCTCGGCGAAGACGGTCGCGAGGTCGAAGACGGCCGGTCCTTCGACCCGCAGGTGGGCGTCCCGCCAGGGGCGGTTGCGGAGCGCTCCGCCCGAGCCCCCGGCGAGCCGGCTCCCGCGCGCGTACTCGTCGCCGACGTTCATCCCGCCGGTGAACGCGATCTCCTCGTCGACGACGAGGAGCTTGCGGTGGTTGCGCAGGTGGGCCGACCAGCGCCTCCGGAGCGGGTTGACCGGGAGGAAGGCCGCGGTCTGCCCCCCCGCCGATCGGAGCGCCTCGAGCGACTCGCCGGAGATGTCCGAGGAGCCGACGGCGTCGTAGAGGAGCCGCACGTCGCACCCCGCGCGCGCCCTCTCGGCGAGCTCCCCGAGGAACGCCCGGCCGGTCGCGTCGTCCTCCACGATGTAGTACTCGGCCCAGACGGAGCGCGTCGCGCCGCGGATCGCCTCGGACTTCGAGCGGAACGCCCCCTCGTTCTCGAGGAGGAGCTCGACGCGGTTGCCGGCGCGGGGCGGGAGCCCCGTCAATCGCGTGCCGAGATGGAGGACGGATCGGGCGAGCGGCGAAGACTGGTCGATGTCGGCCGGGAGCGGCTCGCGCCCGAGGTTCCGCCGGATCGCCGTCCGGACCGCCTCCCCCGCCAGGCGCTTCCGCCGCCGCGTCGTCCGGATGCGCGGGCTCGCGAGGAGGAAGTAGGCGAGAGGGCCGATCCCCGGGAGGAAGAGGATGAAGAAGATCCAGGCGAGCGTCGACGTGACGCCGAGATGGCGCGTCACCGCGTGGACGAGCGCGAGCACGTCGGCCACGACGACGACCAGGGCGAGGATCTGGGTCAGGCTCACGGCGCGGCGTCCCCGGCCATCTTAGGCCGGCGCGCGCCCGCCGGGCGGCGAGGTAATCTCGCGCGAAACCAGACGGGGCGGCCGCGTGCCGCGGGAGTACGTCGTTGACCCTCACACGGACGTTCCGGGTTTCGGGCCTCGCGTTCCTCGCCGGGGTCCTCCTCACCGCACTCGGCGGCGACGCCGGCTTCGCAGAGGCGATGCGCGTCGTCGGCGTCCTCCTCCTCGTCGTCTCGGTCCCCGTCTTCGGCGTCAGCCTCCTCCGCCACCTGCTGCGCGGCCTCCTCTGGCGCGTCGGCAGCCGCCTCTTCGTCTCGTACCTCCTGATCGGAGTCCTGCCGCTCTTCCTCGTGGCCGGTCTCGCCGGCGCCGCCCTCTTCATCCTCGCCGGCCAGACGGGCGCGCGACGCGCCGAGGCGCGCCTCCTCGCCCGCCTCGACGCCCTCGAGGCGAAGGCCTCGGAGTTCGCGGGACGCGAAAGGGCGCGCCGTCCCGAGCTCGCCAGGGGGAGCGGGGCGTTCGACGGCTGGGCGCTCCTGCCGGCCACGACTCCGCCCGAGGGGGACGGCCCGCTCGGGACCGCCCTCGGAGAGGTCGCCGTCCCGGAGGAGGGGCTGCGCGCCCTCCTCCGGAGCGACGGTCGCTCCTTCCTCGCCGTCGGCCGGCGGACGAAAGGGGGGACGCTCTTCCTCTACCGGACGGCCGACGCTGCCCTCGAAGACGAGCTCTCGAAAGAGGCCGGGCTGAACGTCCGCTTCGGCCTCGGGAAGACCGAGGAGACCGGCGGGACGGGCGTCACGCAGGCCGAGGGGGCGAAGGGGAACCTGACGATCGAGTCGCCGGGTCAGCGCACCCGCGTCGCCTCCGTCAACCAGGAGGAGCGAAAGGCGCGCGGCCCCAGGGCGCCCGGCCCGGGCGACGGAGGCTGGGTCGTCTGGTTCCTCGCGCTCGACCTCCCGGTCCTCGACGCCGCGACGGGCAGCCGGTTGAAGGACGAAGGGGGGGCGCTCCTCCTCCGGACCTCCTTCACCGCGGAGTTCCGGGCGCTCTTCGGCGAGTCGAAGCTCTCCGACTCCGGCGCGGCGTCAGGGACGATTGCGCTCGCCCTCATCAAGGGGCTCGCGACGGCGACGCTCGTCGTCTACCTCGTCGCCTTCGGCGTGGCAGCCCTCCTCGTCGCGCGCATCGCCCGCGCCGCGCGGCGCCTCTCCCACGGCTTCACCGAGATCGAGAAGGGGAACTTCGCAGTCCGGGAGCGCCTGCGGGGGCACGACCAGCTCGCAGGCCTCGTCTCCGGCTTCAACGAGATGGCCGGCCACATCGAGGAGAGCGTCGCCGCGCGGGCCGAGGCCGAG
Organism: uncultured Holophagales bacterium; assembly: GCA_964453825.1. GTDB lineage: Bacteria > Acidobacteriota > Thermoanaerobaculia > UBA5066 > UBA5066 > UBA5066. The sequence goes on from CAYVPO010000112.1 coordinate 5,178, forward strand.
GCGCTCGGGCGCGAGCTCGCGATCGCGCGCGACCTGCAACGCCGCCTCCTCCCTGCGCCCGACTTCTCCTTCCCCGGCGTGGAGATCGCCGCCGACTTCCGCCCGGCCGCCGCGATCGGGGGCGACTTCTACCACTTCCTCGGCGAGGGGGAGACCGCGCTCACGGTCGTCATCGCCGACGTCTCCGGGCACGGCCTCCCGGCGGGGATCGTCATGGCCTCGGCCCTGGCGAGCCTCACCGCCCTCTCCCGCGGCGGGACCGACACGCCGACGCTCCTCGGCCTCCTCGACGAAGAGGTCCGCCGGACGACGGAGCGCCGCGCGTTCGTCACGCTCGCCCACGTCCGGTTCGACCTCGCCGCCCGCCGGGCCGAGTTCACGAACGCCGGCCACCTCTACCCGTACCGGGTCGCGCCGGACGGCTCGGTCTCCTGGGTGGAGAACCCCTCCCGTCCGCTCGGCGTCGGGCGCCCGGTCGAGCGGGTCACGGTGACCGTCCCGCTCGTCGACGGAGAGGTCTGGGTCCTCCTCTCCGACGGCGTCGTCGAGGCGATGTCGCCGGACGGGGCCGAGGACTTCGGGTTCGACCGGCTCGAGGCGGCGCTCGCCACGTGCGGCGGGAAGAGCGCCCGCGAGGTTCTCGACGCGGTCCTCGCAGCGTGGCGGGCGCACACGGGCGGCGACGACCCGGCGGACGACCGGACCGTCGTCGTCGTGAAGGTCCTCGCGCCGGGCACGCCGGCCGGCTGAGCCGCCCGACGCGGCGTCAGCCCTTCGGCAGGAGCTCCTTCAGGCGGGCCGCGCCGGCCCGGCTGACCGGGACGCGCGTGCCGTCGGCCATCACCGCCGTGCGCCCCTCTTCGAGCGCCGCGAGGCGGGCGACGTTGACGACCCAGGAGCGGTGGACGCGGACGAAGCGGTCGGCCGGGAGGCGGGCCGCGAGGTCGGCGAGCGCCTGGAGCTTCAGGTGGCTCCGTCCGCCGGAGCCGATCCGCACGTAGTCCCCTTCCGCTCCGACCCAGTCGATCGTCTCGACGGGGAGGAGCGTGACGCGCGTCCCTTCCCGCACCGCGACCCGCACGGCCGCCTCCCCTTCGGGGCGTGCCGCCGCCGCGAGGAGGGACGGGTCGGGCCCGCGCGCGCCCGCCACGAGGAGCGCCCGGGCCCGCGCGAGCGCCGCGTCGAAGCGTTCCTTCGAGAAGGGCTTCAGGAGGTAGTCGACCGCGTGGACCTCGAACGCTTTCAGCGCCCAGCGGTCGTACGCCGTGACGAAGACGACGGCGGGTCTCGGCTCGAGCAGCTCGAGCGTCTCGAAGCCCGTGAGGCGCGGCATCTGGACGTCGAGGAAAACGAGGTCGGGCGCGTGCGTGGCGACCGCCTCGATCGCCTCGAGGCCGTTCGCGCACTCGGCGACGACGGTCACGTCGGGGTGCGCCGCGAGGTGCTCGAGGACGAGCCCTCGCGCGAGCTCCTCGTCGTCGACGACCGCGACGCGCAGGCTCACGCCCCCTCCGGCGCCCCCGACGGGACGACGAGGACAACGCGGAACCGCTTCCCGTCGCCCCCTTCCTCCAGCTCCGCCGCGCGCCCCCAGACCGCGGAGAGCCGGCGGCGGACGAGCGAGAGGCCGAGGCCGCTCCCGGCCGGCGCCGGCGTCTCCGGGTCGTACGGGTTCTCGACGGCGATCCGCACTCCGTCTCCCGCCCGCTCGACGCGGAGCGTCACGGTCCCCCCGTCGATGAGCGTGGCGATGCCGTGGCGGACGGCGTTCTCGACGAGGGGCTGGAGGAGGAGCGGCGGGACGGGCGCGCCGAGGAGCGACTCCTCGACCTCCTCCTCCACCTCGAGCCTCCGCCCGTAGCGGACCCGCTCCACGGAGAGGAACTGACGCGCCAGGACGATCTCCTCCCGGAGCGGGATGAGCGTCCGTTCGCCGGAGGAGAGGCTCCTCCGGAGGAAGTCGGAGAGGAGGACGCACATCTCGCGCGCCTTCGCCGGAGCGCTCGTCGTCAGCGCGCTGACGGAGTTGAGCGCGTTGAAGAGGAAGTGGGGGTTCAGCTGCGCCTTGAGCGCCTCGAGCTCCGCCTCGCGGGCGAGGACCCGCGCCTCCATCGCCCGCCGCTCGGCCGCCTGCGACGACTCGAGCGAGAGGAGGATGTAGTGGAGCGTGACCGAGAGGAGGTAGAGGAGGACGCCGAGGACGAAGAGCGGCGGCACCGCCTGCCCGAAGCGCTCGGGCAGCGTCGCGAGCGAGGGGAACGACCCGAGGAGGCTCGCGAGGGTCGAGCCGGCCAGCGTCAGGAGCGAGGCCGCGATCAGCGCCCCGATCGCGTGGACGCCGAGGACCGAGGCCGTCCTCGCGCGCGTGAGCGGCGTGCTCCGGCAGGCATAGAAGGACGAGAGACAGAGGAAGGCGTAGACGAGGGCGAGCGGCCCCGAGAGCGCCGCCGCCTCGCCCCAGGAGAGGCTTCCGGGGAGCGCGATGAGGTACGCCTGGATCCCCGCCAGGGGGACCCAGGCGAGAACGTAGGCAAAGAGCCTTTCCCGGCGGGCCAGGATCGGGTGCACGTCAGTTCTTGATGTCGAGGCCGCCGAACACCACGAAGCCGTCGATGACGAGCTTCTTCGGCGGGACGTCTCCGTCGATCGGGGAATGGTCGGTCTTGTCGTCGGTGCCGCCGAAGATCGCGAACGCGCGGACCTCGACGTTCCAGTCGTCCGGCACGCGGATGTCGCCGCCGCCGAACGCGATGAAGACGGTGATCGTCGCCTCGTCGTCCGGGATGTGGCAGTTCGTCAGGTCGAGCTCGAAACCGCCGAAGAGGGCGTTGATCTCCCCGCCGAGGAACTCCTTCGTCGAGATCGCGCGGTCCCAGCCGCCGAAGATCGCCGTCTCGTCGAGCGTCGCCGCCGTCCGGCTCTCGATCGTCCGGTCGGGGAAGGTCCGCCCGCCCGCCTTCTGGACGAGCCGGATCCCGAGCGCCACGAGGACGAGCGGGAGGAGCTTCCAGACGGGGAAGCGGAGGACGTGGAGGTTGTCGAGGAGGAGGAGGAGCCCCGCGAGGGTGACCACCCACCCCCAGAAGCCGTTCCAGAACCCCTTCCGCTGGAGCGCCTTCGTCAGCCCGACCGCGATCAGCGCGACGGGCCAGAGGCGGATCAGGAAGCGGGCCGACACGAAGCCGAAGTTGTCGAGCGTGAAGAGGAGGCCCGCGACGATGATCAGGATGCCGAAGACGAGCCTCACTGCGCCCGCCGCGGCCGGAAGTCTCGGGTTTCTCATGTTCATGGCCTGCCTCCGCGCCCCCTCTCCGGGGGGTCTCCTCCACCTTACGTCGGCTGCGCGGATTCCGCCCGGACGATTCGGCGAACGGACGCCGGGGGTCGACGAACGGCGCTCAGAAGGAGGGCCGGCCGAGGCGGAAGGTGCGGGAGTAGCCCTCGCCCGGGACGCGGATCGTCACCGAGACGGCCCCGGCGTCGGAGCAGGAGTAGACCTCCTCCACCTCCGGCCCCGGCTCGGGGAGCCGGCGCACCGCCGCGCCGTCGAGCCGCCGGCCCCGCAGCGCGGCGACGAACGGGAACTTCAGGTCCTGCCACGGCGCGACGTCCCCGTCGGGGCGCCCGTCGACGATGCGGCTGCACTCCACGAACCGGAAGTGCCCGAGGTCGTGCGCCGCGCGGTACCGGCGGACCGCCACGAGCGGCGCCTCGCCCGGCGACGGGAGCGAGAGGTCCTTCGGGAAGATCGGGTCGAAGACGACCTCCTCCCCGGCCGCCGCTTCGCGGAAGACGCCGAAGTGCCGCGTCAGGCGGTCGGCGAGCGTGTAGCCCGCCTCGCCGTCGAGGAAGAGCGCGAGGCCGACCGCGGTCGCGGCGAACGGGTGGGGCGAGCGCTTCACGCGCCGATCCCCGAACCGCTCCCGGAGCCGCCGCCCGACGAGAGGGAACGCACCCGCTCCTCCGACGACGTAGACGCCGGCGAGCTCGGCCTCCTCCACCCCCGCCGCCGCGAGGACCGGCTCGCTCGCCTCGATCGTCTGCTCGACGAGCGGAGCGCACGCCTCGTACGCTTCCTCGATCGGGAGGGCGACCGGCGGGAGGTCGAGAGGCGACAGGTCGAGGACGAGCTTCTTCGTGTTCGGCCCGACCGCCTCCTTCTGCCGCGCGCACTCCTCGAGGAGGAGGTCGCGGGTCCCCGCGTCCGGCTCCCCGGCTCCGGCCCGCTCGAGGACGGCCCGGAGGATCGCCTCGTCGAAGTCGTCGCCGCCGAGGCGCCGCACCCCCTCGCTCGTGACGACCTCGTTCGTCCTCCCCGCCATCCGGAGGAGCGAGGCGTCGAACGTCCCTCCCCCGAGGTCGTAGACGAGGACGTGCTCCCTCCGCGACGTGATCGTCGAGCGGAAGCGATGGGCGTATTCGAAGCCGGCGGCCGACGGCTCGTTCAGGAGGGCGACCGGCGCCCATCCGGCCGCGCGGAACGCCTCCAGCGTCAGGAAGCGCTGCGCGCTCGAGGAGTTCGCGGGGACGGAAACCGCCGCCTCGAGCGGCTCGTCCTCGCCGATCCCGGCGTTCGAGCGGGCGAGCAGGTCTTCCTTCACCTGAGCGAGGAATCCCGCGAGGAGGTCGAGGAGGAGGACAGGCCGGCCGCCGACTTCTATCTCGGTCCGCGGTCCCGCGTCGGCCAGGAGCCTCTTGAACGAGCGGAGGACGCTCACCCCCGGCTCGTGCCGCACCGCCGCCGCCTCGAAGCCGAAGCGGAGCTCCCCCGACGGGAGGACCGCCGCGAGCGACGGGAGGGGGTCCCCTCCCTCGAAGCCGACCACGGGGTAGTTCCCGCGGTCGACCATCGTCACCACCGTGTGGGTCGTTCCGAAGTCGACGCCGAGGCGCATGGCGTCCCGAGTTTACGGGCTTTCGGAAGGAGCGCGGCCCGGCCCCTCGCACGGGGCGGTGGTTCGCCTCAACGCGTCAGCTCGAGACCGGTCGCCTCGAGACCGGGCGCGCCCCCCGGACCCTTCGCGCGGAAGATGCCTTCCGCCGTCGCCGAGGCGCCGGTGGCGTCCGACGGGAGCGCCGAATCGGCGTCGCGCATCGTCACCCGGAGCGACGCGTCCCCCTCCACCAGGTGGAACGCCCCGCGCTCCGAGCGGGCTTCTCCCCTCACGCGGACCGTCCGGCCGTCGTAGTCGGCGGCCTTCCGCTGGAGCTCCGCGATCGGGACGGGAGTCAGCCCGCGCAGCGGGCGGCCGTAAAGCTCCGCCCCCGGCGCCGACATCGTCAGCCCGGCGAGGAGGAACGCGGCGAGGAACGGACCCGCTCTCATGGCTCCATTGTAGGGCCGGCCGCCCTGCTAGGCTCCCCGCCCCATGGAGAGCTTCGATTCCGTCCTCAAGGTCCTCGTCGGCGCGGTCGGCGTCGGGAGCGGCGCCGCCTACGTCCCGCAGGCGGTCCGGATCTGGAAGCGGAGGTCGAGCGACGACGTGTCGCTCCTGACGTACCTCCTCTTCCTCCTCGGCCAGGTCATCTGGCTGGTCTACGGCATCCGGTTCGGCCTCGTCGAGATCATCCTCGGGATGTCGGCGAACCTGGCCGGGAGCCTCGCCGTCGTCTTCTCGGCACTCCGCTTCCGCGGCCGCCCGACGTGACGCTCCGCCCGCTCCCGGCGCCGGCCGGGGCCGAGGCGTACCTCGCGTTCGACAAGGAGGCCGGTCAGGCCGCGCACGGCCCGGGGAGCCTCCTCGCCGAGGCGCGCCACGCGCTGGGCGACGACCTGCACCTCGTCCACCGCCTCGACCGGGTCACCTCGGGCCTCCTCCTCCTCGCCCGGGGCGAGGAGGCCCTGCGCGCGGCCCACGCGGCCTGGCCGACGCGCGTGACGAAGAGCTACCTCGCGCTCGCGCGCGGCGTCCCCGAGGCGGCCGAGGGGGTGATCGACCTTCCGCTCCTCGAGCACCGCACCGGCAAGCCGTGGCTCCTCGAACGCGCCGTCCGCGCCGCCTACGGCCCCGACCGCGCCGCGCGGCTCCTTCGCGGCGAGGGGCTCTCCGGCATCCCGCCGCTCCCGCCGCCCGCCCGCTGCGTCGCGCATCCCGCCGGCCGCCCCGCCCTCACCCGCTGGCGCCTCGTCGAACGTCGCGGCGCCGACGCCCTCCTCGAGCTGACGCCCGAGACCGGGCGGATGCACCAGCTGCGCGTCCACCTCGCCGCGATCGGCCACCCGCTCCGGAACGACCCGCTCTACGACCCAGCGTGCGACCCGTCCGGCCCGCCGCCCCTCCTGCGCGCCGTCCGGATCGTCTGGGCGGGCCCTCCCGGCGACCCGGACGGCGCCTGGACGTTCGAGGCGCCCGCGTCTGAGATGATCCCGGCGTGAACGAGATCCTTCCCCCCGGGGCCCTCGAGGTCCTGCGGACCCTCTGCGACGGCGCCCCGCTCGTCGTTTTCGACCTCGAGACGACGGGCCCCGACCGCCTCACCGACCGGATCGTCGAGGTGGCCGCCGTGAAGGTCGCGCCCGACGGAGAGGTCTCCGTCTTCGAGACGCGCGTCAACCCCGGCGTGAAGATCCCCTCCGAGGCGACCGCCGTCCACGGGATCACCGACGCCGACGTCGCCGGCTGCCCCACGCTCGCCGAGGTCGGCCCGCGCCTCGCGGCGTTCCTCGAGGGATGCGACCTCGCCGGGTACAACCTCCGGGGGTTCGACATCCCGCTCCTCGGCCGCGAGCTCGAGCGGGTCAAGGTGCCGTTCTCGTTCGAAGGCCGTCGGGTCGTCGACGCCCAGGTCATCTACTTCCGCAAGGAGCCGCGCGACCTCGGTGCCGCCGTGCGCACCTTCGTCGGGCGGGAGCACGCGGGCGCCCACTCCGCGCTCGCCGACTCGATCGCCGCCGCGGAGGTCCTCGCCGGCCAGCTGACGCGCTACGACGACCTCCCGCGCGACATCGCCGCACTCGCCGCCTTCACGGCCCCGGCCGAGGGGCGCTGGGTCGACGCCGACAAGCGCTTCGTCTGGAGGGACGGCGCGGCCGTCTTCAACTTCGGCGCCAGGCGCGGCCAGCTCCTCGCGGACGTCGCCGCGAAGAGCCCCGAGTACCTCGACTGGATGCTCGCGGCCGACTTCCCCGACGAGGCGAAGCGGATCGTCCGCGAGGCCCGCGAGGGGCGGTTCCCGACGCGCACGTGATCGAGGCCCCCGCGCCGCTTCGCGGCCTCGTGAAGCGCCGCCACCACCTGGTGCGCCTCGCGCTCCTCACGCTCGGCTGGACGCTCCTCGTCGGCGGCCTCGTCGGCGGCCTCATCCCGTTCGTCCAGGGGTGGCCCTTCGGCGTCGCCGGCGCGCTGATCCTCTACGTCGAGAGCCGCTGGTTCCAGCGCAAGGTCCGCCGCTGGCGCCAGCGTCACCCGCGCGTGGAGAAGATCTGGCTGAAGCTGAAGACCTGGCGCCGGAGCCGGCGGAAGCCGCGCAGCGGGGCGGCGCCG
>CAYVPO010000113.1:0-1079 GCA_964453825.1 uncultured Holophagales bacterium
CCCGCGACGTGAAGGCAGTGCCCGGCGGTGGCGTCACCGGGACGGTGGACGGCGCGCCGTCGCTCGCGGGGTCGGACGCGTTCCTCGCCGCGCGCGGCGTCGCCGTGCCGGAGACGCTCCTCGGGGAGGCGGACGGCGGGACGCTCGTCCTCCTCGCGCTCGGGGGGGCGTTCCGAGGAGCGGTCGTCCTCTCCGACCCGCTGAAGCCGAACGCCCGCGAGGCGCTCGCCGGGCTCTCCGCGCGAGGCCTCTCGCTCCACCTCCTCTCGGGGGACCGTCCCGCGGCGGTCTCGGCCGCGGCGCACGCGGCCGGAATCCCGGTGGAGAACGTCGCGGCGCGGCTGTCGCCGGCGGAGAAGGCCGAGCGCGTGAAGGCGCTGCGCGCTTCGGGCGAGGTCGTCGCGATGATCGGCGACGGCATCAACGACGCGCCGGCTCTCGCGGCGGCGGACCTCGGCGTCGCCATCGGCTCCGGGACCGACGTCGCCCGCGCCGCGTCCGACGTGACGCTCGTCGGCGGGGCGCTCTCGGGGATCGGGACGGCGATCGACCTTTCGGCCGCGACGCTCCGAAACGTGAGGCAGAACCTCTTCCTCGCGTTCGCCTACAACGTCGTCCTGATACCGCTCGCCGCCGGCGCGTTCTACCCGTGGACGGGCTGGACGCTGAACCCGATGCTCGCGGGCTTCGCGATGGCGGCCTCGTCGGTCAGCGTCGTGACGAACGCGCTCCGGCTTCGGAGCTTCGGGAAGGGCTGAGGCGGAGTCCTACGGGAGCGCGAGCTCGCCGCGGACGACGGTCACGGCCGAGCCGGCGAGGGTGACCCTCTCGCCGCGGCAGCCGACGAGGACGGTCCCCCCGCGGGCCGAGGCCTGGTAGCCGACGAGGTCGTCCTTCCCGAGCTTCCCCTGCCAGTACGGTCCGAGCGCGCAGTGCGCCGAGCCGGTGACCGGGTCCTCCGGGACGCCGCAGCCCGGAGCGAAGAAGCGCGAGACGAAGTCGTGGGGGCTTCCGGCCTCGGCTCGGGCCGTGACGATGACGCCCCGGTACGGGACCTCCTCGAGGAGGGCGAAGTCGGG
>CAYVPO010000113.1:1179-12192 GCA_964453825.1 uncultured Holophagales bacterium
CGCAGCCGCCAGTCTTCCCCCTCGGGGAGAAGGAAGGCCGTCTCGGCCTGGTTCATCTCCATCGCGACGCTCTGGAGGACGGCGTCGGGGAGCGGCTCGCGAAGGAGCACGACCCCGGCGGGGTTCCCGGCGAACGGGTGGTCGGTGAAGGCGTCGACGAGGTGGAACGGAAGCGCCATCGGAGGACGATACGCCCGAAGGGACGGGCGGGCGAGGCCGGGGCCGGAGGGACGCCGCGAAACCTTCCGCCTTCCCGTCCGTCTGACCCGTCGTGAGACCCTTGCGGGCGGTGAGCACCGTACCCGACGACGACGCCGGCCTGATGGGCCGGGTGAAGGTCGGGGACCCGGCCGGGGCGGAGGGACTCTTCTCCCGGTACGCCGGCCCGATCCTCGGCTTCACGGAGCGGATGCTCGGAAGCCGGGCCGAGGCCGAGGAGGTCACGCAGGACGTGTTCCTGAAGATGATCACCCGCTGCGAGCAGTACGACGGCCGCGCGTCGGTCTCGACGTGGCTCTTCGCGATCGCCGCCAACGCGTGCCGGGACCGTCTTCGGAGCGCCTGGCGGACGACCTCGGTCCCGCTCGAAGCCGTGCCGGAACCGAGGGGCGAAGGCTCGATCGAGGGAGGTCTCCTCCAGAAGGAGCAGAGGAGGGCCGTCCGGGCGGCCCTCGACCGCCTCACGCGCGAGCAGCGGGAAGCGCTCCTCCTGGCCCGCTATCAGGGGATGCCGTACGCCGAGGTCGCCCGGACGCTCGGCATCAGCGAGGGGGCCGTGAAGACGCGCGTCTTCCGGGCCGTGGAGACGCTGCGCGCCCTCTTCGCCGAGGAAGGAGGTCCGTCATGGACTGCCGCGAGGTCCTAGAGATCGCCCTCGCCCGCACCGCGGGCGAGCCGGCGGACGACCGTCAGGTCGAGGTGGAGCGCCACCTCGAGGGGTGCGCGAGCTGCCGGAAGGCGGCGGCGGCCCTCGGCGAGACGTGGGAACGGATCGCCCTCCCGGAGCCGGACGTCCCGGTCGTCTTTCGAGAGCGGACGATCGGAAGAATGCAGGAGGCGCTCGCCCGCCGGAACGTCGTGCCGCTCCGGTCGAGGACGTGGTGGAAGCCTGCGCTCCAGGCCGCGGCGCTCCTGGTGACGGGGATCGGCGGCTTCCTGCTGGCGCGGGCGAGCGCCCCGCCGGCGGAGTTCCCCGTTGCCGGGGTCGAGCGGGTGGAGATGCCCGCCGTCGCCGTCGTCTCCGAGCGGCAGCTCGACGCGTCGCGGGTTGGCCTCGACCTTTCCGGGAATCCACGGCTTCTGAACGTCGTGTTCCGTCCGTCCGAGGGAGACGGGCGCCTCTCGATCTCCTTCGACGTCACGACCCGGTACAGCGTGTCGGGGCGGGCCGAGGACCGGGCCGTCGCCTCCCTCCTCGCCTACGTCGTGAACGCCGGGGCGGCGACCGAGGGGGCGCGCGGCCGGGCCATCGACCTCGTCTCGCGGGAGCTCGGCGAGCGCGCCGCCGCCTCGCCCGAGATCGTCGAGGTCCTCGTGCGCACCCTGAAGGACGACGGGAACCCGGGCGTGCGGAAGAAGGCCGCGGAGGCGCTCGTCCAGCTGCCGCCGACGCCCGCGATCCGCGACGCCCTGGCCCTGGCACTCCGGAAGGACACGAATCCCGCCGTGAGGATGATCGCCGTCGAGGGGCTCGCGAAGGCGGCCACGACGCTGCGCGACCCGCTCAGCATCGAGACGCTCCGCGAGAAGGCGGGCGACGAGACGGAGCCCGGCTTCGTCCGCGTGAAGGCGGCCTCGGCGCTGCGGGAGATCCCGCTCTGACGTGGATCGGGGGGACCCGCACCGCCGGGTCCCCCCGCGGCGCCTTCGGCGCCTCCCCCTCCGCGCGGAGCGGAGGGGGACGAAGTGCGTGGATCGGGGAGACCCGGTCCGCCGGGTTCCCCCGCGGCGCCTCCGGAGCGTGACCTTCGGCGCGCTCGAACGTCTGACCGGCATGAACACGGAGACCACGATGACGACGCTGAACACCCGCCCCGTTTCGCGCGGCTGGACGGTTCTCTGGATCCTCCTGATCGGAGCCTTCCTCGTCGTTTCGCTCGCCTGGCCCGCGCGGGGCGACCGGCTCGGGGCGACCGCGAGCCGGACCGAGACGTTCAGCGCCGCCGCGGGCGTCAGGTCGCTGACGATCGACGGCGTCAGCGGCGACGTCGAGGTCACCGCGGGGACGTCGTTCGCGGCGACCGTCGAGGTGACGGTCCGGGCGGACGGCGAGGCCCGCGCGCGGGAGATCCTCGCGAAGACGAAGATCGCCTTCGAGAACAGCGGCGGCGAGCTGGCGCTCGCCACGGTCGAGCCGGGAGCGGAATACTCGCGCGAGGGCCGGAGGACGCGCCTTCGCGTTTCCCACGACGGGAACCGGCGGTGGCGGGTCGAGGCCCGCTACCGGGTGACGCTCCCCGCCGGCGCGAATGCGACGGTCTCGCTCGTCAACGGAGGGATCGTCACGAAGAGCCTCGACGGAGTGCAGGAGCTGACGACGGTCAACGGGCGCGTCGCGGCGTTCGGCGCCCGCCGGAGCGCGACGCTCAAGACCGTGAACGGCGGCGTGGAAGGGGCGTTCGCCGCCCTCCCCCGGGACGCGAAAGTGGTCGCGGAGACGGTCAACGGCGGCGTGAAGCTGACCCTCCCTTCCGGCGCGGCGTTCGACCTGAAGGCGTCGGCGATCAACGGCGGGATCCGTTCGACCTTCCCTCTGCCGGTGCGGGGCGGGGCGGACGACGACACCGCCGTCCGGGAGATCGAGGCGGCGGCGCGCGCGGAGGCCGAACGGGCCCGGACTGCGGCCGATCGTGCCCGCGAGAAGGCACGGGCGGCGCGAAAGCACGACTCCTCCGGCGAGAAGGCGAGCGAGGACTCCTGGGACCGCGAATGGCAGGAGTTCGGTCGTGACATGGCGGAGTTCGGTCGCGAGATGGCACGGCTGAGCCGCGAGATCTCCCGCTCCGTCTCCGGCAGCCTGAACCGCTCGTACGACGGCGTCCTCCGCGGGGGCGGGGCGGCCGTGAAGTGCTCGACGATCAATGGCGGTGTCCTCGTTCTCGCCGCCGGGAGCGAAGAGTCGTCGGCGAAGTCTCTCGTGCCGAAGCGCGACGAAGGTCGGGCCGGCGCGCGGGTCGCTCCGGTGCCTCCCGTTCCTCCCGTCCCGCCCGTGCCTCCTGTCCCTCCCGCCTGGGCGGGCCACGGACGGGGACACGAGGAGGGCTCGGTCGTGAAGGGGGACGTGACCGGCGACCTCCACCTCTCGCTCCCGACGGGCGACGTCCGCGCCGGGAAGGTCTCGGGTCGCGCGACCGTCCGGACGAGCTCCGGCGACATCCGGATCGGGGCCGTCGGCAGGGGAGCCGACCTCTCGAGCTCGGGCGGGGACGTCCGGGTCGAACGGGTCGACGGGGGCCTGACGGCATCGACCCTTGGCGGCGACATCGTCGTGGGCGACGCCTCCGGCGAGGTCCGCCTCCGGACGATGGGCGGAGACGTGAGGCTCCGCTCCGCGAAGGGGCCGGTCAGCGTGAGGACGGCGGGGGGCGACGTCCGCGTCCTTCGGGCGATCGCCGGCGTCCGTGCCGAGACCGCCGGCGGGGAGGTCTTCTGTGAGATCGCGTCGACGGACGCGGGCCCGGTAGAGCTCTCGACGGGGGGCGGCGACGTGACCGTGGTCCTCCCGGCGAATTACCGTGGCGACGTGGAGGTGGTCGTGCGGGGCGTCGACGCGGACGGGGAATACGTCCTCTCCGACTTCCCGGAGATCGGCGTCGTCCGGCACCGCGGGGCGGGCAACGGGGTCGTCCGTGCGGAAGGAAAGCTGAACGGAGGCGGCTCGAAGGTCACCGTGAGCGCCTCCTCCGGGACCGTTCACATCCGGAAGGGGCCGCCCGCCTGACGCCGGGACCCGATTTTCGAGCCGATCGACGCCGCACCCCCGCTTCGGCGGGGGCGCGCCTGTTTGCTACCCTCCGGCCCGGCGCCGGCGTCTCATGCCGGGTCCGGCCCCGCGAATCCAGATCCCGGAGGTATTCATGAAGAGGTTCTTCCCTGCAGCCCTCGTCGTCGCTGCGGCGCTCGTCGCCGGGCCCGCGTCGATCGCCGCGGTCCCGGAAAAGGGCTCCATCTCGATCTTTGCGGGCATCGGGCCCGCGATCCCGTTCGAAGGCGATTACGAGGTCGGGTTCCACCTCGAGGCGGGAGGCGAGTACTACCTCTCGAACGTCCTCGCGCTCCGCGGCACCCTCGGCCTGACCCGCTCGAACGCCGACGGAGGCTCGGGCGTCACGCTCGGCGGCCTCGAAGCATCCGCCGTCTACTACGCTCGAAGGGGGAAGTGGAGCCCCTACGTCCTCGGCGGCGTCGGCATCCACACGGTCGACCCTCCCGGGCGGAGCGCTTCGCAGCGGCTGAGCGCTCACGTCGGCGGCGGCACGGAGTACTACCTCGACCGCCGGACGGCCCTGACGGGCGAGGTCACCGGGCGGTTCGTCGGTAGCGCCGGCGGCCGGACGTCGAGCTACGCCTCCCTCTCGGTCGGGATCAAGTACCACTTCTGATCTCAAGTCGTTCACGGGAAACGGGTTCGCTCGATGACGCCGACGGCGGAAGGGGGTCGTGCTCCCACGAGGAGGAATGGATCCCGGAAAATCGGACTTGACAGGTCCGGATTCTCGCCTACCTTGTCAGGGATGACGCGCCCCAGTCGCCGGATGGCGACCCGAGCCGTGGCCCTGCTGGTGGCCGTTCTGACTCTCCTCGGGGTGCAGCTGTTCCTTCCGGGCGCGGCCCTCGCCTGCGGCCCGGAAGTGCCAGCATGTTGCTGCGCGGGCGAGGCCTCGGGGCCGGCCGTGCCCACGCCGGCAGAGGGATGCGGATGCTCCCTCTCGCAGCCGACGCCCGTGCCGGCCGCGGACGTCGCCCCGGCCACTGCGTTCGCGCCTCAGGTTCTGGCCGCCGAGGCCGAGGAAGGTTTGCCGACGGCCGTTTCGGCGGTCGCGTCCCGGCGGACGGCACCGCCGTCCCGGTCCCGCTCCGCGCCGACTCTGGCGCTCCTCGAGACGTTCCGGAACTGAGACACCCGGAGCTCGCGCTCTCGTCCGTCCCGCCCGGGACGGCCCGATGACCGCTTTCCCGAGGTGTCGAGATGACCCTGGTCCCGCGCTCCCGCCATTGGGCTGCGACGACGGCGTTCGCCGTAGCCGTCCTCCTCTCTCTCGTTCCGGCTGCGCCCGTCGCGGCGCTCGTGGCTCCCTCTCCGGTGGCCTCCGGGCCCGATCCGGGTCGGGAGCCCGCGCCGACCGTCGAGGGACTCGTCGCCGAGGCGCTCGAGAAGAGCCCCGCGCTCGTCGGGGCGAGAGCCTCCGTCTCGGCCGCACGCGAGCGGATCTCCCCGGCCGGAGCACTGCCCGACCCGATGATCCGGCTCTCGTACGAGAACGACGGGACGACGCCTTCGCTCGGCAGCGAGATGATGACCCGACTCTCGTTCATGGCCGAGCAGACGATTCCGTGGCCGGGGAAGCTGGGCCTCGCGGAAAAGGTCGCCTCGGCCGACGCGGCCGTCGCCGACGCGGCGCTCGCGCGGCTGCGCCTCGGCGTCGAGGCCGAGGTCCGACGAGCCGCGACGCGCCTCCTCGAGGCGCGCGAGGCGGGAGAGCTGACCCGGGAGCAGACGGAGAACTGGGAGCGGATCGAGTGGGTCGCCCGGAGCCGATACGCGGCAGGCCTCGGGACGCAGCAGGACGTCCTCCGCGCACAGTCCGAGCGGACGCGCCTCCTCCAGCAGCTCCGCCGCGACGAGGGGGCCGCGCGCGCGGCCGAGGCCGAGCTGCGCCGGCTCCTCCTCCGCGAGCCGGGGACGCCGGTCGTCGTCGAGGGAGCGCTCCGGGACACGAAGCCCGAGCCTCCCGTCGCGGAGGCCGAGCTCGCCCGGGCCGAAGCCGAGAGCCCCGAGCTCGACGTGGCGCGGAAGACCGCCGAACGCGAGACGCTCGCGATCGACCTCGCGCGTCGCGGCCGGAGGCCCGACCTCCTCGCCTCGGCCGGGTACATGAACCGCGGCTCGCTCCCGCTGATGTGGTCCGTCGGCCTCGGCGTCACCGTGCCGCTCTTCTCCGGAAAGAAGCAGGAGCCGCGCGTCCGCGAGGCGGAGGCGCGACTCGCGGCGGTGAAGGCGGCCGAGGACGACGTTCGCCTCCGGCTTCGCGCGCGGACAGAGACGCAGCTCGCCCTCCTCTTCCAGCTCGCCGAGGAGGCGAGGCTCGACCGGGAGGCGCTCCTCGTCCAGGACCGGCTGGCCGTCGAGTCGGCCCTCGCGAGCTACTCGTCGGGCAGCGTCCCCTTCGTCACGGTGCTCGAGGCGACCTCGACCGAGTTCGCGGACCGGCGCGCGGCCCTCGCGCGGCTCGCCGCCTTCCGTGTCGCCGAAGCAGACCTCCTCGAGCGTTCGCTCGACGGAGCGTCGATGCCGGCGGCCTCGTCCCCCCTTTCCGCCCCCGCGTCGCCGGCCGCGATGAGCGCTGCCGGCGGGATGTGAGGAGACCTCCGATGAAACGCACCCGATTCGCGATCGTCGCGCTCGTCGCCGCGCTGGCCGTTCCAGCGCTCTTCCTCGCCGCAGGCTGCGGAGGAGCGAGGACGCAGGTTGCCGGCACGAAGACCTACATCTGCCCGATGCACCCGGAGGTCGTGAAGGACGGGAAGGGGAGCTGCCCGATCTGCGGCATGGACCTCGTCCCGAAGGAGGAGGCCCCGGCCGCGCCGGCCGCCGCGCACGAGACGTGGATCTGCCCGATGCACCCGGAGATCGTGAAGAACGAGAAGGGGAGCTGCCCGATCTGCGGCATGGACCTCGTGAAGAAGGAAGAAGAGGGCGGGGCGGGCGGGGGTGCGGCCGAGGCGGGCGTTCCCGGCTTCGCGTCCGTGACGATCGACGCCCGCAAGCGCCAGCTCCTCTCGCTGAAGACGGCGAAGGTCGAGCGGGGGACCTTCGGCACCGGGATCCGGACGGTCGGCCGCGTCGCCTACGACGAGCGGCGGGTCCACCACGTCCACACCCGGTTCGAGGCCTGGGTCGAGCACGTCGCCGCCGACTTCACGGGGAAGTACGTGAGGAAGGGCGACGTCCTCGCCCACGTCTACAGCCCCGAGCTCTTCGCCACCCAGCAGGAAGTCCTCCTCGCGCTCCGGGCGGTCCGCGCGCTCGGGCCGTCGGCCGACGCCACCGCACGCGAGGGGGCCGAGCGGCTCCTCGACGCGACCCGCCAGCGCCTCCGGCTCTGGGAGGTGACCGAGAAGGACATCGCGGCCCTCGAGGCGCGCGGCGAGCCGCTCCGGAGCTTCCCGATCTACGCGCCGACCTCCGGCTACGTGACGGCGCGGACGGCCTTCCACGGGATGAAGGTCATGCCGTCCGACACGCTCTTCGACATCGTCGACCTCTCGTCCGTCTGGGTCCTCGCCGACGTCTACGAGTCGGAGCTCCCGCGCGTGAAGGTGGGGCAGACGGGACGGATGACGCTCGCCTACCGCCCGGGACAGAGCTGGACGGGGAAGGTGACCTACATCTACCCGTCGCTCGACGAGAAGACGCGAACGGCGAAGGTCCGCCTCGAGTTCGCGAACCCCCGCGAGGAGCTGAAGCCCGAGATGTTCGCGGACGTCGTCCTCGAGAGCGCGCCGCGGACTGCGCTGAAGGTCCCTGACGACGCCGTCCTCGACAGCGGGACGCGGAAGGTCGTCTTCGTCGCGAAGGGGGAAGGGGTCCTCGAGCCGCGGGAGGTGAAGGTCGGGGAGCAGGGGGGCGGGAGCTGGGAGATCCTCGCGGGCCTCGCGGAAGGGGAGGAGATCGCCCTCGGGGCGAGCTTCCTCGTCGACTCCGAATCGCGCCTCGCCGCGGCCCTCGCGGGGATGAAGGATGCCGCTGCGCCGGCGACGGGCCACGAAGGCCACTCGGCACCGGCACCTTCACCTGCGCCCACGACACCGGACACCGGGCACGAGCACTGAGGGGACGGTCGTGATCAAGAAGATCATCCGCTTCTCGGCGGAGAACAAGTACCTCGTCCTCGCCCTCTGGGCGGTCGCGGTCCTCCTCGCCTTCCGCGCGCTCCGGAACGTCCCGCTCGACGCGATCCCCGACCTCTCCGACACCCAGGTCATCGTCCTCTCGAAGTGGGACCGGAGCCCCGACATCCTCGAGGACCAGGTGACCTACCCGATCGTCACCGCCCTCCTCGGGGCGCCGAAGGTGAAAACGATCCGGGGCTTCTCCGACTTCGGCTACTCGTTCGTCTACGTCATCTTCGAGGACGGGACCGACCTCTACTGGGCCCGCTCGCGCGTCCTCGAGTACCTCTCCAAGATCGGAGGGAGCCTGCCACCGGGAGTGAAGACGGAGATCGGCCCGGACGCCACGGGCGTCGGGTGGGTCTACCAGTACGCCCTCGTCGACGAGACGGGGAAGACCTCCCTCGACGAGCTCCGCTCCTACCAGGACTGGTTCCTCCGATACCAGCTCCAGTCGGTGCCGGGCGTCGCGGAGGTCGCGACCGTCGGCGGGATGGCGCGGCAGTACCAGGTCACCGTCGACCCGAACCGCCTCGCGGCGTACGGCATCTCCCTCGAGGCCGTTTCGGACGCCCTCCGGAGGAGCAACGACGAGGTCGGGGGGCGGCTCATCGAGATCTCCGGCCGCGAGTACATGGTGCGCGGCCGCGGCTACCTGAAGGGATCGGCCGACATCGAGAAGGTCGTGGTGAAGACCGACGAGCGCGGGACGCCGGTGACGATCAAGGACGTCGGGAGCGTGGCCCTCGGGCCCGACCTGCGCCGCGGGCTCGCCGAGCTGGACGGGAAGGGGGAGACCGTCGGCGGCATCGTCGTCATGCGCTCCGGCGAGAACGCCCTCCACGTCATCGAGCGGGTGAAGGAGCGGATCGACGAGATCCGGCCGTCGCTCCCGCCCGGCGTGAAGCTCGTGACGACCTACGACCGGTCGACGCTCATCGAGTCGGCGATCGACAACCTGAAGGGGAAGCTCGTCGAGGAGATCGTCATCGTCTCGATCGTCATCCTGATCTTCCTCTGGCACGTCCCGAGCGCGCTCGTCCCGATCCTGACGATCCCGGTGTCGGTCCTCCTCGCGTTCATCCCGCTCCACCTGATGGGGATCACGGTCAACATCATGTCGCTCGGCGGCATCGCGATCTCCATCGGCGTCCTCGTCGACGGCGCGATCGTCGAGGTGGAGAACGCCTACAAGAAGCTCCAGATCTGGAACGACACCGGGCGGAAGGGGGACTTCCACGCCGTCCGCCTCGAGGCGCTGATGGAGGTCGGCCCGGCGGTCTTCTTCTCCCTTCTCGTCATCGCCGTCTCGTTCCTCCCGATCTTCACGCTCGTCGACCAGGAGGGGCGCCTCTTCACGCCGCTCGCCTGGTCGAAGAACTTCGCGATGGCCCTCGCGGCGGTTCTCGCGATCACGCTCGACCCGGCGATGCGGATGCTCTTCGCGCGGATGGACCCGTTCCGGTTCGGCTTCGCGCACCGCGAGGGAGGGCTCCTGACGAGGCTCGTCCGGCTTCCCGCCCGCCTCGCCGAGAAGGTCGTCAACGCGGTGGCCGTCGGGACCTACCACGCCGAGGAGAAGCACCCCGTCTCGAAGGTCCTCTTCCGGCTCTACGACCCGGTCTGCCGGGCCGTGCTTCGCCACCCGAAGAAGGTCGTCGCGATCTCGCTCCTCGTCCTCGTCTCGACCGTGCCGGTCTACCTCTCACTGGGGTCGGAGTTCATGCCGCCGCTCCACGAGGGGACGATCCTCTACATGCCGACGACGCTCCCCGGCATCTCCGTCACCGAGGCCGCGAAGCTCCTCCAGACCCAGGACCGGGTCCTCGCGACGTTCCCCGAGGTGGAGCGGGTCTTCGGCAAGGCGGGGCGCGCGGAGACCTCGACCGACCCGGCGCCCCTCTCGATGATGGAGACGACGGTCATCCTCAAACCCGAGAACGAGTGGCGGCCGAAGGAGCGCTGGTTCTCGCCATGGGCGCCGGAGTGGCTCTCGGCCGTCCTCCGGCACGTCTGGCGCGACCGGATCACGTACGAGGAGCTCATCGGCGAGATGGACCGAGCGCTCAAGATCCCAGGCTCGACGAACGCCTGGACGATGCCGATCAAGGGGCGGATCGACATGCTCACGACGGGGATCCGGACGCCGATCGGCGTGAAGGTCTTCGGCTCGGACCTCGCCGAGATCGAGCGGATCGGCGCCGAGGTCGAGGCGGCCGTGAGGACGCTCCCGGCGACGCGGTCGGCGTTCGCCGAGAGGGTCGCGGGAGGCTACTTCGTCGACTTCGAGCTGAAGCGCGACGCGCTCGCCCGCTACGGTCTCACCGCCGCCGACGCGAACATGGTGATCATGACCGCGATCGGCGGCGAGACCGTGACGACGACCGTCGAGGGGCGGGAGCGCTACGGCGTCAACGTCCGCTACCCGCGGGAGCTGCGCGAGGACCTCGCGAGCCTCTCGCGCGTCCTCGTCCCGACGATGTCGGGGGCGCAGGTGCCGCTCGGGCAGCTCGCCGACATCCGCCTCGTGACGGGGCCGTCGATGATCCGCAACGAGAACGGGCTCCTCTCGGGCTACGTCTACGTCGACTTCGACACGTCGAAGGAGGACGTCGGGCGCTTCGTCGAGAAGGCGAAGGCGGCCGTCGCGGAGCGGGTGACCGTCCCCACCGGGTACTCCCTCGTCTGGAGCGGCCAGTGGGAGAACATGGTGAGGGTGCGGGAACGGCTCAAGGTCGTCATACCGGTCACCCTCGTCCTGATCTTCCTCCTCATGTACGCGAACACGAAGTCGGTGACGAAGACGCTCATCATCGTCCTGGCCGTGCCGTTCTCCGTCGTCGGCGCCGTCTGGTACCTCTGGCTGCTCGGCTACAACATGTCGATCGCGGTCTGGGTCGG
>CAYVPO010000114.1:0-11936 GCA_964453825.1 uncultured Holophagales bacterium
ACTTCGTCGACAAGATGGAGGCCTCGAGCGGCATCCGGACCCGCTTCTACGCCCCCGAGGAGTGGGCGACCTCCGACCTGGCCCTCCCCGCGGCGCAGCTGGCGCTGGAGCGCGCCGGCCTGACGCCGCTCGACCTCGACCTCATCATCCTCGGCACCGACTCGCCCGACTACGTCACGCCGGCGACCTCCGTCGTCCTCCAGGGAAAGCTCGGCGCGAAGAACGCCGGGACGTTCGACGTCGGCTGCGCCTGCGCGTCGTTCCCGACCGGGATCGCGGTCGGCTCCGGCCTCATCGCCGCGAACCCGGCGCTGAAGACCGTCCTCGTCCTCGGCGTCTACCTGATGCACAAGCTCGCCGACCCGAACGACCCGATGGTCTTCTTCTACGGCGACGGCGCCGGCGCCGCGATCCTGACGGGGGGCGAAGAGCCCGGCTTCCTCAACTCCGCGATGCAGGCCGGCGGCGAGTACGCGAAATGCTGGGGGATCTTCGCGGGAGGGACGGCGGAGCCGGCGACGGTCGAGGCCGTGCAGGCCGGCCGGACGGCCGTGAAGATGGTCGAGAAGTACCCCCCGGAGATCAACCACGAGGGGTGGCCACGCCTCGTGAGGCGCCTGTCCGCGGAGGGAGGGTTCGCCCTCTCCGAGATCGACCAGGTCATCTTCACGCAGGTCCGTAAGCCCTCCATCGAGCTCGTGATGAACGACCTCGGGCTGCCGGTCGAGAAGGCCCACACGATCATGGAGAAGTGGGGCTACACGGGGTCGGCCTGCATCCCGATGGCGCTCGACGACGCGATCGAGCAGGGTAAGGTGAAGAAGGGCGACCTCGTCGTCATGATCGGCTCCGGCGTGGGGTACAACCAGGCCGGCGTCGCGATCCGGATGTGAGCCGCGGCCGCGGCGCGGAGGTGAGACCGTGAACCGACCCGTGAATCTCCTCCTCGCCGCGGTCGCCGTCGTCCTCCTCGGGGCGATCGCGCTCTTCCTCTGGGCGAGGATGCGACCCCTCGCGGCGTACGCCGCCGCGGGGCGCCGCGCCCTCGCGAAGGCGGGGCTCGAGACGAGCGTCGTCCCGTCTCCGGTCGGGCCGCAGAGGTTCTTCCGCGGCGGGAGAGGACCGGGCCTCGTCCTCCTGCACGGTGCCGGAGGCCAGGCGGCGACCTGGTCCCACGTCGCGCCGAAGCTGCGCGCGGGCCGGACGCTCGTCGTCCCCGACCTCGCCGGTCACGGCGCGAGCGCGCCGGAGACGGGGCCGATCTCGGTCGAAGCGCTTCTCCAGGGCCTGACGGCCGTCCTCGATGCGGCGGCGCCGAACGAGAAGCTCACGATCGTGGGGAACTCCCTCGGGGCCTGGCTCGCCTGCCTCTGGGCGCTCGATCACCCGGAGCGCGTCGAGCGGGTGGTCCTCGTCAACGGAGGACCGCTGAAGCACGAGGCGGCGGGACTGACGCTCCTCCCGAAGGACCGGGCGGAGGCGCGGAAGGCGGTCGACGCGCTCCGCGACCCGGGCTCGGTCCGGGTCCCCGACTTCGTCCTCGACGACGTCGTCCGGCAGGCGAGGACGGGGCCGCTCGCGCGGCTCGCCGCGACCGCCGGAGAGATGGAGCGGTTCGTCCTCGAAGGCCGGCTCGCGGAGCTGGACGTCCCCGTCGACCTCGTCTGGGGCGCCTCGGACCGGATGATGCCGCTCTCCTACGCGGAGCGCGTTCGCGCGGGCCTCCCGCGGGCGCGGCTCACCGAGCTGCCGCGCTGCGGGCACGTGCCGCAGCAGGAGTGCCCGGCCGCGTTCGCTGCGGCGCTCGGGAAGCTGCTCGACGCGCCGCCGCCGGAGAAGGCGGCGGCTCCCGAGTCGTCGGCGGCCGTGCCGGAGCCCGCCCGATGATCCACGCCGACGTCCTCGGCGAGCGGGCGCGCCTTTCGCCCGACAGGTGCGCCCTCGTCTTCGTCCCGACCGGGGAGCGCTTCACCTACGGAGAGCTGAACGCGCGGGCCGAGCGGGCCGCGGCGTTCCTTCGCGACCGGCTCGGGCTGATGAAGGGGGATCGCGTCGCCCTCCTCGCCCACAACCGGGTCGAGTACGTCGACTTCATCTTCGCGGCCGCGAAGACGGGGCTCGTCCTCGTCCCGCTCGGGACGCGCCTGACGCCGAAAGAGCTCGCCTTCATCGTGAGGAACGCGGACGTCTCGGCGCTCGCCTACGGCGGCGATCTCGGCGAGACCGTCGCCGCGCTCAGGACCGAGGCGGCCGTGCCGCGCCGGATAGCGCTCGACACGCCCAGCGCTCCGGGAGACCTCTCGCTCGCGGCGGCGCTCGCGGCTCTCCCCGACGGGCCGTTCGAGCGGACGCGCTGCGGCGGCGAGGATCTCCACCTCCTCCTCTACACGAGCGGGACGACGGGGAAGCCGAAGGGGGTGATGGTCCCGCACCGGATGACGTCGTGGAACGCCTGGAACACGGCGCTCTGCTGGGGGCTGGCCGAGAGCGACGTCAGCCCCGTCTTCACGCCGCTCTACCACGCGGGGGGGCTCGGGGCCTTCTTCGCGCCGGTCCTCGCGGCGGGCGGGACGATCGTCCTCCACGCGGGCTTCGACGCAGCGGAGGTCTGGGCCACCGTGGCGAAGGAGCGCTGCACCGTCGTCCTCGGCGTCCCGACGATCTGGAAGCTGCTCCTCGAGCATCCGTCGTTCGCCTCCGCCGACCTCGCCTCGATCCGGTGGCTCATCAGCGGCGGCGCGCCGCTCCCGCTCTACCTCATCGAGGCCTACCAGTCGCGGGGCGTCGTCTTCAAGCAGGGGTACGGCCTCACCGAGGTCGGCGTGAACTGCTTCGCGATGTCGGTCGAGGAGTCGGTCGCGAAGAAGGGGTCGATCGGCAGGCCGCTCATGATGACCGACGCGAAGCTCGTCGACGAGACCGGCGCCGAGTTGTCCGTCGGCGAGGTGGGGGAGCTCTGCCTCCGCGGGCCGCACGTCTCGAAGGGCTACTGGATGAACCCCGCGGCGACGGCCGCCGCGCTCGACGACGAGGGCTTCTTCCACACGGGGGACCTCGCCAGGAAGGACGCGGACGGCTTCTTCACGATCGCGGGGCGGCGGAAGGACATGCTCATCTCCGGCGGCGTGAACGTCTACCCGGCGGAGATCGAAGGCGAGCTCCTCCTCCATCCGGCCGTGATGGACGCGGCGGTCGTCGGAGTCCCCGAGCCGACGTGGGGCGAGATCGGCGTCGCGTTCGTCGTCGTCCGCCCGGGCGAGGCGCTCACGAAGGAGGGCCTCCTCTCCTTCGCAGAGGCACGCCTCGCCCGTTACAAGCTGCCCAAGGACGTCGTCTTCGTCGAAGCGCTGCCCCGGACGGCCTACGGAAAGGTCGTCAAGGGGGAGCTCCGGGACGCGTATCTCGCCGGCCGGGGTGCCGCGTGAGCGGCCCCCGCCTCCTCGCGCACCAGGTGGACGGGGAGGGCGACCCGCTCCTCCTGCTGAACGGCGGGATGATGAGCTTCACGTCGTGGGACCCGTACGTCGCCCCGCTCGCGGAGCGGTTCCGGGTGATCCGGTGCGACCTGCGCGGAATGCTCCGGTCGCCGGGAGAGAGGCCCGAGGGGTTCGCGGGCCACGCGGAGGACCTCCTCGTGCTCCTCGACCACCTCGGCGTCGCGCGGTGCCACGTCGCCGGGACGAGCTACGGAGCCTTCGCCGGCCTCTTTCTCGTCGCGCGGGCGCCCGCCCGCGTCGGCTCCCTCGTCGCGATGACGGTCGCGGATCGCGTCTCGCCGGAGATGTGGGCCGAGGCCGACCGGATGGCCGTGGCCTGCCGCGAGGTGCTCGCGGGGGGCTCGCGGGAGAAGGTCTACGACCTCGTCTCGGCCTTCGCGTTCTCGAGGGACTGGGCCGAGGCGCACGCGGAGGAGATCGCGGCCCGCCGCACCTCCGTCTCGCTCCTCCCGGACTCCTGGTTCACCGGTCTCGCCTCGCTCCTCTCCGCCCTCGAAGGGCTCGACCTCCGGCCGCTGCTCCCGAAGGTGGCCTGCCCCGTCCTCGTCCTCCTCGCGGCGGGGGACCGCGCCGTGCCGCGGGAGCGGGGCGAGTCGCTCGCGGCTGCGCTCCCCCGCGGGGAGCTGGCCGTCGTCCCCGGCTGCGGGCATGGCCTCGTCGTCGAGAAACCGCGCGAAACTCTCGATCACGTCCTCGCCTTCCTCGCCCGGCACCCGCTCCCGGGCGGGGAGCACTCCCGGGAATCCGAGCGGATCGGAGGACAGCCGTGAAGCCGATCTACATCGCCGCGTACCAGCAGTCGAAGTTCGGGAAGCTCATGGCCGCGACCGTGCCGGAGATCCTCCGGAAGGCCGCCGAGGAGACCTGCTCCTCCGTGAAGGCCGAAGCCTCGGCGGTCGACGTCGCCACGGTCGGGGCCGTCTGCAACCTGACGCTCAACGAGCAGGGGCTCCTCTCGGGGCTCCTCGCCATGACCCCCGGCCTCGAGGGCAAACCGATCGAGAGCGTCGAGAACGCCTGCGCCACCGGCGGGCAGGCGATCCTCGCCGTCGCGAGCAAGCTGATGCTCGGCGAGGGGGACGTCGGCCTCGCCGTCGGCTTCGAGAAGATGCGCGACGCCGAAGGGAAGATGGACGGCAAGCTCGTCGGGAAAGTCCTCGGCCTCTACTCGCACCCCGACGAGCGCCCCGGCAAGACGTTCGTCTTTCCCCACCTCTTCGCGGAGGTGATGAAGGCCTACATGGACGAGTGGGGCGCGACCGAGGAGGACCTCGCGGCGATCGCCGTCGCCGAGTACGAGAACGCCCGGAAGAACCCGTTCGCACAGATGCAGAAGAACGAGGTGACGCTCGAGACCGCCATGAGGATCGAGGGGGTCAATCGGTACGTCGTCGACGGTCTTCCCCTGAAGACGTACGACTGCTCGCAGATCTCCGACGGCTGGGCCGGGATGCTCCTGGCGACGGAGGAGGGGCTCGCCCGGCTCGGCGTCGCGAAGGCCGACTGCGTGCGCCTCGCCGGGTGGGGACAGGCGACCGATCCCCTGAAGAAGGAGGGGCGCGACGTCCTCCGGCCGAGGGCGGCGCTCGAGGCGATGAGGAAGGCCTACGAGCGGTCGGGCCTCTGCCCCGACTCGATCGACGTCGCGGAGGTCCACGACTGCTTCAGCGTCATGGGGGCGATCGGCGCCGAGGTGATCGGCAAGGCCGACTTCGGGAAGGGCGCCCGCTACTGGCGCGAGGGGAAGGCGCGCGTCGACGGCGAGTGCGCGATCAACACCTCCGGCGGCCTCATCGCGAAGGGTCACCCGATCGGGGCGACCGGCATCGCGATGGTCGGCTGGTGCGCGTGGCAGCTTCTCGGGAAGGTGCCGAAGGAGCTCCAGGTGCCGAACCCGAAGGCCGCCGCGACGTTCAACATCGGCGGGCCGGTCTGCGCGTCGGTCTGCACGGTTCTGGTGCCGGCGACCTGACGGTCGCCGGCACTTGCGGACAGCCATGGGCGAGATCGTCCCCGACCGCGAGGGCTTCCTCGACGCCGGAGGCCACCGGATCCGCTGGGAGTTCGTCGGGCAGGGCGACCGGGAGTCCGTCTGCCTGCTGAACGGCCTCGCGATGCACACGCGCGCCTGGTACGGCGTCCTCCCGCGCCTCCTCGACCGGTACGACGTCGTCCTCTACGACTACCTCGGCCAGGGGCTCTCGTCGGCGCCCGACGAGCCCTGCTCGATCGCGGCGTTCGCGGGGTACCTGCCGAGGGTCCTCGACGTCCTCGGCATCGAGCGGTGCCACGCCGTCGGCGTCTCGTACGGCGGATTCGTCGCGTCCGAGGTCGCGCGCCTCTTCCCCGAGCGGCTCCACACGCTGACGCTCTCGGGAATCCTCCTGTCGCACGAGGAGCTCTTCTCGATGTACCAGGAGGTCTCCCTCCGCTTCTACCGGGGTGGGCCGGAGGTCTTCGACCTCTACACGCACTACATGTACGAGAAGATCTTCGGCGAGACGTTCGTCTCGGAGATGAAGGAAAGCCTCCCGGCGCTGAGGGCCCGATTCCACGATCGATACGCGGGCCGGACGCATGCCCTCGTCCGCCTCACGCTCGCGCAGGACCCGTTCTTCGAGGCGCTGGACGGGAACCTCGCGGGCTACGCGGCCTTCCCCGGCCCCGTCCTCGTCGTCCCCGGCGCCGAGGACCGGACGATCCCGCCGTGGGTGCAGAGGAAGCTCCTCTCCGTCTTCCGGGACGCGCGCTGGGAGCCGATCGAGGGCTCCGGCCACGTCGTCTACCTCGAGAAGCCCGACGCCTTCTTCGGCGTCCTCCGGAGGTTCCTGGCGGCGAAGTCGACGTCGTTCTGAGGGTCAGAGGTCGCCGATCGCGGCGACGAGGCGCGTCCAGAGCGCGCCGCCGCCGAGCCCGTTCGTGAGGATCACGATCCCGGTCCCGCGCGGGACCGAGAGCTGCGAGTAGCAGCGGAAGCCCGTCTGGTTCGCGCCGCTGTGGTAGACGACGTCGCCGCCCGGGGTCTCGTTGATTCCCCACCCGAGACCCCAGAAGACGGCGCCGCCGCGGGCGCGGCCGGGCCGCTCGATCGGGTCGCGGGCGTCGGCGCGGACCGCATGCCGGAGCATTCCGTCGACCGCGGCGCCCGGGAGCGCTCGGGGCCCGAACGCTTCGGGGTCGAGGAGGGCGGTGAGGAACCGGGCGTAGTCGGGGGCCGTCGCGACGAGCGTGTACGCCGCGTTCGCGTGGCGGTAGCGCGCCCGCGGCTTCGGCGCGCCGTCTTCGCCGTGCCCCGTCGCCAGCGAGTCGTCGAGCCCGGGCGACCAGACGAACGAGGCGCTCTCCATCCCGAGAGGCTCGAAGAAGGCCGCCTTCGCGTGCGTTTCGAGCGGCGCACCCACGAGCTTCTCGACGGCGCGCTGGAGCAGGAAGAACGCCTCTCCAGAGTAGCCGAACCGTGTGCCCGGCTCGACGAGGACGGCGAGCGGGCCGTCGCGCTCCTCTCCTCCCGGTCGCCAGTTCGGCAGGCCCGAGGTGTGCGAGAGGACCATTCGCGGCGTGATCCTCCGGAGCTCCGGCTGGCCGGGGACGGTGGGAAGGTCGACGACCTCGGCGAGCGGCCGGTCGAGGTCGAGCTTCCCCTCCGCGGCGAGCATCAGGGCGACGTACGCGAACGCCGGCTTCGTCATCGACGCGACTTCGAAGAGAGTCGAAGGCGAGACGGGCGTGCGCGTCTTCGCGTCGGCGACGCCCCAGGCCCTCGTCCAGGCCACCTTCCGGCCCCTCACGAGCGCGATCGAGACGCCGGGGACGCGGTGCTCCTCCATCAGGAGCGGCACGAGCCGTTCGATCGTCGCGAGCGTTTCTTCCCACGCGGGTGGGCGGAGCCAGGCTGCGGCGTCGATTCTCTCGAGCGCGAGCGCCGCTCCCCGCCGGACGTCCTCGTCGCGGTCCCGGAGGGCGTCGCGGAGAGCGGGGAGCGCGGAGGAGGCTCGAGCGCCGGCGGCGCCGAGGGCGTTCGCGGCCGTCCAGCGGACGACGGGTTCCGGATCCGCCAGGGCCTTCGTGAGCGCGGGGACGGCGTCGACCGCGCCCGGGCCGAGCTTGCCGAGGGCGATCGCGGCGCCGGTCCGGACGTCCGAACGCGGGTTCTCCAGCGAGCGGAGGAGCGCGGGGACGCTCGCGGGACCGATGCGCGCGAGCGCGTCCGCGGCGGCGCCGGCAACGAACGGGTCGGGATCCGCGAGGGCGGCGGCGAGCGGCTCGACGGACGCCGCGCCGCCCGCGGCGAGCGACGCCGCGGCGCGCTCGCGAACGGCCGGATCGGTCTCCCGCGCGCTATCGGGCTCCTGCGCGGCGAGGGGGCGGGCGGAGGTCGCGAGGAGAAGCAGAGCGGCGAGAGGGGCCCGGGCGCGGGACTTCATCGAGCGCCTCCAGGGAAGACCTTCTCGAACGCCGCGTCGTCGTCGAAGGCGTCGTCGAAGGCGAAGAGGATCGGGAGGCCGCCGGTGTGGAGGAAGACGACCGGAACGTCGGGATCGAGGAGCCGGGCACGGGCGAGCCCGAAGAGACCCGCCATCGCCTTCCCGGTGTAGACCGGGTCGAGAAGGAGCCCTTCGAGGCGGGCGCTCTCGAGGATCGCCTCGTGCCCCGCCTCGGTCGCGACGCCGTACTCTCCGCGGAACTCGTCGTGGGCCTCGACGGCGGAGGCGTCGAGGAGGGGTTCGAGACCGAGGAGCCGTGCGCTCCCGGCCGCGAGCTCGGCCGTCCGCGCCGCGATCGCGCCCGCCGCGCGGGAGACGCTGATCCCGACGACGCGGGCGGAGGGGAGGAAGAGCCGCGCGCCGAGCGCGAGGCCGGCGAGCGTTCCGCACGAGCCGACCGCCGCGATGACCTGGCACGGGGCGCCGTCGAGCTGCCCGGAGAGCTCGCGCATCGCCCGGACGTAACCGAGGGCGCCGTGGCTGGTGCTCCCGCCGAGCGGAACGGCGAAGGGCCTTCTTCCCTCGGCGCGGAGCTCCCGGACCCAGCCTTCCATGGCGGCGGCCAGAGAGTCGTTCTCGTCGTCGTCGACGAGGTAGCGGGTCCCGGCTCCGTAGATCGTGCCGAGGAGGAGGTTTCCCTTCCGCCGGGCGACGTCTGGCCCCCCGAGGACGAGCCTGATGTCGAGGCCGAGCCGCCGCGCGGCGGCGGCCGTCAGGACGGCGTGGTTCGACTGCGTCCCGCCCACGGTGACGAGGACGTCGGACGCTTGCTCCAGGGCGGGGGCGAGGTCGAACTCGAGCTTTCGGGCCTTGTTCCCGCCCATCGCGAGGCCGGTCAGGTCGTCCCGCTTGACGAGCAGGCGGGCGAGGCCGAGCAGGCGAGCGAGGCGAGGGGCGTCCTGAACGGGCGTCGGGAGCGCCGCGAGCGGTACGCGAGGGACTGCGTCGAGGCGCTCTTCCACGGAGCTCATCGGGACCTTTCCCGGCCGGGCTTTCGGCCGTTCGGGCGCTCAGTATCGGCGAAGCCGGACCGCCCGCGGCGGGCGGAGGCCTCCTACCGGGCGGGGTGGCGTTCGCGGAGCAATCCCCGACGCAGGATCCCCGAGATGTCCCGGATCGCTTCCTTCGACGGCTTCCCGAACTGCTCGGGAACGCGGAAGAGACGCTCGACCGCGTAGTACTGAAGGAAGATCCGGCTCGCGAGCATGACGGCGGAGAGGGGCGAGACGCCGGGCGCGAGACGGGCCTCGAAGTCGTCCTGGGCGCGGTAGCGTCGAAGGAACGCATCGAAGCGGTCCGCCATCCCCGCATAGAAGCGCTGGATGTGCGTCCCCTGCATCTCCACGACGTCGACGTAGATGAGCGCGACGTGGCGCTCCCAGCTCCGCACGCTCTCCTCTGCGGCCGCGGCGAGCTCCTCGAGACGGTCCGGGAAGGCGCCTGAGGCGAGCGCCCGGTTGAACGGGAAGTCCGGGCTCTCGATCGCGTGCCAGTACTGGGAGAGGAGCGTGTCGAAGAGCTCCTCCTTGTCGTGGAAGTGGTGGTAGACGCTCCCGGTGGAGACGCCGGCGGCCCGGGAAATGTCGCGGATGCTCGTCCCCCGGTAGCCCTGCCGGGAAAAGAGCTCGAGTGCCGCTTCCAGGATCAGCACCCGGCTCCGCTCGGATTTCTCCTCCTGGTCCATCCCGCGTGTCGCCTCGAACGGCAACCGTAGGGGGCGCGCGGCCTGCCGTCAAGGGCGCCATCCCGTGTCCGGCGGCGCGACTCGAGATGAGAGTGCCCTCCGGAGCCCAGTGCCGGTAAAGTCGGAGCTTCGAATGTCCCGCGCGCGTCGCGTCCTCCTCCTCGCGCTCGGCGCGCTCCTCGCGGGTGCGGCCGCTCGAGGCGTCCTCGCCGTCGTCGAGGCGGCCCTCGAGGGGAAGCTCCGTGCCCGAATCGTTTCCGAGGCGGCGGAGCGCGGATTCCGGGCCGACGTCGACGGCGTGAGGGTCCGCCTCCCGTTCCGTGCTCGCCTCTCGGGAGTCTCGCTCGCCGGGCACGGCCTCGCCGCCCGCGTCGACCGGATCGACGTCCGGGCGGGATTCTCGGGGCGCGGCCTGGCGGGACGGCTTCGGCGCGTCGAGGTCGGGCGGCTTTCGGCCGAGCTTCCGCTGGGGCTCTCGCTCGTCGTCGAGCCCGCGACCTGGGACGCTTCCTTGCGGGACGGGCTGCTCTGGCTCTCGGATCGGTCCGGCGCAGGGGCCTTCTCGCTCGACCGCAACGCGGGGCGTCGCCTCCGCGTCCGCGCCGACCGACTGGACCTCACGCGGCTCGTCCGCCTGTCTCGCAACGGGACGTCCGTGGGTGATCTCGGCCTGGCCACGGGGACGGTCGGCCTCGCCCCGGCCGGCGGAGAGGGCTTCTCCGTCGACGCGAACCTCGTCCTGCGGAGGGTTCGCCTCGCGCTCCCCCCCGACGAGGATGGGCCCGCCGAGGCATCCCTCGGCGATCCGTTCGACGCGGAGGGATCGCTGAGCGCGACGATCTTCCCGGCGGCCCGCTACGTCGACGTCGCCTGCGCGTCCGGAGACGCCGCGGGACTGCGTGGGACGGCGCAGGGCGCGGCCGCGTTCGCGCCCGGCGACGCCTGGATTGCCGCGTCGGTCGAGGTGCCGCGCCTCGAGCTCGGACCGCTCCTCGCCGCCTCCGGACTCGAGCTCCCCGCCGGAGAAGGCGACCTCGGGAGCGCCGAGCTCGTGGCCCGGATCAGCGGGCGGATGCTCGACCCGAAGTCGTGGGCCGTCGAGGAGAACCTCGACTTTCGCCCGCCCGCGCGCCCGCTCCCCGAAGTGGAGCGGCTGCGCGGGCCGTTCCGGCGGGTCATGACGGGCCGGGACGGCCGCAGGACCCCGGTCGCGGTCGATCCGGCCAGCCCCGACTTCGTCCCCCTCGACGACGTACCGGCGCACTTCGTCCGCGGCCTTCTCACGTCCGAGGACGCCGACTTCTGGGGACACCCCGGCCTCGACCTCGGGGAGATTCCGGTCGCGGCGTCGATGAACTGGGTGCGGGGCCGGAGGGCGCGCGGCGCCTCGACGATCACGCAGCAGCTCGCGAAGAACCTCTTCCTGACGCGCGAGAGGAGCTATCGCCGAAAGCTCCAGGAGGCAGCCCTCGCGCTCCACCTCGAGGCGACGCTCGGGAAGCGCCGGATACTCGAGATCTACCTGAACGTCATCGAGTGGGGACCGGGCCTTCACGGCCTCGGCCCCGCAGCGCGCCACTACTTCGGGAAGAACCCCCAGGACCTGACGCCGCGCGAAGGGGCCTTCCTCGTCGCGCTCATTCCGGGCCCGGTCAAGTACCAGCCGTCGTTCGCGAGCGGCGTCCTGTCTCGCGGGTTCACCCGGCTCGTGAACGGAGTCCTCCGCCGCCTCGCCTCCGTCGGAATGCTGACACCCGAAGAGCTGAAGGTCGAGCTCGAGACGCCGCTCCGGCTGCGATGGACGCCGCCCGACGTACCGGGAGAGGAGCCGCTCGCGGGCAGCGGGGAATCGGACGCGCTCGAGCCGGACGACGAGGTCCTGGACGCGACGGTCGCCGCGCCTGCGGCCGCCGTGGATCTGCCGGCCGCGACGGACGAGCCGTCCGCGCCCGAGCTCCCGACACCGCCCTCTCCGGCCGCACCCGCGACGAACCCGGTGCCGGCAGCGGTGTCCGTTCCGGGAGCGGCGACGCCGACCCCGCCGACGACGTCGCCCGCGAAGGAGAGTCCCGTGTCCGCGCCTCCCTCGTTGGCTCCCGCGCCGCGACCGACCCCGCGCGGGACGGCGCCGCCGGGCTGACGCGGCTCCCCTTCAGGCCTCCGTCTCGCCTCCCGAATGCTCGTCGAGCGCCCGCGCGAGGAGCCGCGCGATGTGCAGCACCTCGACCGGGTCCTTCGACTTGTCGAAGCCGCCGCGGATCTGCATCACGC
>CAYVPO010000115.1:0-11740 GCA_964453825.1 uncultured Holophagales bacterium
CTCGCGACGGCGGTGAAGCGCGGCCTGGCCGGCGCGGACGTCGAGCGCCGCCTCGTCGCCGTCATGCGCACGCTGAACCGGGCCGCCGCCGAAGCGATGCTCGAGGTCGGCGCCTCCGCCTGCACCGACGTGACCGGCTTCGGCCTCCTCGGCCACCTCCGCGAGATGGCGGCCGCCTCGGGGGTCGACGTCGAGCTCGACGCCGCCGCCGTGCCGCTCCTCCCGGGAGCGCGCGACCTCGCCGCGGCCGACTGCGTGCCGGGCGGCTCGCTCGAGAACCTCGAGCACGTCGCGCCCCACGTCGACTTCGCGACCGGACTCTCGCGCGTCGACCGCCTCCTCCTCGCGGACGCGCAGACCTCCGGCGGGCTCCTCGTCGCCCTGCCCGGGGAGCGCTGCGAAGCGCTCCTGTCGGCCCTCCGCGCTCGCCGCGTCGCGGACGCGCGGCGGATCGGGCGGGTCGCGGGGCCCGGAGCCGGACGGATCCGGGTCCGCTGAGCTTCGGGGACGGGCGGCGGTCGAGAGCCGGGCCTCGGCCGACCGTCTCCGTCTCCTCAGCCCTCTCGATTCCTCATCCGCTCGACGGAGAGGCGCACGAGCTCCTCGAGAACGGCCGCGTCGACTTCCGCGAGGCGGTTGAGGTAGAGGCACGACTTCCCGGTCTTGTGCTTCCCGAGACGCTTCATCAGCTCCGCGTCCCTCTCGAACCCGGGCATGAGGTAGAGCGTGAGCGCCTGCTTGCGCGGCGAGAACGCCGCGATCGGCCAGTCGCCGGTCTGGCCGCTCGCGTAGGTGTACGTGTACGAGCCGAATCCGACGATGGAGGGGCCCCACATCTTCGGCTCCTCCCCGGTGATCCGCTTCATCAGCCCGAGGACGACCCTGGCGTCCTCGCGCCTCCCGGCGTCCCCGACGCCGTCGAGGAACGCCTCGACGCTCGCTTCGGTCTTCTTCGTCTTCGGCTCGGCCATCGTCGCCTCCGGACGGCGCGGAGACTACCTCGGTAGTGAGCCGGAAAGGACCGCGGCGGGGAGCGGGCCGCCTTCCGCGACGGCTCCTCCCCGAGCGGACCGGCGAGGTTACGAGCGTTCGACGCACCGGCCGTCTGTTCCGGGCCAGGCAGCTCCCCTCGGTTCGCCCGCCCTCGCGCCCAGGCCGTTTCCGGGCGGACCGTGACGACCGCCGGCGTTACGGCCTCGCGACGGGCAGGCCTGCTCTCCTCGCAGCGACTTCCTGCCGCTCGTCCCAGGTGACGAACGCGAGAAGGTCCGCGCCGAGCGAGAGAGCCGAGGCGACGTGGATCGCGTCGGGCGTCCGAAGCTCAGGAGGCTTCAGGCCGGCAGCGGTCTCGAGAACGGCGAGGTCCACAGCGAGGAGGGCGACGCCATCGAGGACGAGCCTGGCACGGTCCGACAGGCTCCGTCGTGTCGAGACCCGGCCGACGGCCCGGCGCACTTCCGTCACGGCGATCGAGGAGGAAACGACGCCGGGGCGCGACGAGAGCCAGGCGCGCAGCGCGTCGGTCCCATCCTCAGGGACGACGAGCTTCACGAGGGCCGAGGAGTCGAGGTAGACGAGGGGCGCCGCCACGTCAGTCTTCGTCGCGCTGCTGCCGAAGGGCTTCGCTCGCCGTAATGCCGCCACGAACCCGAAGCGGGGCCGGCAGCTCCGCGAGCGAGAGGCGGGGCGGAACGGCGCGGCCCTCGGATACGAGCCGCTCTAGCGCGTCGGCGTTGCCCGGCATGGGCGTCAGGAGCGCCACGGGACGGCCGCGCTCGAGGACCCGGAGCGTGTGTCCGGCCTTGACGAGCTTCAGGTGGACGCTCAGGTTCTGCCTCAGGTCGCGGACGTTCACGGCGTCGCTCATGACGCACAATGTAGCACATTGACGATCTCGCTGGACCCTGCGTTGCCGCGTCGGATGGCGGAGAATGGGGCGATGAGCAGGCTCTCCTCAGAAGACATCGAGGCTGCCTTCGGCGCCCTCGCAGCCGAGCTCGCACGAAGAGAGGTCCGCGCGGAGGTCTTCGTCGTCGGCGGGGCCGTCATGTGCCTCGCGCTCAGGACGCGAACGGCGACGAAGGACGTCGACGAATGGTTCGCGCCGACACCGGAGGTTCGTGAGGCCGTCCGGGCGGTCGCCGCGCGGCTCGACCTCCCGGAGGACTGGCTGAACGACGCGGCGAAGGCGTTCCTCCCCGAGCGGGCTCGGTCCGAGAGGTGGCGGGAGTGGCCGTCGCTCGAAGTCTCGGTCGCCGACGAAAGGACGCTTCTCGCCATGAAATGCGCGGCGGCGAGGACGGCCGAAGATGCGGGAGACATCCGGATCCTGGCGGATCGTCTCGGCCTGAAGTCCGCCGCCGAGGTGCTCGAGGTCGTACTCGCGTTCTTCCCGCCGGAGAGGCTTCCCGTCAGAACCCAGCTGCTTCTCGAGGAGATGTTCGATGACCGCGGCTGAGCTGCTCCGGGCCGCGAAGGCCGCAGGCGAGGGATTCCAGGGCCCCGTCAACGAGTTCGTCGACGAGTTCCGGCGGGCCACCGGGGAGGCGCGGCTGGCGATGATCGCCGACCCGCTCCCCGGTTCCGAGACCGTCGAGGGTCTCGTCGCGGCGGTCGTCAGCGCGCTGTGCCGGGAGACGGGGACTCCGGCGCCCGCATGGGTCGGCGAGACATACAGCCCGGAACCGTTCTTCGCCTTCCCGGCGCGCTCGTTCGAGCTGCGGCTTCGTCTCCTGCTCGAGGCGCCCGCGGCGTTCCGCATCCGGAACGTCTTCGTGCCCGAGACCTACCTCAGCCGGGCGTAACCTCGCACGACGAGGTTTCCTGATCCATGCCGAACGCCCCCGCCGATCTCACGCGCCCCGAGTTCCCCCGCTCCGCCCGCTACGACGCCGACTTCCTGCTCGACAACCAGATGGGGCCGTGCGCGATCTGGCTCCTCGAGTGGCTCTGCGAGAGGTTCCCGATCGCCCCCGGCGCCCGGGTCCTCGACCTCGGCTGCGGGAAGGCGATGACGTCGGTCTTCCTCGCGAAGGAGTACGGCGCGCAGGTCCACGCCGTCGACCTCTGGATGAGCCCCGACAACAACTGGAAGCGGACCGTCGCGGCGGGCGTCTCCGACCGCGTCTGTCCGATGCGGGCCGAGGCCCACTCGCTCC
Organism: uncultured Holophagales bacterium; assembly: GCA_964453825.1. Classification (GTDB taxonomy): domain Bacteria; phylum Acidobacteriota; class Thermoanaerobaculia; order UBA5066; family UBA5066; genus UBA5066. Next base: position 3,159 of record CAYVPO010000115.1, read on the forward strand.
CCTTCGCGGCCGGCTACTTCGACGCGATCGTCTCGATCGACGCCTACCAGTACTTCGGCACCGACCTCCTCTACCTCGATTACCTCACCCGCTTTCTCCGCCCCGGCGGGCAGCTCGGCGTCGTCGTCCCGGCCGCCGTCCGCCCGCTGGCGGACGGCATCCCGCGGTGGCTCACGGAGCCGCAGTCGAACGGCCACGCCTTCTGGGAGGAGGGGTGCCGCGCGTTCCTGACCGCGGAGGCGTGGGCGGAAATCTGGCGCGGCTCGCCCTGCCTGACCGGCGTCTCCGCCGAGCTGCAGCCCGACGGCTGGCGGCACTGGGCCGACTTCGAGCGGGCGATCGAGGCCGCGGGGAACGGAATCTTCCCCTCCTGCGCCGAGGCGCTCGAGACGGACGCGGGACGGACGATCGGATTCGTCCGACTCCTCGCGACGCGGACCGGGACGGACGCGGAGAACCTCTACGACCCGGCGCTCGGAGCTCGCGCGGGCGCGGAGCGCTGAGCAGCGCGTTCGCGCCCCCGCCAGCTCTCCCGCTGACCCAGGACCTTCCAGAGCGGGCCGCGCGGGTGGCGCCGCCGGAGCATCTCGAGGACCCCGGAGGAGGTGTTCACGTCGAGCCCGGGGACGATCCAGGTCCTGCGCTTCGCCGCCTCTTCGGCCACGCGCGCCGCGATGCGCCGGAGCTCCGGCTCGGCCGGGTAGAAGACGGGGTCGAGGAGGCACTGGTCCGGCGTGACGACGCCCTCGCGCACGGCGGTCGCGTGGAGGTCCGTCCCCGCGTAGACGCGGATCCCGACCATGACGATGACCGCCTCGGGGGCCAGCTCGTCCATCAGCGCGACGCTCTCGGCGACCGTCGCGTCGTCCTCTCCCGGCGCGCCGAAGAGAAGGTAGTGCGCCGTGGCGACTCCGGCGTCGCGGCAAAGGCGAGAGGCCTCGCGCACGTCGTCTACGGTGAACGACTTCCCGAGGCTCCGGAGCATCGCGGGCGAGCCGGAGTCGGTCCCGATCTCCACGGCGTCGCAGCCGGCCCGGACCATCAGGTCTACGAGGCGGGCGTCGAGGTGGCCGGGATTGACGAACGCCGACCAGGAGAGGCGAAGGCCGTTCGCGATCATCGCCTCGCAGAGCTCGCGCGCCGCCGCCTCCGGGAAGTTGAAGATGTCGTCGCAGAACTCGACGTAGTCGACGCCGTGCCCGTCGACGAGCGCCCGGAGCTCGCGGACGACGTCCGCGGCGGGGCGGGTCCGGACCCGGCTCCCCTCGAGGACCGGATACGTGCAGTAGACGCAGGTAAAGGGGCAGCCCCTCTTCGTCTGGACGTTCGCGGCGCCCCCGTCCGTCAGGTAGCGCGAGACGTCGAAGCTCCCGCGGCTCGGCGCGCCGACCGAGGCTGGCGCCCGGGGCGCGGTCCAGCCCGATTCGCCCCGCTCCACGACGCCGGGCAGGCCCGCGAGCGGGAGGCCCGCCGCGAGGCGCTCGAGGAGCGGCCCGATGACCTCCTCGCCTTCTCCGACGACGCCGCAGCGCGCGCCCGTCGCTTCGAGGATGGACTCCGGCTCGAGCGAGAACGCCGAACCGCCGAGGACGACGGGGGCGAGGTCGCGGCAAAGCGCGACGACCTCGCGCACGCCCTCGACGTAGGAGCGGCAGACCGGCCACGTGACGTTGTCGAGGTTGCGGATCGAGACGAGGACGACGTCCGGACGCATCTCGGAGAGCGCCCCGCGGACCGCCCGGGGCACGTCGGGCGCGAAGCAGAGGTCGAGGAGTCGCGTCTCGTGCCCCGCCCGCTCGACGGGACCGGCGAGGTAGGCGAGGCCGAGAGGGAAGACGGGAGAGGGGTCCCTCTCCCGGTTCGCCGAGATCATCAGGACCTTCACGCCGCGATCGCCCTTTCGCCGCGGTCGTCAGGCATCGGCCACCTTGCGCTTCAGGGCGCTCCGGAAGCCGAGGTTCATCGGCCCGAAGGCCGGAAGCGAGCGGTGCCAGCCGAGGCGTCTCCACATCGAGCCGAACGAGTAGAACTCCTTCATCAGAAGGTCGTAGCCCGCCTGGAGCTCGTCGACCGTCATTCCCTTCGGCCTGTAGTTCACGTGCTCCATGTCGTAGTTGCGCCAGTCGCTCGAGAGGATCCGGTCCTCGGCGAGGAGGCGCTCGCGGATCTTCGTGCCGGGGTACGGCGTGAGGATCGGGAAGATGGCCGCCGGAAGGCGCGCGCTCTCGCAGAAGCGGAGCGTCCGCTCGAAGACGTCGGGTCCGTCGCCGTCCAGGCCGAGGACGAAGGAGCCGAGGATCCCGATGCCGGAGTCCCGGAACGCCTTCACCGCGTCGAGGTAGGTGGCGACGTGGTTCGTCTTCTTCCCCATCGCCTTGAGCGCCCCCTCGTCGAGCGACTCGAAGCCGACGAAGAGCCCGATGCAGCCGGCCTCCCCCATCGCCGCGAGCAGCTCGGGGTCCTCGGCGAGGTCGAGCGAGGCGTGCGAGAGCCACTTCATCCCGAGGTCCTTCATCCCCCGGAAGAGCTTCAGGGAGTACGTGCGGTCGACGACGATGTTGTCGTCGACGAAGAAGGCGTACGAGCCGCGCTTCTTCATCTCCGCGAGCTCGGCGAGGACCGTCTCGACCGGGCGCTTTCGGTACTTCCGGCCGAAATAGGCCGTGACCGAGCAGAACTCGCAGTCGTAGGGGCAGCCGCGCGTCGTCTGGACGGTGTTCGTCAGGAGATAGCCCTTGCCGTCGAAGATCGAGCGCCGGGCAACCGGGATCGCCGCGGTGTCGACGGGCCCGTCGGGCCGGTAGACCTTCTGCAGCCGCCCTTCGTCGAGGTCGGCGAGGAGCTTCGGCCAGACCGCCTCGGCCTCTCCGACGACGACGGCGTCGACGTGGAGGAGCGCCTCGGCGGGCAGGTTGCTCGCGTGAAAGCCCCCCATGACGACGGTCTTGCCACGGGCGCGGAACGCGTCGGCGATCTCGTAGGCCCGAACGGCCTGCGCCGTCATGCCGGTGATCGCGACGACGTCGGCCGGGTCGTCGAGGTCGACCAGCCCGAAGCCTTCGTCGTGCAGGGCGGTCTCCCACTTCTCCGGGGTCGCGGCGGCGACGACCGCGAGCGAGAGGCTCGGGAAGCGGAACGACATCTCGCCCCAGAGGCGTCCCTTCGGCCACCCGGGCAGGACGAAGAGGATGCGCGACCCCACCGCCGCGCATTCTCCACGACTCGGGACCGCGGGCGCCACCCCGGCTCCCCGGAAGGGTCTCCCGTCTCGACCGGCGCGTATATTCGGGTTCGAGGGAGACCAGATGAAGCCCCTTGCGATCCTCGCCTCGGTGGCCGCCCTCGTCGGGTGCTCGACGAGCACGACGGAACGCCTCGGCCTGCCGCCCCTCGAGACGGTGGCCCACGTCGACCTCGCGCGATACGTCGGGACCTGGTACGAGATCGCCGCCTTCCCGCAGAGCTTCCAGAAGAGCTGCGTCGCCACGACGGCCATCTACACGATCCGTGCCGACGGCGCGCTCGACGTCCGGAACAGCTGCCGCAAGGACACGCTCGACGGCAAGGAGAAGTCGGTCCTCGGGCGCGCCAGGGTGGTCGACGGCGCCACGAACGCGAAGCTGAAAGTGAGCTTCTTCCGCCCGTTCTGGGGCGATTACTGGATCGTCGACCTCGGCGCCGACTACGACTACGCCGTCGTCGGCCACCCGGGGCGGGACTACCTCTGGATCCTGGGCAGGGCCCCGACGATGCCCGAGGCGACGTACGCGGCGATCCTCGCGCGGCTCGAGGCCCAGCGCTACGACACGTCCCGGATGAAGCGCACGCTGCACTGAGCCGAGCGGCGAGGCGCCGGCCGTCTAGACCCGGACGGGTGCGCCGGCCTCCGCACGCCGCACCACGAGAAGCGAGAGATCGTCGCCGCGGGCGCCGCCGGTGTAGGCGTGGAGATCGGCGAGGCACGCGTCGACGATGGTGCGCGCCGAAGGACGATCGAGGCTCGCAATGAGGGCCGCGAGCCGCTCGGAGCCGTACTCCTCGCCGCTCGCGTCCCGGGCCTCGGTCAGGCCGTCGGTGAAGGCCACCAGGTAGTCGCCCTCCGCGAGGCGGAGCTCGTGGCTGCCGTAGGCCGCGCTGAGGAACGTGCCGACCGGCAGTCCGGTCGGGGCGACCTCGCGGATGCTCCCTACCGACCGGAGAAGAGGCGGACAGTGGCCGGCGTTGCAGATCTCGAGCGACCCGTCCGCCGAGGTGCGCCCGCAGACGAGGGTCGCGAACGAGCGCGAGACGGAAGCGGCGCGGTAGAGCCGGTTCGTCCGCTCGACGAGGCTTCCGACCGGAAGGCCCGGTCCGGCGAGGCTCCGGATCGTGGCGTGGAGGCTCGAGGCCAGCATCGCGGCCGGGACTCCTTTCCCGGAGACGTCGCCGAGAAGGAACGTCACCTCGTCGCTCCCCTCGTGCATCAGGACGTCGCAGCAGTCCCCTCCCACGGGCCCCGCCGGCTCGAACGCGAAGGCGAAGTCCCATCCCGCGACCTCCCTGGCGAGCTGCGGCAGGTGGGCCTTCTGGATCCGTGCGGCCGACGCCAGGTCGTCCTCGAGGGCGCGCTGCTCCTCCGGGGACATGTCGCCGAGGCAGAACCGGGCGAGAGGGTCGGCGGCGAGACGCTCCGGCTCGATCGGGTCGTGGCACGTTTCGCAGTAGCCGAACGTCCCGGCCTCGAGCCGGTCGAGCGCGGCGTCGACCTCCGAGAGGAGGCGCGAGAGGCTTTCGTCCCCGGGACGCGAGCGGGAGAACGCGAGGAGCTTCTCGCGGCGGTCGAGGAGGTCGGGCCGGAAATCGAACGTCGGGGTGGACAGAGCCTGCTCCATCGTCTCCTCCTGGATCGGTCCTCGTTCTACGGAGAAGGACGGCTCCGGGTTCTGGCGAAGGGCGCCCTCCGGGACCGCGGCCCCGCGACGAAGCCGAACCCGCGTTCTCAGCCCGGGACCGCGGTGAAGAGCCCCCGGGCGACCCGCCGCGCGGCGTGGGAGAGCTCGTCCCCGAGGTCCCGCAGGATGCGGGTCCGGTCGGTGAGCGACGCCAGGTAGAACGGCACGACGCAGCCGCAGCGGTCGCAGTCCGCCTTCGGGCCCATCATGCACTTCTCCTTCTGCACGCCGTCGGGAGCGAAGGCGAAGGACTTCCGCGAGAAGAGGCAGCTGTCGGTGACCTTCCGGCAGACGTCGGACTTCATCATCCGGAAGGCGCGCTCGGGCAGGACGAAGAAGTCCCCGTAGATCGCCTTCAGCGCCAGGAGCTTGTCGAGGACGACGTCCCGCTCCGCGAGCGGCAGGAAGAGCTCGTCGTTCCCGTCGCACATGTCGCCGATCGGCGTGTAGAAGTCGAACGTCATGTCCCTCGCGCCGGCGCGGGACCAGTCGACGACGGCCTGCTCGAGGCAGTGGACGTTCGCCCGCGTGATGCAGTAGGCGATCGTGACGCTCAGGTTGGGCCGCTCGGCGACGTTCTGCATCGCCCGCCGGTAGATCCCCTTCCGGCGCCGGATCCGCTCGTGAGTCTCCTCGTCGCCGTCGATGGAGATGCACCAGCTCACGTCGGGCCAGTCCGGCAGCGGGATCGTGCCGTTCGTGACGACGGTGTTGAACCGGAAGTACTTCCGGCCACGCTCGATCAGCTCCTTGCGGATGAGCGGCTCGCCGCCCACCCACGTGCACTGGAAGAAGGGGAACTTCAGTCGCGACGTGCCCCGCTTCAGCTGCTCGAGCTTCGCGATCCACTCTTCGACGGAGAGCTCCGGCCGGCCCGCGTAGGCGGGCGCCGCCCCGTCTCCCCCTTCGAAGAAGTAGCAGTGCGAGCAGCGGAGGTTGCACTCCTTGGAGACGTCGATCGAGCCGAAGCCGTTCCGCGGGAGGCCGAAGAGGAAGAAGCCGACCTTCGCGAAGTCGTACGGCAGGATCCCGCGCGGCCGGCGGGCCGGGGGATCGTGACGCAGCATCAGCCTCGAGGACGCTTCGCCGGGCATGCCGCGCACTATCTCATTCCGCCCGTCGTGTGCGAAATCCGGGCAGCAACTCGAGGCGAAGACCCGGGGCAGAATGACGCGTATGACCTCGCACGCCAGCGTCCGCCGCCGCGAGCACCTCGACCGGATGCGCGTCGCCGCACTCGCGGCCGTCGAGCCGGCCCGCGCGGTCGCGCGCTTCCTCTCGCTCGACGGCGGTCTCCTGCAGGCCGGCCTCGCCGCCGTACCGCTCGCTGCCGGCGCTTCCGTTCGCCTCGTCGCGGCCGGAAAGGCGGCCGCCGCGATGACAGCCGCCGCTGCGGAGGTCCTGAGCGGACGGCTCGAGCGCGGCGTCCTCGTCACGAAGTACGGACACCTCGAGGGCCATGCGCTCCCTCGCACGATCGAGATCTTCGAGGCGGCCCATCCGGTGCCGGACGAAGCCGGCCGCGCGGCGGTGGCCGCCGTCGAGGAGCTCCTCGCGGGCTGCCGCGAGGGCGACGTCGTCGTGACGCTCCTCTCCGGCGGAGCCTCGGCGCTCCTCGCCGACCCGGCCGAGCCGATCACGCTCTCCGAGCTGCAGGCCACGACCGGCCTCCTTCTCCGCTCGGGCGCGTCGATCGTCGAGCTGAACGCCGTGCGGAAGCACCTCTCCCGGCTGAAGGGGGGGCAGCTCGCGCGCCTCGCCGCCCCCGCCACGGTCGTCTCGCTGATCCTCTCCGACGTCGTCGGCGACCCGCTCGACGTCATCGCGTCGGGACCGACCGCCCCCGACCCGACGACGTTCGCGGAGGCGTGGAACGTCGTTGTGAGCCGCGGGCTCGTCGACGCCCTGCCGCCGGCCGTCCGCGCGCACCTGCGAGAGGGCGTCGCCGGCAGGCTCCCAGAGACGCCGAAGCCGGACGACCCGCTCCTCGGCCGCGTCCACAACGCCCTCGTCGGCTCGAACCGACTCGCGGCCCTCGCCGCGGTCGAGGAGGCCCGCGCGCTCGGCTACACCGCGCTCCTCCTCTCGACGTTCGTCGAGGGGGAGGCGCGCGAGGTGGCCCGCGTCGTCGCCGCTCTCGGCCGCGGCGTCCTCGCGCACGGTGACCCGGTGCCGCCGCCCGCCTGTCTCGTCTTCGGCGGCGAGACGACGGTGACGGTCCGCGGAGACGGCCGCGGCGGCCGCAACCAGGAGCTCGCGCTCGCGGCGGCGATCGCGCTCGAGGGGCTCGACGGGGTCTCGGTGATGGCCCTCGCGACCGATGGTTCCGACGGCCCGACCGACTCCTCCGGCGGGATCGTCGACGGCGCGACGGCCGGGGCGATCCGCGCGGCGGGCCTCGAACCGGCCGCGGCCCTCGCCGCGAACGACGCGTACCCCGCGCTCGAGGCCGCGGGCGCCCAGCTCAGGACGGGGCCGACCGGGACGAACGTGAACGACCTGACGGTCGTCCTCGTGAGGCCCTGAGAGTCAGAGAGCGGGCGCAGGCGGGATCGGCGACCCGTCGCCGGACCGTCGAGCGCCCCGGTCGACACCCCCTCGCGCTTCGGGCACGATGCGCGCCGAGGAGGCCCCCGTGCCCGAATCGATCACCGCCCTCGAGCTCGCCGCCCTCGTCTCCCGCGTCTTCCAGCCGACCCCCGAGGACGCGCGCCTCGGGATCATGGTCGACCTCCCCGACGAGAAGGTCCCCGACGACGCCGGCTGGAAAGCGCGGCGGGAGATCGCCGCCGAGTGGGCAGAGCTCCTCAGGATCCAGGCGCGCGAGACCGGGTACGAGACGCGCCTCCTCCTCTACCCGAACGTCCACACGAACAACGGCGACCTTCCCGGCCGCTGCTGGATCCACGCCGGCGGCCCCGTTCCCGCGAGCGCCGCGGAGCTCGATCCCGCCGCGTCGAGTGCGATGACGGAGGTCTTCGACTCCTTCCCGATGCTCCTCGCGCTGACGAAGTTCAGCTCGACGGCGCCGCTGAAGATGGCCGCGAAGAAGCACCCGATGAGGGCCGCGACGATGCCCGGCTTCTCGGCCGCGATGATCCCGGCGCTCCGCCTCGACTACGGCGAGGTGAACCGGCGCGTCGACATCCTGAAGGCGCACCTCGACCGGGCGACGGGGGCCGACTTCGTCTTCCGCCATCCCGGCGGCGAGGACCGCCTTCACCTCGACCTGCGCCATCGGACGGGGCACGCCTCAGGCGGCCTCCTCCCGAAGCGCGGCGTCGCCGGGAACCTCCCCTCGGGCGAGTCGTACATCGTCCCGTACGAGGGAGAGGTCGCAGGCGACCCGAGCCGTTCGGAGGGCGTCCTCCCGGTCCAGTTCGGTAAGGAGGTCGTCCGATATCGAATCGAGCGAAACCGCGCCGTCGAGGTCCTCACGCGCGGCCCCGAGTCGGAGCGCGAGGCGACGCTCCTCGCGAAGGAGCCCGCCTACGCGAACCTCGCCGAGCTCGGCCTCGGCGTCCTCGCGGCGTTCGGCGTCAAGCCGGTCGGCTCCGTCCTCCTCGACGAGAAGCTCGGGCTCCACATCGCGTTCGGGAGGAGCGAGCACTTCGGCGGGCAGGTCGGGCCCGACGCCTTCTCCTCGCCCGA
>CAYVPO010000116.1:0-11571 GCA_964453825.1 uncultured Holophagales bacterium
CTCGGGATCCCGACGACGGCGCACATCCTGGGTGGCTGCCCGATGGGGGACGCGCCGGAGAGCGGCGTCATCGACCACCGGCACCGGGTCTTCGGCTACGACGGGCTCTTCGTCGTCGACGGCTCGGCGATCTCCGCGAATCCCGGCGTGAACCCCTCGCTCACGATCACGGCGCTCGCCGAGCGCGCGATGACGTTCGTCCCGGCCAAGCCGTAGCGCGGTCCGGTTTCGGTCGCGCTGGCGGCCGTCGCGGGGTATACAGGGCCGGATGAAGCCCGCCGCCGTCCTCACCGACCTGGACGGGACCCTCCTCGAGCACGGAGGCGTCCTCGGAGCGGAGGCGCGCGCAGCGATCTCTCGCCTGCGCGGGCTCGGGATTCCCGTGGTGCCCCTCACGAGCAAGACCCAGGTCGAACTCCGGGCGCTCCTCGCCGAGCTCGACTCGGGCGGGATCGGCAGCTTCGAGAACGGGGCGGGGATCGTCTCGCCCTCGGGCGTCGCGCTCTCGGCGGCGGCGCTCCCGCTCGCCGGCCTCGCCGATCGCCTCGCGGCGCTCGCGCGCCTGTCCGCGACGCCGCTCACGCCGGTCATCGACCTTTCCGTCGCCGAGATCCGGAGGATCACCGGCCTCGCGGAAGAAAAGGTCCCCGCGATGCTCGCGCGCGGCTTCGGCCTCCCGTTCCTCGCGCCCGACGGCGCGGGTCCCGTGCTCGATGCGGCCGCACGGGGAATGCCGGGCGTCCGGCTGACGCGCGGAGGGCAGTTCTGGCACCTTTCCGGCGACCACGGCAAGGAGGACGCCGTCGAGCTGCTCGTCGCGGCCGGGGCCGCGGCCCGGCCCTTCGCCGGCTTCGGCGATGCGCCGAACGACGCCGGATTCCTCGCGCGCTGCGACGTCGCCGTCCTCCTGCCGCGGGCCGCGGGGGGCGTCGACCCCGCGCTCGCCGCGGCCGTCCCCGGGGCGCGCGTCGCGCCCTTCCCGACGGGCCGCGGCTGGGCCGCCGCCCTCGACGAGCTCCTCGCGGAGGACGCATGACCGCGCACGCGCTCCCGCCCCTCTCGCCCGAGGTCGCCGAGGCGATCCGGCGGATCGGGCGGGTCGACCTCCTCGTCGGGATCCCTTCCTTCAACAACGAGCGGACGATCGGCCACGTCGTCCGCGCCGTCGTCGCGGGCCTGGCTCGGCACTTCCCCGACGCGAAGGCGGTCCTCGTCAACTCGGACGGCGGCTCGACGGACCGGACCCGCGAGCTCGTCGAGCGGAGCGACGTCGGGAGCCTCGCGGAGATCCTCGTCGACGCGGTCCCGTCGGGCGCGACGTCGCGGATCGTCACCCCGTACCACGGCATTCCGGGGAAGGGGAGCGCGTTCCGGACGATCTTCCGGATCGCGGCCGAGCTGGAGGCCGAGGCGTGCTGCGTCCTCGACAGCGACCTCCGGTCGATCACGCCGGAGTGGGTGGAGCTCCTCCTCGAGCCGGTCGTCTCCCACCACTTCGACTTCGTCGCGCCGCTCTACGCGCGGCACCGGTACGACGGGACGATCACGAACACGATCGTCTACCCGCTCACGCGCGCTCTCTACGGCAAGCGGGTCCGCCAGCCGATCGGCGGGGACTTCGGCTTCACGGGCGACCTCGCCGCTCACTTCCTCGAGTTCGGCGACTGGGACGGGCCGGTCGCGCAGTACGGCATCGACATCTTCATGACGACGACGGCGCTCGCCGAGGGGCGGAAGGTCGCGCAGTCCTTCCTCGGCGCGAAGATCCACGACCCGAAGGACCCGGGCTCCGACCTCTCGCCGATGATGGTCCAGGTCGTCTCGACGCTGTTCTCCCTGATGGAGAGGTACGAGCCGGCCTGGAAGCGGGTCTCGGGGTCGGAGAAGGTGCCGGTCTTCGGCTTCCCCTACACCGTCGGCCTGGAGCCGGTGCCCGTCAAGCTCGACCGGCTCCTCGCGCAGTACCGCCAGGCGGCTCACGACCTCCCGCCGATCTGGGAGTCGTTCCTCTCGCCCGCCTCCCTCGCGGCGATCCGCGACGCGGCCCACGCGCCGGCCGTCTCCCTCGGCGACGAGGCGTGGGTGAGGATCATCGCCGAGGCGGCGGCGGGCTTCCGGAGGCGCGCGCTCCCTCCCGCGACGCTCATCAAGTCGCTCGTTCCGCTCTATCTCGGGAAAGTGGCGACGTTCGTCGCCGAGACGGAGGCGGGGACGGCCGAGGAGGCCGAGGCCCGCCTCGAGGAGCTCGCCCTCGCCTACGAGCGCGGCAAGGACGCGCTCGAGGCCCTCTGGGAGAAGACTCCCTGACGGAGACGACGATGGGAAAGAACCTCGGACAGCAGATCACCACCGCCTTCGAGCGGCTCCTCGACGCGTTCCTCTCGGTCGTCCCGGCCGCGCTCGTCCTCCTGACGGCCGCGCTCGTGGGCGTCCTGACGGGATTCCTGCTGCGAGCACTCCTGCGGTGGGTCATCCGCCTCCGGCGGAAGTCGCGCCCGGCGGAGCCCTCCTCCTCGCGGCAGATCCTCCGAGCCGCGGGGCTGAAGGCCGACCCGGAGCGGGTCGCCGGGACGGTCTCGTTCTGGACGGCGGTCGTCGTGGCGCTCGCGGTCGGCGTAAACGCGCTCGAGCCGGGGGCGCTTCGGAACGTCCTCTCCGAGGCGGTCGGATTCCTGCCGCGCCTCCTCGGCGCCATGCTCCTCGCGGTCGTCGGACTCGGCGTTGGAGCGCTCGTCCGGCGGAGCGTCCTCCTCGGCGCCGTCAACGCCGGGCTCCCCTGGGCGCGGGCCGGCGCACGCGCCGCCTACGTCCTCGTCGTGACGTCGTTCGTGGCGGCGGCGCTCGACCACCTCGGCGTGGGCCGCTCGATCCTCGTCGCGGCGTTCTCCATCGCCGGGGGCGCGATCGCCCTCACGCTGGCCCTCGCGTTCGGCCTCGGCGCGCGCGACCTCGCCCGCGGCTGGCTCGAGAAGAAGCTTCGCGCGGAGGAGGAGGACTCCGGAATCCGGCACGTCTGAGGCGATGGCCCCGACGCTGCTCGCCAGACGGGGCCGCGGGGGCGGAATAGCCCGCGTCCGCCGGGCGTTATAGGCCTCCGCGTGATCGCCGCCCTCCTCGCTGCCCTTCTCGCCGCCGCGCTGGCGCCCCTCCTCGAGAAGGGGCTCGGACGGCGTGCCGCGCCTCTCCTGGCGATCGTCCCGGCGGCCCTCTTCGTCTCCTTCGCCCGCCACGTCCCGGAGGTTTCCGCCGGCGGGATGCGCACGGCCTCGGTCGACTGGATCGCGGAGCTCGGCGTCTCCCTCTCGTTCCGGCTGGACGGTCTCTCCCTCCTGATGGCGCTCGTCGTCACCGGCGTCGGCGCGGTCGTCCTCCTCTACGCCGGGAGCTACATGGAGGGGCACCCGCGCCGCGGCAACCTGCTCGGCTACCTCCTCGCGTTCCTCGCGGCGATGCTCGGGCTCGTCCTCTCGGACAACCTCCTCGGTCTCTTCGTCTTCTGGGAGGCGACGAGCCTCCTCTCGTACGTCCTCATCGGGTTCGAGAGAGAGAGAGCCGAGGTGCGCGCCTCCGCGCTCCAGGCGCTCCTCGTGACGGGCGGCGGGGGCCTCGCGCTCCTCGCCGGATTCGTCCTCCTCGGGCAGGCGGGCGGAAGCCTCGACCTCGGGACGCTCGCGGCGAACGCGGAGGCGGTGAAGGCGAGCCCCCTCTACCTCCCCGCCCTTCTCCTCGTCCTCCTCGGCGCCTTCACGAAGTCGGCGCAGGTCCCGTTCCACTTCTGGCTCCCGGAGGCGATGGCCGCGCCCGCGCCGGTCAGCACCTACCTCCACTCCGCGACGATGGTGAAGGCGGGCGTCTTCCTCCTCGCGCGCCTCCATCCGACGCTCGGCGGGACGCCGGAGTGGACCGGGATCGTCACGACCGTCGGCGCGGCGACGATGCTGACGGGAGCCGTTCTCGCGGTGGGGCAGAAGGACCTCAAGCGGCTCCTCGCGTACTCCACGGTCAGCGCCCTCGGCTCGCTCGTGATGCTCGTCGGCGTCGGGACGCCGGCGGCCCTCGCGGCGGCGATGGTCCTCCTTCTCGCGCACGCGCTCTACAAGGGGGCGCTCTTCCTCGTCGCGGGGATCGTCGACCACGAGACCGGGACGCGCGACGTCGCGAGCCTCGGCGGCCTCTTCCGCTCCCTCCCGGCGACCGGAGTGGCCGCGGCCGCTGCCGCCTTCTCGATGGCGGGCCTCCCGCCGCTCCTCGGCTTCGTCAGCAAGGAGCTCCTCTACGACGCGGCTCTCCGCGCCTCGCCCGCGCCCCTCCTCCTCGTCCCCGTCGCCGTCGGCTCGAACATGCTCCTCGTGGCGGTCGCCCTCTCCGTCGGCTGGGGGCCGTTCACGGGCCGGGCGGGGGAGACGCCGAAGTCTCCGCACGAGGCGCCCGCGGCCATGTGGGCGGGGCCGCTCCTCCTCGGCCTCGGGAGCCTCGCCGCCGGCCTCTTCTCGGGGGCGATCTCGCCGTTCGTCTCGGCGGCCGCGGCGGCGGCGATCGGGGCGCCGCACGCCCTCACGCTCGAGCTCTGGCACGGCTTCAACCTCGTCCTCGCCAAGAGCCTGGTCACGCTCGTCGTCGGCGTCGCACTCTTCGCGGCGCGGCAACGCCTCCGCGTTCTCGCCGGGCGCCTCGCTCCCCTCGTCGCCTTCGGGCCGCTTCGCCTCTACCGTGCCGGGCTCGCCGGCCTCGTGGGGCTCGCGAAGGGGACGGCATCGGTCCTCTCGTCCGGCTCGCTCCGGCAGGACCTGCGGATCGTCCTCGCCGCGACGGTCGCCCTCGTCGCGCCCCTTCTCCTGACGCGGGCCGTCTTCGGGGCGCCCGACGCCCTCAGGTCCGTGCGGCCGCTCGAGGCGGTTCTCGCGCTCCTCGTCGTCGCGGGGGCCGTGGGGACCGTCGTGGCTGGCTCGCGCCTCGCGGCCGTCGTCGCGCTCGGCGTGACGGGCTACGGCGTCGCCCTCCTCTTCCTCGTCTTCGGCGCCCCCGACCTCGCCATGACGCAGCTCGCGGTGGAGACGCTCTCCGTCCTCCTCTTCGTCGCGGTCCTGCGGCGCCTCCCGAGGCTTCGGAGCCGGTCGGCCCCCCGCGCGCGCGCCGTCGACGCCCTCCTCGCCGGCTCGGTCGGCGCCGTCATGGCCGGCCTCGTCCTGGCGGTCCACGCCGAGCCGCTCCGGTCGCGCCTCGCCCCGTTCTTCCGCGAGTCGAGCCTCGCCCTCGCGAAGGGGCGGAACGTCGTGAACGTCATCCTCGTCGACTTCCGCGGCCTCGACACGCTCGGCGAGATCACCGTCCTCGGCGTCGCCGCGCTCGGCGTCTGGTCGCTCGTGAGGCTCCGGATCGCCTCCCGCGGGCCCGGTGCGAGAGGGGGCCGGTCGTGAGGTCGCTCATCCTCGCCGCCGCGACCCGGGTCGTCTTCCCGCTCCTCCTCCTCTTCTCGGTCTTCCTTCTCTTCCGAGGCCACAACGAGCCGGGCGGCGGCTTCGTCGGCGGCCTCGTCGCGGCGACGGCCTACGCCCTCCTCGCGCTCACCGGAGGGGTCGCCTCGGCGCGGCGCGTCCTCCCGGCTCGCCCGGAGGTCCTGATCGGCACGGGTCTCCTCGCCGCGCTCGCGAGCGGCCTCGTCGGCCTCGCGGCGGGCCGGCCGTTCATGACGGGTCTCTGGGGCGACGTCTCCCTGCCGGTCGTCGGGAAGCCGGGGACGCCGGTCCTCTTCGACGCGGGGGTCTACCTGACGGTCCTCGGCGTCGTCCTCCTGATTCTCTTCACGCTCCAGGAAGAGGACGAGGCGTGACGCTCCTCCTCGCGCTCGCGATCGGCGCCCTCTACGCCGCGGGGACCTACCTCCTCCTGCGGCGGAGCGCGATCCGCGTCGTCTTCGGCCTGGCGCTCGTCGGCTACGCGTCGAACCTCCTCGTCTTCACCGCGGGCCGCCTCTCGCGGGAGGGCCCGCCCATCGTCCCGGAAGGGGCCGCGATGGCGGCGGCCTCCTCGGCCGACCCGCTCCCGCAGGCGCTCGTTCTGACGGCGATCGTCATCGGGTTCGGCGTCCAGGCGTTCGCCCTCGTCCTCCTGAAGCGGACCTGCCAGGAGGCGGGGACCGACGACGTCGACGCGATGCGGGAGGAGGCGTGAACCTCCTCCTCGTCCTTCCGCTCCTCGTCCCGCTCGCGACTGCGGCCGCGACGATCCTCCTCGCGCGCTCGCCGCGTGTAACCCGTGCGGCGAGCTTCGCCGGCGCGGCGGCGTTCCTCGCCGCGGCGGTCGCTCTCCTCGGCGCGACGCTCGACGGGACGATCCTCGTCACGCAGGCGGGGGCCTGGGCGGCGCCGTTCGGGATCTCGCTCGTCGCCGACCGCTTCGCGGCCGCGATGGTCCTCGTGGCCGCCGTCCTCCTCGCGGCGGTCGTCGCCTATTCGGTCCGCGGCGTCGACGCGGCGCGCGAGCGGGCGGGCTACCACCCGCTCCTCCACGTCCTCTCGATGGGCGTCTCCGGGGCCTTCCTGACGGGCGACCTCTTCAACCTCTACGTCTGGTTCGAGGTCATGCTGATGGCGTCGTTCGTCCTCGTCTCCCTCGGGGGCGAACGGGCACAGCTTCAGGGAGCTCTGAAGTACGTCGTTCTGAACCTCGTCTCCTCGGCGCTCTTCCTGGCGGGCGCGGGGCTTCTCTACGGTTCCGTCGGGACGCTCAACATGGCCGACGCGGCCGTAGCGCTCCGCGAGCTGCCGGCGCAGGGGCTCCCGAGCGTCGTGGCCTCCCTCTTCCTCCTCGCGTTCGGGATCAAGGCGGCCGCGTTCCCGCTTTTCTTCTGGCTCCCGGCCTCGTACCACACGCCGCCGATGCCGGTCGCGGCGCTCTTCGCGGGGCTCCTGACGAAGGTGGGCGTCTACGCCCTCGTGCGGGTCCTCACGCTCGTCTTCGTCCGCGACACGGCCTTCACCGGCCCGCTCCTCCTCGCCGTCGCGGCGCTGACGATGGTCACGGGCGTCCTCGGGGCGATGGCGCAGGGCGACGTGCGGAAGATCCTCTCCTTCCACATCGTCAGCCAGATCGGCTACATGCTGATGGGGCTCGGCCTCGGGACGCGGCTCGCGCTCGCCGGGACGGTCTTCTACGTCCTCCACCACATCGTCGTGAAGGCGAACCTCTTCCTCGTCGCGGGCGCGATGCGGCGCGTCGGGGGGAGCTTCTCGCTCGAGAGGCTCGGCTCTCTCCTCACCCGCTCGCCCCTCCTCGCCGCGGCGTTCCTCGTCCCGGCGATCTCCCTCGCGGGCCTCCCGCCCCTCTCGGGCTTCTGGGCGAAGTACCTCCTCGTCCGCGCGGGCCTGGAGGCGGGGAGCGGGACGATCGTCGCCGTGGCGCTCGCCGTCAGCCTCCTGACGCTGTTCTCGATGACGAAGATCTGGAACGAGGCGTTCTGGAAGCCGGCCCCGGCCGGCGCCGGAGAGGCGCCCGCGGCCCTGACGGCGGGGGAGCGCGCGTCACTCCTCGGCCCGGTCCTCGTCCTCGGCGCGATCACGGTCGCGATCGGCCTCGGCGCGGGAGTCCTCTACCGGTTCGCCGACGCGGCCGCCGCCCAGCTCCTCGACCCGGAGCTCTACGTCCGCGCCGTCCTCGGCGCGCGCAACGGGGGGACGTGACCGGTGGGCACGTTCGCGTTCCTGGTCTTCGCCTGGGTCGCCGTCACGGGAGAGGTCTCGGTCGGGAACCTCCTCGAGGGGGCGGTCCTGGCTGGGCTCCTCGTCCTCCTCCTTCGCGTTCCTCTCCGCCGTCGCATTCGGCTCGCGAAAGCGCCGAAGGCGCTCGGGCTCCTCCTCTACTTCCTGAAGGAGATCCTCCTCTCGAACGCGGCGGTGGCCCGGAGCCTGCTGTCACCGGTCTCGTCGCTGACGCCCGGCATCGTCGCCGTCCCCCTCGACCTGAAGAGCGACGCCGGGATCACGGTCCTCGCGAACCTCGTGACCCTGACCCCCGGCACGCTCAGCCTCGACGTGTCGCCCGACCGGAAGACGCTCTTCGTCCACGCGCTCCACGTGGAGGACCCGGACGCCTTCCGGCGCGAGGTGAAGGAAGGGTTCGAGCGGCGCGTGAAGGAGGTCTTCGAGTGACGCTCCTCTCGCAGCTCGCGCTCTGGGTCGGCCTGCCCGGGCTCGGCCTCGCGCTCCTCCTGACGCTCTTCCGGATACTGAGGGGACCCACTCTCCCCGACCGGATCGTCGGGCTCGACCTCCTCGGCACGCTCGGGATCAGCGTGGCCGCGGTCGTCGCCCTCGCGGCCCGGGACGCGGTCTACCTCGACGTCGCGATCGTCCTCGCCCTCCTCGCGTTCCTCGGGACCGTCGCGTTCGCTGCCTACCTGGAGCGGTCGCGATGAGCCTCCGCGACCTCCTCGCCGCCGTCCTCATGCTCGCCGGGGTCGCCACGGCGCTCCTCGCCGCGTTCGGCGTCGTGAGGATGCCGGACGTCCCGACGCGGATGTCGGCGACGTCGAAGGCCTCGACGCTCGCGAAGATGTGCGTCTTCCTCGCCCTCGCGCTCGCCTTCGACGACCTCGGCGTGGCGGCCCGCTCCCTCGCCGCGGTGGCGTTCGTCTTCCTGACGGCGCCGCTCGCGGCCCACGCCATCGGCCGGGCGGCGTTCGCCCTGGGCGTGCCGCTCTTCCCCGGCACGAAGGTGAACGAGATGCCGCGACCGGACGAGGGCGGAGCCTGCGACTCCGATCCCTGAAGGCGACGGGCGTCACCGAGAGGCGGCGAAGCCGGCGAGGCGCCGGGAATGCCACAATCTGGGCACGATGAGCATGGTCCCGATGTGCGCCCGCGCGGGGCGCCTCCTGCCTTCCGTGTTCGCCCTCCTCGCCGCGCCGGCGGCCCTCGCGTCGGGGGCGGTTTCGACCGCTCCGGAGGAGCCGCTTCCGATACCTCTCGACGCCTACTCGGGCGAGGCGGGGATGACGCTCTGGCAGGTCCTCGTTCACAGGGTCGAGGAGGACCCGGTGAACCTCGTCGCGACCGTCGTCTTCGTCCTCGCGATCCTCCACACGTTCCTCGCCCCGCGGATCACGGCGGCCGCCCACCGGCTCCAGCACCGGAACGAGAAGGAGACGGGGGGAGACGGACACAGCTTCGGGGTCGAGATGCTCCACTTCCTCGGCGAGGTCGAGGCGGTCTTCGGCATCTGGGCGATCCCGCTCCTCCTCTCGGCCGCGGCGCTCCGCGGCTGGCACTCGGTGGAGGAGTACGTCGCGCACGTCCACTTCACGGAGCCGATGTTCGTCGTGGTGATCATGGCGATCGCCTCCACCCGGCCCGTTCTCGCCTTTGCCGAGCGGAGCATGGGGACGGTGGCTGCCCTCGCGGGCCGGACGCCGCTCGCCTGGTGGGCGACGATCCTGACGATCGGACCGCTCCTCGGCTCGTTCATCACGGAGCCGGCCGCGATGACGATCTGCGCCCTCCTCCTGTCGCGGCACCTCTACGAGCTCGGCCCCTCGCCGCGGCTCGCGTACGGGACGCTCGGCCTCCTCTTCGTGAACGTGTCCGTCGGGGGGACGCTCACGCACTTCGCCGCGCCTCCCGTCCTGATGGTCGCGGGGAAGTACGGCTGGGACCTGACGTTCATGCTCCGGACGTTCGGCTGGAAGGCCGCGCTCGCCGTCTTCGTCTCGACGGCCCTCTTCGCCTTCGCGTTCCGGAAGGAGTTCGTCGACCTCGCGGGCCGGCGGAAGGCGAGGCTCGCCGACCCCGCCGAGCGGCCGTCGGAGCGGGGCGTCCCGGCCTGGATCGTCGGCGTCCACCTCGCCTTCCTCGGCTGGACCGTCTTCACCGCCCACACGCCGGCCCTCTTCGTCGCCGGGTTCCTCTACTTCCTCGCCTTCACGCAGGCGACGGCGCCGCACCAGAACCCGCTGAACCTCCGTCCCGCGCTCCTCGTCGGCTTCTTCCTCGCGGGGCTGGTCCTCCACGGGACGCTCCAGCAGTGGTGGATCGCGCCGGTTCTCGCGCGGCTCGAGGAGCTCCCGCTCTTCGCCGGGGCGACGGTGCTGACGGCCTTCAACGACAACGCGGCGATCACCTACCTCGCCTCGCTCGTCCCCGGCTTCACGCCGGAGCTGAAGTACGCGGTCGTCGCGGGGGCGGTGGCGGGGGGCGGCCTGACGGTCATCGCGAACGCGCCGAACCCGGCCGGGCAGTCGATCCTCTCGCGCTACTTCCCCGACGGCGTCTCGCCCCTCGGCCTCCTCCTCGGGGCGCTCGTCCCGACGGGGGTCGTCGTCCTGGCGTTCCTGCTATTGCCCTGAAGCTGCCCTTCAGCCGTTCAGGATCCCCCCTTCGGACGTGACGGCATCGAGGAGCATGTCGCCCGCCTCCGGGACGGCGGAGAGGACGCGCGCCCAGTTCGGGATGAGGGGCGCGCCGAGCGGGTCGGCGAGGAACTGGTCGACGCCGCTCTTCAGCGCTCCGGCGAACGTCGCGATCGCCATCTCCTCCTCGTGCCGCGGGAAGACGAGGCCGTTCATCTTCGCGAGAGCGTAGAAGCTCGAGGCGGCGTCCTCGGCGCGGCGCTGGTAGGAGGCGAGGAGCGACTTGAGCGTTCCGTCTCCGAGGACGGTGTCGGCGGCGGCGAGGGTTCGGAGGAGGTGCTTGGCGATGTCGGCCGCCATCCGGTGGAGGCCCTTCGTCGGGTCCTCCTGAGAGAGCGCCTGGTGCTTGTGGTCGTAGCGGTCGGCGATGTCGACCTGGCAGACGCGGCGGGCCGACCGGTGACGGTAGACCTCGGAGAGGGTCCCCACCTCGAGCCCCCAGTCCGACGGGACGCGGATCTGCCGCAGAAGGTCGGCCGACAGGGCGAATTCGCCCGCCAGCGGGTAGCGGAAGGCGGAGAGGAACTCGATGTAGGCGTTCGTGCCGAGGAGCGACCGGAGCGACCCGAGGAGCGGGCCGACGAAGAGGCGTGCCACGCGGCCGTTCAGTCGGTCGGTGAAGCGCGCGTAGTAGCCCTTGCAGAAGTCGAAGTTCAGGATCGGGTCGGCGATCGGGTAGAGGAGCCGCGCGAGCATGGCGCGGTCGTAGTCGAGGACGTCGGCGTCGTGGAGCGCGATGTACTCGACGTTCCCCTGCGCGAGGAGGTAGCCGAAGCCGATCCAGCAGGCGCGCCCTTTCCCGCGCTCGCCGAGGGCGAGGTCGGCCTTCTCCAGCTTCGAGAGGAGCGCCTTCACGCCGGGGCCGTCGTTCCAGAGGACGACGGTGCGCCGCTTCAGCCGCTTGAAGTAGTCGAGCGCGAAGCGATAGCCCGCCTCGTCGGCCCGGTCGAGGGAGATGAGGACGGTGTCGAGGTACGGGGCCTGCGCGATCTCGTCGCAGATCTTCAGGAGCGCCGGGCGCTCCAGCTCGGAGATGAGGGAGGGGATCAGGAGTGCGGCCTTGTTCCGGCGCGTGTGGCGGACGAGGGCGTCCTCCAGCTCCACGAGCGGCCGGTTGCCGAGACGGGTGAGGGTCGTGATCGGCCCGTACTGCGCGAAGTCGCTCATGA
>CAYVPO010000117.1:0-11422 GCA_964453825.1 uncultured Holophagales bacterium
GACCTCCTTCCCACGGGTGCTCCCCCCGCTGGCGGTGGCTCGTGCTGGGCATACAAAAAGAGGCCCGCGACGCGTGCCGCGGGCCTTCCGGGATCGGGGACGACGGGATCAGCGGAGGATCTTCCGGACTTCCTCCTCGAGGAGGCCCGGGACGAGCGGCTCGAGCTCGTAGCGGACGCGCGTCGCGGGCTTGCCGATCTTCAGGACCCGGGTCAGGTCGATCGGGGTCCCCGAGATGACGGCGTCGCACGGCGTCTTCTCGATCGTGGCCTCGAGCTCGGCGATCTGCAGCGGGCTGTACCCCATCGCCGGGAGGATCCCCTGCGCGTTCGGGTACTTCTCGTAGGTCTCCTTGATCGAGCCGACGGCGTACGGCGTCGGGTCGACGATCTCGGCCACGCCGAGCTTCCTCGCTGCGACGACGCCCGCGCCGTAGGTCATGCCGCCGTGGGTGAGCGTCGGGCCGTCCTCGATGACGAGGACCCGCTTGCCCTTCACGAGCTCCGGCTTCTCGCAGGTGGCCGGCGAGTTCGCGCGGAGGACGCGCGCCTTCGGGTTGACCTTCGCGGCCTGCGCCTCGATCGCCTCGATCGCCTTCGGGTCGGCCGAGTCGCACTTGTTGATGACGATGACGTCGGCGCGGCGGAAGTTCGCCTCGCCCGGGTGGTAGAGCATCTCGTGGCCCGGGCGCAGCGGGTCGGCGATGCAGATGTGGAGGTCGGGGCGGTAGAACGGCAGGTCGTTGTTCCCGCCGTCCCAGAGGATCGCCTCGGCTTCTGTCTCGGCCGCCTTCAGGATCATCCCGTAGTCGACGCCCGAGTAGATGATGAAGCCGTGGTCGATGTGCGGCTCGTACTCCTCGCGCTCCTCGATCGTGCACTTGTGGTGGTCGAGGTCCGCGTAGCTCGCGAAGCGCTGGCAGGCCTGCGCGGCGAGGTCGCCGTACGGCATCGGGTGGCGGATCGCGACGACCTTCTTCCCGAGCTTGTCGAGGATCGAAGAGACGAAGCGGGTCGTCTGGCTCTTTCCCGCGCCGGTCCGCACCGCCGTGATCGCGACGACGGGGACCATCGACGGGATCATCGTCCGGTCGTTCGCGAGGATCTCGAAGTCGGCTCCGGCGACGATGCAGCGCGAAGCCAGGTGCATCACCGTCTCGTGCATCACGTCCGAGTAGGAGAAGACGCAGGCGTCGATCCGCTCGTCGCGGATCAGGCGCTCGAGGTCGTCCTCCGGGACGATCCGGATCCCCTGCGGGTATCGGGGCCCCGCGAGCTCGACAGGATAGCGGCGCCCGGCGATACCCGGGATCTGGGTGGCGGTGAACGCGACGACCTCGGTGGCGGGGTCGTCGCGGTAAGTCGTGTTGAAGTTGTGAAAATCCCGGCCCGCAGCGCCGATGATCGCGAGCCGACGTACGCCTTTCGCCATAGAGGAAGTCTCCTTGGGCCGCATTCTAGGCCGCTCCGGAGCCTCCCGGAACCCCCTCGGGGTCGGAGCTACATTTTACACACGGTCCTGAGAACCGCTCTCCTGTTCGGGCTCGGGGACCTGCTCCGCGGGCCGTGCCGGAATCTCGACGACGAACGTCGAGCCCTCGCCCTGCCGGCTCTCGACGAACACGTCGCCGCCCATCATCCGGGCGAGACGGCGCGTGATGACGAGGCCGAGCCCGGTCCCGCCGAAGCGTCGGGTGACCTGGGGGTCGGCCTGCTCGAACGCCCGGAAGAGGCGCCCCACTTGCTCCTCGGTCATGCCGATCCCGGTGTCGGTCACCGAGAAGCGGACGCGGGCGCCTCCGGACCCGGCGAGGCGCGCCACGCGGAAGGCGACCTCGCCGTCGTGCGTGAACTTGCCCGCGTTCGCGAGGAGGTTCAGGAGGACCTGGCGAAGACGGGTCGGGTCGGTGACGAGCCTCCCGGCGTCGTCCGCCCCTTCCACGACGAACCGGTTCCGGTTGCGCTCGACGAGGGGGCGCATCGTCGTGACGACGCCTGCGAGGAGCGGCGCGAGGTCCGTCTCCTCGACCGAGAGCTCGAGCTTCCCCGCCTCGAGGCGCGACAGGTCGAGGAGGTCGTTGATCAGGCCGAGGAGGTGCCGGCCCGCGGAGTGGACCTTCCCGACGTCCTCGGCGAGCCCCGGAAGCCGTCGCTCCGAGATCTCCTCCATCAGGAGCTCGCTGTAGCCGAGGATCGCGTTGAGCGGCGTCCGGAGCTCGTGGCTCGTCATCGCCAGGAAGTCGCTCTTCGTCCGGTTCGCCTCCTCGGCGGCCCGGCCCGCCTCCTCAGCCCTTTCCCTCTGCCGTTCCGCCTCCGCGAGCGCCCGCTCCGTCCTCTCCTTCTCCTCGCGCAGGCTCCGGGTCCGCTCCTCGACGACCTCCACGAGCTCGCGTTCGCGCACCTCGAGCTGCGCGACGCGGAAGCGGTACCCCGTGTAGGCGACGGCGAGGGCGAACGTCCCGATGAGAAGCCAGAAGAACGGGCGCTGGTCGAGGCGGGGCTTCAGGCGGAACGCGAAGGAGGCCTCGTTCTCGTTCCAGACGCCGCTCTCGTTCGCCGCGGCGACCCGGAACGTGTACGAGCCCGGGGAGAGGCTCGTGTACCAGGCCGTCCGGCGCGTGCCGACCTCGACCCAGTCGGCGTCGACCCCTTCGAGCCGGACCCGGAAGACGACCCGCGACGGAACGCGGAGGCTGGGCGCCGTGTACTGGAACTCGAACCGGCGTGCCCCCGGCGCGAGCTCGAGGAAGCTCCGCGCCGACTCGACGACGTCGTCGACCTTGACCACCTCGACGTGGACCGGCGGCGGCACCGGGTTCCGATGGAGTCCCGCCGGGTCCACGGTCACGACCCCTTCGATCGTCGGGAAGTGGAGGCGGCCGTCGGGGCCCCGGGCGCCCGCGGGCTGATTCGCCCCGTTGCACTCCCGGTTGCGCATTCCGTCCTCGACGCCGAACGGCCGGCACCCGACCCGCCGCGCCGCGCCGCGGGCCACGGCGTCGAGCTCCCGCAGCGAGACCGCGTAGATCCCGCGGTTGCAGGAGATCCAGAGGTTTCCCTGGCCGTCCGGAAGGATCGCGAAGACGGCGTCGTCGTAGAGCCCCTCGCGCGTCGTCACGGCCGAGAAGAGGCCGTCGCGGAATCGGTTCAGCCCACCGCCGTACGTCCCGACCCAGAGCGTCCCGTCCTCCCCCTCGTGGATCGTGTTGACGATCTCGATCGAAAGGCCCTGCTCCCGCCCGAAGCGCGTGAATCGCCCGTCGTCGAAGCGGAAGAGCCCTCCCCCGTTCGTCCCGATCCAGAGGTTCCCGTCGCGGTCCGGGAGGAGCGCGTGGACCGTCTCGTTCCGGAGTCCCTCGGCCGCCCCCCAACGCCGGATCGTCCCGTCGTGGGCGATCCGCGTCAGCCCGCCGCCGCGTCCGCCGAGGAAGACGCTCCCGTCCCGCGTCCCCGTGATCGCGCAGGTCGAGTCGCTCGCGAGCCCGTCGGCCTTCCGCAGCGTCCGGACCACCCGACCGTTCCTCACGATGCTGACGCCGCCTCCCCGGGTCCCGAGCCAGACGGCGCCGTCGGGCGCCTGCCAGATCGCCTGCACGCCCGGGGCGGCGAGCCCCTCGGCGGTACCGATCGTCGTCACCCGGTCCCCGCGCCGGACGTTGACGCCGGCCGAGTCGGTCCCCGCCCAGACGGCCCCGTCCCGGTCGACGAAGACGGCCCAGGCGATGTTGGCCGAGAGCCCTTCCGCCTTCCCCCACGGCGTGAAGGACGCGTCCGAGAGCTTGTTCAGGCCGCCGTCCTGGGTCCCCACCCAGAGCGTTCCCTCGCGGTCCTCGAGGAGGGCGAGGACGTTCGGCGCGGGGAGCCCCTCGCGGAGAGTAAACGTCGAAAGCCGCCCGCCGGCCCACCGGGCGAGCCCCCCGGACGTCCCGATCCAGAGCGTTCCTCGCCGGTCCCGCAGGGCGCAGTTGACGACCTCGCCCGGGAGCCCGTCCGCGCGGCCGAGCGCCTCGACGCGCCCCTCCCGCAGGAGGCGCAGCCCGTGGGCGGTCCCGACGACGAGCGTCCCGTCGGCGGCCGCGTGGATCGACTGGACCGCGTCGGTGACTCCGGCCGGCAGGAAGCGCCGCACGGAGCGCCGGAAGAGCCCCCGGTCCGTCCCCGCCCAGACGACGCCGGCCTCGTCCACCGCGACCGCCCGGACCGCCCCTCCGGGAAGGCCGCTCGACGCCTCGCGGATCTCGAACGAGCCTCCGGCCCGGGTCGCCAGACCCGTTTCGGTCCCGATCCAGAGCGTGCCCGCGCCGTCCTCGGCGAGGCTCCTCACGATGTCGCTCCCGAGTCCGTCGGATCGCCCGAAGGTCCGGACCGTCCCGTCCTGGAGGACGCTCAGCCCGCCCCCCTCCGTGCCGAGCCAGAGCCGGCCGCTCCTGTCCTCGAGGAGGGCGAGAACGCGGTTGTGCCGGAGCTCCGGCGCCGAGGCCTTGTCCCAGACGACGAACCGGACCCCGTCGAACCGGGCCAGCCCCTCCTGCGTTCCGATCCAAAGGTAGCCGTCGCGCGTCTGGGCCAGCGCCTCGGCCGAGCTCTGGGGCAGACCTTCTCTCACACCCCAGACCTCGTGCCGGTACTGGGAGATCGCTTTGCCGGGGTCGAGCGCCTCCGCGGGGGCAGCGGTGAGGAGGATCGCGAGGATCCCTGGGGCGAGCGCGCGTGGGCCGGGCGCCATGGCGCGGACCATACCGTAGAAGCGGGGCCGAGCCGGAGCCCCCCGGGAGGGAATTGAGACGTTTCGCCTCGCCAGAGGCCCTCTCCGAACCTTCTCGCCGGGCGCCCGTATCGCCTTTTCGACCTTCGCCGGATCCCCGCCCGAAGGGACACGAGCCCGTTCACGGGATCGACAGATTCGGAGTGCGCGCCATGAAGAAGAAGTGGGTCCTCGCCTCGGCCGTCGGAATCGCGCTCGTCGGCGCCGGCGTCGTCCTCGCCTCGCGCAACGGCAGGGAGAAGCCCGCCTCCGCGGCCGAGAGCCTGCCGTTCCGCCTCGGCACGGTCACCGCGGAGGACCTGCAGGTGAGCGTCCGGGAGGTCGGGGTCGTCGACCCGGTCACGAAGGTCGACGTGAAGTCCGTCGTCTCCGGGCGCCTCGTGAAGCTCCACGTCCGCGAGGGGGCCGTCGTGAAGGCGGGAGACGTCCTCGCCGAGGTGGAGCCCGACGTCACCCAGGCCCAGTCGCTCTCCGAGGTCTCGGCGGCGGTCTCTCAGGCCGAGCTCGGGCTCAAGGACGCGGAGCGGCAGCTGCGGGCGCAGCAGGCGCTCTGGGACGCCGGCCTCGTCGGGCACGAAACGCTGAAGGACTACGTCGCCCGGCGCGACGTCGCCGCCGAGTCGCTGAAGGCGGCCCGGACGCGCTACCGGATCGTCGAGGACCACGGCATCCCGATCTCCTCCGCCGCGTCCTCGCAGGTCGCCCACGTCACGAGCCCGATGGCCGGCGTCGTCATCAAGCGGGGCGTCGAGCTCGGCGAGACGGTCACCTCGGGCGTCTCCTCCTTCAACGCCGGGACCGTCCTCTTCACCGTCGCCGACCTGAAGTCGCTCATCGTGAAGGTGAACCTGAACGAGGTCGACATCGCGAAGGTCGGCGTCGGCCAGCCCGTGAGGATCACGCTCGACGCCTACCCGCAGAAGGTCTTCGGCGGGAAGGTCCGCTTCGTCGCCCCGGCAGCGACGCTCGTCGAGAAGGTGAAGGTCTTCGAGATCGAGGTCGCGCTCGACGAGCTCGGCGACGCCTTCCGGACCGGCATGAGCGCGAACGTCGAGATCCTCGGCGAGAAGCGGACGAAGGCGCTCTCGCTGCCGCTCGAGGCGCTCCAGAAGCGCGAGGGGGAGACGGTCGCCTACGTCCTGAAGCAGGACCTCGACCCGAAGGCCGTCGCGAAGGCGAAGGAAGGCCTCTCGGGGCGCGCGAAGTTCGTCTGGCTCTCGGAGAACTGGAAGGACTACTTCAACCCCGTCCCGGTGAAGGCCGGCATCGCCACACTCGAGCGGGTGGAGGTCCTCGCGGGCCTCACCCCCGGCGCGAAGGTCTGCCTGGAGGACCCGACCCGCAAGAAGGTCGAGAAGGACGAGGACAACTGAGCATGGACGCCGTCATCGCGACCCGCGGCCTCACGAAGGTCTTCGGCCTGAACGGGAACGCCGTGCACGCCCTCCGCGGCATCGACCTCGAGGTCCGCCGCGGGGAGTTCGTCGCGCTCGTCGGTCCCTCCGGCTCGGGGAAGTCGACGCTCATGGCGATCCTCGGCTGCCTCGACTCGCCGACGGGCGGCACTTACGCGCTCGACGGGCAGGCCGTCGAGGGGCTCTCCGGCGGCGCGCTCGCGCGCATCCGGAACGAGAAGGTCGGCTTCGTCTTCCAGACCTACAACCTCCTCCCGAAGGCGACCGTGGCCCGGAACGTCGAGCTCCCGATGCTCTACGCCGGCATCGCCGGCCGCGAGCGGCGCGCCCGCGCCCTCGAGCTGCTCGAGAAGGTCGGGATCCCCGAGAAGGCGGGACGCCTCCCCGCCGAGCTCTCCGGCGGCCAGCGGCAGCGCGTCGCCATCGCCCGCGCGCTCGCAAACCGCCCGGCCCTCCTCCTCGCCGACGAGCCGACGGGGGCCCTCGACTCGAAGACCGGCGCCGAGGTCCTCGCCCTCTTCCGCGACCTCCACGCCCAGGGGCACACCGTCGTCCTCGTGACGCACGACCCCTCGATCGCCGCCCTCGCCGAGCGGCGCGTCGAGCTCCACGACGGCCTGATCCGCCTCCCCGAGGCGATGGCGGCCTGACGTGCGTCTCTCCGGCGCCTTCCGCCAGCGGGTCGCCGAGGCCTGGATCGAGATCCGGGAAAACCTCGGCCGCTCGGCCCTGCAGGGGCTCGGCATCATGGTCGGCGTCGCCTCGGTCCTGGGCGGATTCGCGATCTCCGACTCGAGCCAGAGGCGCTCCGACGAGCGCTGGCGGAAGCTCGGCGGCATCGAGCGGCTGAACGTCCAGCCCGCGGCCGCCCTGAGCGACGGGAACCCGACCGCCCTCCAGCGGGCGAACCTCGGCCTCCGGAACTCCGACGCCGTCGACGGCGAGGAGATGAACCGGAAAGCCGTCCACGCCACGAGCGTCCAGCGCTACGCCCGCGCACGCGTTCGCTCTCCCCATGCCGACCAGGAGCGCTCGGTGAGCGGGATCGGCGGCGACTTCCTTCCTCTGAACGGCTACGACGTCGAGGAGGGGCGCGCCTTCTCCTCGACGGAGCTCGCCGCGGGCTCTCCCGTCTGCCTCCTGGGCGCGGAGGCGGCGGCCGCGTTCTTCCCGTCCGGCGGCGCCGTCGGACAGTCGGTCCGCGTCGGCGACGTCCCGGTCGTCGTCGTCGGCGTCCTCCGCGAGCTCGTCTTCCGCTGGCGGGACGGCGAGCCGAACGCGATGGCCTGGCGGAACCGGATCGTCGCCGTGCCGGCCGCCCTCGTCGCCGCGCGGATGAACGGGGACCGCTACGAGAGGGTCGACCGCGTGACGTTCAAGATCCCCGAGCTGAACCTCATGGAGGGCTTCTCCCGCGACCTCGCCTCGCTCCTGAAGGCGAACCATCGCCAGCAGGACGACGTGAGGATCGACGACATCGCGGCACGGATCCGCAAGCGCGAGAGCCAGGGGCAGGTCTACAACATGATCTTCATGCTCGCCGGGATCCTCTCCCTCATCGGGGGAGGGATGGTGAACGTGAACATCCAGCTCGCGAGCCTCGGGGAGCGGGTCCGCGAGGTCGGCGTGCGGATGGCGATCGGCGCCTCGGGCCGCGAGGTCTTCAAGAGCTTCATGACGGAGGCGGTACTCCTCACCGGCCTCGGCAGCCTCGTCGGCCTCCTCCTCGGCATCGCGTTCTCGAAGGGGATCTGCGTCTTCCTCGACATCCCGCTCTTTCTCGCGCCGGGGAGCTTTCTCGCGGCCTTCTTCGTCGCGAGCGCCTTCGGCTTCCTCTTCGCCCTCTACCCGGCCTGGAAGGCCTCCCGGCTGTCGCCCATGGAAGCTCTGCGATATGAGTAGCCGGCCCGAGAGCCTCGCCCTGCCGCTCGCTGCGGCGCCTTCCCGCCGGAGCCGGCGCGACTCGCTCCCCGCGCGCCTCGAGCTCGGCCTCGAGGTCGTCCGCGGCGGCCTTCTCGAGCTCTGGTCCCACAAGCTCCGCTCGATCCTCACGCTGACGCTCCTGATGCTCGGCGTCTTCACGCTCGTCGTCCTGACGTCCGTCATCGACGGGGTCCTCGACAAGGTCTCGACCGGCTTTGCCGGGATGGCGTGGGACGGGACGGCCGTCCTGCAGCCGCGCGAGCCGAAGACGACGGAGGACCAGAAGCGGTTCGCGATGTCCCCGGGGCTCCGTTTCGACGACCTCTCGCGCATCACCGTTCCCCATCCGAAGGTCGCCGCGTTCCTCCCGCGGGCGACGAAACGGACGACGGTCCGGGTCGCCGGCGGCACCGATCGCGTCTTCGTCACCGGCCTGACGCCCGACTACGCCGTCTTCATGAACCGCCCCGTCTCGCTCGGGCGCGGCCTGACGGCCGACGACGCGCGCCGACGGAGCACCGTCGCCGTCGTCGGCGCGACGCTCGCATCGAAGCTCTTCGGCGGGGCCGACCCCGTCGGGAGAGACGTCGTCATCGAAGGGGTCCCGTGGCGGATCGTCGGCGTCCTCGCGCCGCTGATGGTCTTCAACGAGGAGCTCTACTACGACGCGAACGGGCTCATGGTCCCGCTCGAGACCTACGTCGTCCGCCTCGACCCGGACCGTAAGCTGACGCACGTCGCCGTGAAGCTCCGCAGCGGGAAGGACCTCGAGGAGGTCTCCTCGCTCGTCCTCTCCCGCGCCCGGCAGGCGCACCACGGCATCGAGGACACCGAGATCGAGGACCTCGACGCGGAGGCCGCGAAGGCCTATTCGCAGTTCCTGGAAGAGATGCGGTCCTGGCGGGTCATTCTTTCCGCTCTCGCGGGGACCGTCCTCCTCGTCGGCGGCGTCGGAGTCCTCTCGGTCATGCTCATCTCGTACTCCTCGCGACGTTACGAGATCGGCCTGCGCAAGGCGATGGGGGCCTCCGACACGGAGATCCTCGTCCAGTTCCTCCTCGAGGCCCTCGTCCTGGCCTCGCTCGGCGCACTTCTCGGGACGGTCGGCGGGGCGTTCCTCTGCCAGAAGCTCTCCCACTTCTTTCCGTGGGGCCTCGTCGTGAACCCGGTCGGCCTCCTCGTCGCGTGGGGCGTCGCGCTCGGCCTCGCGCTCGTCTTCGGTCTCTACCCCGCGATGCGCGCGGCGCGACTCTCGCCGATGGAGGCGATGAGGTAGGGCCGCGGCGCTTCGCGGCGAGGCCGGGATAAGATCCCCTCCCGCTGCGAGGCTCCGTGAGCTCTCTTTCGCCGTCCGGACAGGCCCCTCCTCCCGAGCTCTCCGTCGTCGTGATCGTCGGCCCGCTGAGGGAGCGGGCCGCGGGCTGCCTCGGGTCGCTCCTCGATCAAGAGGCCGTCGGCCGGATGGAGGTGCTGATCGTCGACCTCCGGAGCGACCTGCCGCCGGTGGAGGGCTCCGATCACCCGGCCGTCGTCACGCTCCCGATGCCGCCGGAGACGAGCTTCGCCGAGGCGCGCGTCGTCGCGATCCGCGCCGCCCGCGGGAAGGCCGTCGCCCTCGTCGAGGAGCACAGCCGCGCCCTGCCGGGCTGGGCCGCGGCCGTCCTCGCCGCCCACGCGGAAGGGTGGGCCGCCGTCGCCTCCGAGATGCACGTGGCGAACCCGGGAATCGGCAAGGCCGACGTGAACGGCGTCATGAACTACGGCCTCTTCGGCCCCCCGCTCGCCCGCGGCGAGGGAACGATGGCGCCGCCGTTCCACACGAGCTTCCTCCGCTCCGCGCTGCTCGGCCTCGGAGACGAGCTGCCGGCGGCCGCGTTCTCCGACATCTGTCTCTGGGAAGGAGTGCGCCGCCGGGGCGGCCGGCTCCTGCAGGAGCCCGGGGCCCGGCTCGCCCACATCAACGAGACGTCGCTCCTCGAGCCTTTCCTCGCGGATTTCCACTTCCACCGCTTCTGGGTCGGCTGGCGACGGAGGACCGAAGGCTGGAGCCCGGCCCGGACGGCCGCCGCAGTCCTCCTCTTTCCCGCCTACCCGGCCTACTACCTCGTCCTCTACGGGCGGAGGCTCCGCGAGAGGAACCCGGAGTCGGCCCTGATCCTCCGCCGGCACTGGCTCCACGCCTGGCTCCGCCAGCTCGGTCCGGCTCTCGGGCAGGCCGCCGGGATCCTCTTCGGCCCGGGTCGGGCCGCGGCCCGGTTCACCCGCTACGAGATCGTCGAGCGGCGCGGCACGGCGAACGGCCCGCTGTGAGCACGGCGCCCCGCGTCTCGGTCGTCTTCCCCGCCTACCGCTCCGAAGCGACCGTCACGGGCTGCCTCTCCGCGCTCCGCCGGCAGACGTTCACGGATTTCGAGGTCGTCCTCGTCGACTCCGGCCCGGGCGGGACGACCGGGGTCATCGTGGCTCGGGACTTTCCGGAGGTCCGGTGCCACGTCTCCCCGAAGCGCCTTCTGCCCCATGCGGCCCGGAACCTCGGAGTCTCGATGGCGCGAGGAGCGCTCTTGCTTCTTTCCGATCCCGACACCTATGCCCGACCGGACTGGATCGAGAGGATGGTCGCCGCCTGGGAGCGTACCGGAGGGATCATCGTCGGAGCGATCGCGAACCACGGGGACCGGTGGCTCGACACCGGCATCCACATCTGCAAGTTCTCGAAGGTCCTCCCCGGCGGAGCGCCCCGCGCCGTCGACAACGCTCCGACCGCGAACGTCCTCGTGGACCGGGCGACCTGGGAAGAGCTCGGACCGATACCCGAGGACGTTCTGCAGGGCGACGCGAGCTGGAGCCGTCGCGCGCTCCAGCGCGGCGTGCGGCTCACGTTCGCCCCGGACGCGATCGTCGAGCACCACCACCTCGAGACCGCCCGCGGCTTCCTCCGGGAACGCCATCGCCGGGGCCTCGAGCTCGGCACGCTCCGCTGCGAGTGGGAGAGGGGCCGCCCGCTCAACCTCGCGCTCGTGGCGGCCGCGACCGTAGTTCCCGTGCGCGCGCTCCGAATCGGAGTCCTCGTCACCGGGCATTGCGCGAGAGCGCGGTGCCTCGGCGCGCTGGCACGCTGCGGCCCGGTCGTCGCGCTCGGGCATCTCTCATCTCTCGCGGGCGAGGCGCGGGCCTATGCGCGAGCTGCGCTCGGCGAACGTTCGCGGCCCCGGTAGGGGTCCCGCCGCGCCCGACGCCCGCGGAACGGCGACCGACCCGCCTCCCGGCGCTCGCGAAGAGCCATGAGAAAAGGCGCCCCCGCCTCTCGGCGGGGGCGCCTT
>CAYVPO010000118.1:0-11384 GCA_964453825.1 uncultured Holophagales bacterium
GATGGCGATCAAGCTCCTCATCACCGGCGGCACGTTCGACAAGGACTACGACGAGCTGACCGGGAAGCTCTATTTCCGCGACACCCACATCCACGAGATGCTGAAGCTGGGCCGTTGCCGGCTCCAGACCCGCGTCCGGACCGTCATGATGGTCGACAGCCTCGAGATGACCGAGTCGGACCGGAAGATCATCGAGGAGATCTGCTGCAAGTCCGAGGAGGAGCAGATCGTGATCACGCACGGGACCGACACGATGGAGGAGACCGCGCGGGTCCTCGGCGCGGTCGGCCTGCCGAAGACGATCGTCCTGACCGGCGCGATGATCCCGTACGCGTTCGGGAGCTCCGACGGCCTCTTCAACCTCGGGAGCGCCCTCTCCTTCGTCCAGGTCCTGCCGCACGGCGTCTACGTCGCCATGAACGGCACCTACTTCCCCTGGAACGACGTCCGGAAGAACCGCGGGCTCGGAGTCTTCGAGAAGCTCTCGTGACGCCCGGCCCCGCGCGGAACCTTCGGCCGTGAGGGGCATCGAGCAGATCCCGCTGGTCTACGACGCCGGCCTCGCGCTCCTCGAGGCGACCGGGCTCGGGCGCTGGCGGCGCTGGCTCGCCACGGGCGCGAGCGGACGGGTCCTCGACCTCGGCTGCGGGACGGGGCGAGACCTGCCGCTCTTCGATGCGCGGGTCCGGGCCGTCGGCCTCGACCCGTGCCTCGAGACCCTCCGCGCGGCCCGGCGCCGCGCCCCCGCGACCCCGCTCGTCCTCGCCGTCGCGGAGCGACTCCCCTTCCGCGCCGGCAGCTTCGACACGGTCGTCTCCGGGCTGGTCTTCTGCTCGGTCTCCGACACCGCCCTCGCGTTCGGCGAGGTCCGACGAGTCCTCTCCCCCGCGGGGCAGCTCCGGATGCTCGAGCACGTCCGCGCCGACCGGCCGTGGCACGCCCGGGTGTAGGACGCCGTTCAACCCCTCTGGACGCGCCTCACCGGCGGCTGCCGACCGAATCGCGACACCGTAGCGGCCGTCCGGGCGGCGGGCTTCCGGATCGAAGAGGGGACCCTTCGTGCGAGCGGGACGATGCGGCGGCTCGTCGCCCGCCCCTGATCCTCGCGGCGGCGCGCCCCGGGCGGCAGGCTCGGCCGCCGCCGCCCGGACCTCGTCGTCAGACGGCTTCGACCTCGATCGCCGGAGGCGCCACGAGGTGCTTCTTCACCGCGCACTGGTCGGTCGCGCGGAGGATCGCGTAGCGGTACTTCTCCGGGAATTCTTCCGGGAGCTTCACCGAGATTCGGATCTTCGAGATGAGCTTCGTCTCGGGGGAACGCTCCCAGTCCATCGTCACGCCGAGCCCCTCCGTCGGCAGCCCCCGCTCCTGGCAGAAGCGGAGCGCGTAGAAGCCGGCGCAGGTCGCGATCGAGACGAGGAAGAGGTCGAACGGCGAGGGGGCGGACCCGCCACCGCCGGCCGCGGCGGGCTGATCGGTTCGGATCGTCATCCCGGCGTGGATCGCCTCGACGGCGACCCCGCCCGGGAAACGGACTTCCATCGGCATCGCTTCTCTCCACGGCCCGCCGTCGAGACAGGCCCGAATTCGTCATCGTAGCAGCCGGCGCACGTCCGCCGGCGAGACATTCCCCCGCCTTCGGCGTTACCATGATCGGCCGCGCCGCGCCCCTTTCGTGCGGCGTGCCGAAGGGAGAAAGACCCGCAATGTTCAGCGACTTCAACGAGGCGAGGACCTTCGTCGAAAAGCGGTCCGTCGAGATGGTGGACCTCAAGTTCTGCGACTTGTGGGGCCGCTGGCACCACGTCACGATCCCCGCCTCGGGCTTCACCCCGGCTCTGATGGAGAAGGGAGTCGGCTTCGACGGCTCGAGCGTCGGTTTCAAGTCGGTCAGCTCGGGCGACATGGCCCTCGTCCCCGACCTCGCGACCGGTTTCCTCGATCCGTTCTGGGAGGTCCCGACGCTCTCGTTCATCTGCGCGACGCTGGAGGCCGACACGCGCGCGCGGTTCCCCTACGACCCGCGCTCGATCGCGCAGCGCGCCGAGGAGTTCCTGCGGGCGAGCGGCGTCGCGGACGAGAGCTTCTGGGGCCCCGAGTTCGAGTTCTATGTCTTCGACGGCGTCTCGTACGAGAACGGGATGAACGTCGCCTCCTACCGCGTGCAGTCGTCCGAGGGCGACTGGAACTCCCACGAGCTCGGGAGCGGATACAACATCCCGAGGCACGGCGGCTACCACGCGATCCCTCCGCAGGACCGCCTCTTCAACTTCCGGACGCGCGTCTGCAAGCTCCTGTCGCAGATGGGCGTCGAGGTGAAGTACCACCACCACGAGGTGGGCGGCCCCGGCCAGTGCGAGATCGAGATCCCGATCTTCCCCATGATGAAGGCCGCCGACGCCGTGATGATCGTCAAGTACGTCACCCGAATGGCGGCGACGCAGCTGGGCCTGACGGCCACGTTCATGCCGAAGCCGCTCTACGGCGAGGCCGGCTCCGGGATGCACTTCCACCAGCGCCTCCTGAAGGGGGGGAAGAACCTCTTCTACGACGCCCAGGGCTACGGCTCCTCGAGCGTCGAGGAGCGCTCGTACATCGCCGGCCTCCTGCAGCACGGCGGCGCCGTCATGGCGTTCACGAACCCCTCGACGAACTCCTACCGCCGGCTCGTCCCGGGCTACGAGGCGCCGATCAGCGCCATCTACTCGCTCGGCAACCGGAGCGCCGCGATCCGGATTCCGAAATACGCGAACCGCCCCGACAACGCCCGCTTCGAGTTCCGTCCGCCCGACGCGACCTGCAACCCCTACCTCGCCATCGCCGCGCAGCTCCTCGCCGGCGTCGACGGCATCCGCAAGGGGCTCGACCCGACGGTCCTCGGCTTCGGCCCTCTGGACGACGACATCTTCTCCTGGGACGCCGAGAAGCGGGCCACGATCAAGGCGCTCCCGACCTCGCTCGAGGCGGCGATGGAAGCGCTCGAGACCGACCGGGCGTTCCTCCTCGAGGGAGGAGTCTTCAACGACGACCTCCTCGAGCGTTGGGCGAAGAAGAAGCGGGCCGAGGACCGCGAGGTGCGGAACCGCCCGCACCCGTATGAGATCGAGCTCTACTACGGGCTCTGACTAGCGGCCGTTCCCCGGAGAGGACGAAGGCCCCGGACGGCGCGCCGCCGTCCGGGGCCTTTCCCTTTTCGCGCCCGCCGGTCAGAGCGTCGCGAGCGCCGAGAGCGCGCGCGAGGCGCGGTCGATCTTCCGCCACACCGGGATCCCGCCCCGCTGGAGGACGAAGACGAAGTCGTCGTAGAGGCGACCCGAGTCGACCGCGACCGCGACCGGCTTCGTCGTCTTCCGGAAGAGCTCCAGGAGCCCGTTCGGGAGCGAGCCGGGCGAGTGGATGTTCTCGCGGTGCGACCCGGAGAGGTCGGGCGCCAGGTTGTCGAGGGCCGGCGTGACCGGGACGGGCGAGACGAGGAGGAGGTCGACGTTCGGGTCGTCGACCATCGCCTGCGCGGCGGCCACGAACTGCGCCGTCGTCGCCATCGGCGTGGCGTCCGCGGGGTTCCCCGCGTGGCCGACGCCCGGCAGGCACACCTCGAGCTTCGCCTTCGTCTCCTCCGTCAGCGGCGCCGGGACGAGGCCGTAGAGCTTGTCGAGGACCGAGGAGCACTCGAACCCGGCGTTCGAGAGGACGGCGACCCGGTTCCCGCGCGGGAGCCGGTCGTAGAGCATCGTGAACGCCTTCGTGTAGTCCTCGAGCATGTCGAGCGTCTCGGCGACGACGACGCCGGCCCCCTTCATGAGGGCTTCGGCCACCGCGTAGTCGCCCGCGAGAGAGGCCGTGTGGCTCTGGGTCGCCTTCGCGGCCAGCGGAGTCTTCCCCGCCTTGAACGCGAGGACCCGCTTCCCCTTCTCGCGGAGACGCCGCGCGAGGTCGACGAACCGCGTGCCGTCGAGAGGCTTGAATCCCTCGATGTAGCAGGCCACGACCGTCACGCCGTCGTCCTCGAGCGCCGCCTCTAGGAAGTCGGAGACCGTCAGGTCCATCTGGTTTCCGTACGAGATCGACGCCTTCGGGAAGATGATCCCGTCCAGGTTCGACGTCAACGAGACGAGGTAGGCGCCGCTCTGGCTGACGGCCAGCAGCCGGTCGCCCGGGGCATCGTGGAACGGCAGCTTGTACTGCGGCAGGAAGAACGTGTTGTACTGGTGCTTCGAGACGATCCCGAGGCAGTTGCCGCCGACGAGGACCGGCCCCTCGTCGGGTCGAGAGCGCGAGGCGCGGAGGATCGAGACGATCTCCTCCTCGAGCGCCTTCTTCCCCGTCTCCGCGAAGCCGCCGGGGATCAGGATGATCGACTCGGCCTTTCCGGTCTCGCAGAGGGCGCGGATCGCGTCCCGCGCTCCCTCCGCCGGGATCGAGACGACGGCGACGTCCACCTTCTGCGGCAGCTCGGCGACCGTCCTCACGCACGGGATGCCGTCGATCGCCTCCTCCTTCGGGTGGACCGCCCAGACCCGGCCATAGCGGACCCCCTCGGAGAGCTTCAGGTTCCGCAGGATGATCCGGCCCGGGTTCATCGCCGTGGCCGACGCGCCGA
The DNA here is from genome assembly GCA_964453825.1 of uncultured Holophagales bacterium. Classification (GTDB taxonomy): domain Bacteria; phylum Acidobacteriota; class Thermoanaerobaculia; order UBA5066; family UBA5066; genus UBA5066. Next base: position 4,601 of record CAYVPO010000118.1, read on the forward strand.
GGACGGCGGCCGACTTCGGCTCGAGGAGGTTCTTCACCTTCCGGAGAGGCCGCTTCGGGAGCGTCGCCGTCGAGCGACCCAGGCTCCCCTTCCCGTCGACCGCGATCCAGCGTCCGTCCGCGGCCAGGAGAAGCGGGTTCACCTCCAGCTCCTCGAGCGTGATCGGCTCGGCGGCGCCGGCCTGGGCCCCTTCGCCGAACGCCGTCGCGACGGCGCCGAGCTTCTCGAGCCGTTCCGCCGTGGCGGCGAGGTCGAGGGGAGGACGCTCGTGGAGGCGGCTCGGCCTGAAGAGGAGCGCGACGGCCGGCCGCGTCGCGACCGCCAGTTCGAGCCCCTCGCGGACCCGGCCGGGCTGGAGGACGACCGTCGACGTCCCCCCGGTCGCCGCACCGAACCATTCGGTCAGGACGCCGCCGAGGCCGAGGACCAGGACCGGGCCGAAGGCCGGGTCCTGCTTGAGCGAGAGAAGCGTCTCGGAGGCGGGCGAGCCCCCCTTCGTCTTCACCTTCTCCACGACGAGGACGCCCGAGCGCGTCGCATCCGGCATCCGCCGTCCCACGTCGTCCCAGACCTTCCGGGCCGCCGCGGCGACGGCCGCGGGCTCTGCGGCGACGATCGCGACCCCGCCGATGTCGGACTTGTGGAGGATCTCCGGCGAGACGATCTTCAGGACCACCTCGGCCGAACCGCCGGCCAGGAGCGCGGCCACGTCCGCCGGCACCGTTTCGGCCAGCTCCCCTTCCCAGAAGGCGAACCGGGGAACGTCGAACCCCGCGGCCTGAAGGACCTCGTAAACCTCGTGCTCGAGGAGGGCGCTGCGGCCGGCGCCCCGGGCCCGGGTCAGAATCTGCTTCACCGTCTCGATCATCGTGACGAAACCCCCGACCGGCGAAAGTAACATGTCGCGCGACGCCATGGCACCCACGCACGAGAAGAGGCTCCAGGACCTTCGCACGCTCCTCGAGGTCGCCCAGGCGATGACGGGCGTCCGGCAGCTCCAGCCCCTCCTCGAGCTGATCGTCGCCTCCGCGAGCCGCCTCGTCGAAGCCGACCGGACGAGCCTCTTCCTCCTCGAGCCCGACGGCAGCCTCTGGACGCGCGTCGCGCAGGACTCGACGGACATCCGCCTCCCTCCCGGCTTCGGGATCGCCGGCATCGTCGCGCGCACCGGCCAGACGATCGCGATTCCCGACGCCTACGAGGACCCTCGCTTCTCGCGCGACGTCGACCAGAAGACCGGCTTTCGCACCCGCTCGATCCTCTGCGTCCCGCTCGTGACGCCGTCCGGCTCGGTCGTCGGCGTCATCGAGGCGATGAACAAGAAGGGGGACGCTGCGTTCGACGCCGACGACGCCGAGGCGCTGCGCGCCCTCGGGAGCCACGCGGCTCTCGCCCTCGAGACGCAGCGCCTCCTCGAGGGCGAGCTCCGCCGCGAGCGGATGGAGAGCGAGCTCGAGGTCGCCCGGAAGATCCAGGAAGGCCTCCGGCCTCGCACCCTTCCCGAGCTCCCGGGACTGCGCCTCGCCGCCTGGCAGGAGACGGCGGAGAAGACGGGCGGCGACTACTACGACGTGATGGAGGCCCCGCTCGGCGCGCTCGACCTCCTCGTCTGCGACGTCTCCGGGCACGGCCTCGCCTCCACGGTCCTGATGTCGGCGGCGCGGGCGTACCTGCGCGCTCTCCACCTCGTCGAGGCCGATCCGCGGAAGCTGATCGAGAAGCTGAACCGCCTCATTTCCCCCGACATCCCGGACGACGCCTTCGCGACGCTCGTCCTCTGCCGGATCGAGCCCACCGGCGAAGCCTGCTACGTCTCGGCCGGGCACCTCCCTCCGCTCGTCTACCGCACCCGAACCGGCGCGTTCGACCGACTCGAGGAGACCGACCTCGTCCTCGGGTGGTCGGAATCGACGAGCTACCGTTCCCACCCCATCGAGCCGCTCGCGGCGGGAGACCTCGTCGTCCTCGCGACCGACGGCCTCTACGAGGCCTCGAGCCCCGAGGGGCTGCTCTGGGGCCTGGACGCCGTGAAGGAAGCGATCGCCGCGGCGGCCCACGAGGGCGCCCACGGCGTGATCGAAGCCCTCCGGGCAGGGGCCTTCGGCCACGCCGAGAAGCTCTTTCTGGAAGACGACATCACGCTCCTCGTCGCCGAGAAGGTCTAGGCGCCGATCACGCTCTCAGGGCTCCGAGCTCGCCGTCGGTGCCGCCGCGAGCGTTTCCCGACGCACGAAGCCCATCTCGAGGGCGAACGCCAGGTCGCTCACGGCCCGTTGCACCTCCGCCTCGCCGGAGGGTCGCGCGGCTCCCGCCCCCAGGAGGACGGACTGGTCCCGGCCGTGCTCCTTCGCGAAATAGAGCCCCTGGTCCGCGAGCTGGATGCTCTGGTCGAACGTCAGGAGTCCCGGGTGGCTCGGGTAGAGGGGATAGCTCGTGCAGCCGACGCTGCAGGTCTTCCGGATGGTGACTCCGTTCCCGACGTCGAAATCGTGTTCCCGGATGTCCGCCAGGACCCGGGACGCGAACACCTGCAGGTAGTCCGGGCTGGTCTTCTTCAGGACGACGAGGAACTCCTCCCCGCCCAACCGGATGACGACGTCGTCCTGCCGCACCGCGCGCCGGAGGATCGCGGCGAACTCCTTGAGGACCCGGTCGCCGCCCTCGTGCTGGTAGGAGTCGTTGACCGACTTGAAGAAGTCGATGTCGAACATGAAGAGACCGAAGACGGCGTCCTCCGAGATGCCGCGACGCCGGTCGCTTCCGGGAGCGGCCAGAAGGTGGCTCTTGTATGACACGAACGCCGCGACGTCGTCCTGGAGGACCTCCGCGATGAAGCGCCTGTTGCGCAGACCCGTCAACGGGTCCGTGAGAGACGCTTCCCGGAGCTGCCGGGTCCGCTTCTCGACGAGAGCCTCCAGAACGGCCTTCTGCCGCAGGAGCTTCCTCGAGTACGCGAGGACGATCAGGGCGACGAGCCCGGCGCCGGCCAGCGCCTGGAGGCTCCGGGCCCACCAGGTCCGATACCACGGCGGAAGGATCCGGAACGCGAACGTGCCCTCCGCGCCGACCTCCCCGTGGACGTTGCGGCCCCTCACCCGGAACCGGTAGGAGCCCTCGCGGAGGTCGGTGTAGTCCCTGTAGGCCTCCGACGTCCAGGCGGACCATTCCGGGTCGCGCCCTTCCAGAAAGACCTGGTACCGGGTGCCGTCCGACCGGTCGTAAGCAGGGAGGGCGTATTCGAACCGCAAGGAGTTCTCCGCGAACTTCAGCTCGGGGACGTTCCCGAGGGTCCGGTCCGGACCGAGTCCCGTCAGGGCGCTCCCTCCGGAGTGCTTGTCGACGGCCCGGACGAGCGTCGCGTGTCCCTGGGAGTACTCCTTCCGGACGAGCGGGTCGTACCGGACGATCCCTTCCGGGCCGCCGAACCAGACGACCCCGTCGGGCTCGGGCAGGATGCTCCAGACGACCATGTCCGAGAACCTCAGGAACGGTGTCTTCTCGAAGAGTCGGGTCCCGCCCTCGCCGCGAACGACAACACCGGCCTCGTGAATTCCCTTGCTCTGGTCCGTCGTATCCGTCCAGATCCGCCCCGCGCGGTCTTCGCTCAGCCACGCCATCAGGCGGGGCCCGTCGGGAAAAAGGCCCGCGAAGGCCGGATCGGGCTCGAACCGGCCTTCTCCCTCGAGGAAGCGGAAGAGACCTTGGGACGTTGCGAACGTCGGCCTCCCGTCGACGAAGTAGACGTCGTTTCCGACCCAGGCGGGGAGCCCCGCCTCCGGCCCGAAGCGCTGAACGCGGGGAGCCGCGCCCTTGCCGGGCTCGGCCCCGTCGAAGGAGACACGAAGGAGACCGTGGGCCACCGTGCCGAGCCAGAGGCGTCCGTCCTCCGCCTCCGCGATCGTCCGCACCTCCTCGACGATCCCCGCGACCTTCCCTTCGTCCGTGAAAGCCGCGGATCCGGCACCGCCGACCCGCATGGAGGCCAGACCGTCGTTCAGCCCGACGAACACCCTCGCCGGGTCGCGCCGGGAGCGGTGCAGGCTCATCGACGGGAAGCTCGACGGCCGGACGAGCGAAGCCTCGTCGCCGCGGATCTCGAACACGCCACGCAGGTTCGCCACGAGCAGCCTCTCCCCGAACGAGAGAAAGCTCCAGCACTGCGCGTTGAGGCCCCGAACCTGCCGGAACCGGGCCCGGCCGCCGGACGCATCCAGCAGCTGGACGCCCTGGTCCGTGCCGACGTGGAGGAGCCCCGCGTGGCGGTGCATCGCGATGACGCTTCCCCTGAGCCCGGTCCTCTGGTCGAAGAGCGACAGGGGTGCCGGCCACTCCACGTGCGACACCCCGTTCCCCGTGGCCAGCCAGAGACCGGACCTGCCGTCGGTCGACAGGCCGTAGACCGCGTCGGTCGGAAACCCGTTCGCGGTGTCGAGGGACGGGAGCAGGCGTCCGCGGCGATCGATCCGCAGCAGGCCGCCCTGGACCGAGGAAAGCGCCAGGGTTCCGTCGTTCAGCCAGACGGCGTGCGAGAGCTGGCTCCGACGGAGGACCTCGTCCGCCCCGGTCGGGAACGGGGCCACGCCCGTGCCGTCGAATCGGAACAGTCCCTGGGTTCGGGTGACGACGAGGACGGCCCCTTCGGGGCTCGACGCCGGCATCCCGTCTCCGGCGTCGAGCGGCAGGACCGCGCCGACCCGTTCCCCGGCGAACAGGTCGCCCCCCGGGATCGGCTCGAGCTCTCCTTCTCGCAGCTCGAGGAGCCCCGGGCCGAGGTCGCGGACGAAGACCCGGCCTCGCGCGTAGAACGCGCGATGAAAGGACGCCTGCGGCTTCCAACTCCGCACGCCGTCCTTGCCCAGGAGAAGAAGGCGCTCTCTCGTCTGGAAGTAGACGCCCTCCGGCGTCACGAACGTGCTGAAGACGTCCGAAAGGTCGCGGCCGTCGTCGCCGAAACGCTCGTTCAGCGAGACGAAGACCGTTCGGCCCCCTTCCCCCGGGGCCAGGTAGCCGATCTCGCCCCGGCCACCGACCCAGACGCGCCCCGCCCCGTCGACCGCGAGGGACCGGACGATCGTCTTCCGGACGGTCTGGATGAGGCGCCAGCGGACCCCGTCGAACTCGAGGACTCCGTCGTTGTTCGCAACGTAAAGGACGCCGCGTTCATCCTGCACGACGGCCCAGCTCTGGACCCCGCCGCCATGCTCCTTCGGGCCCCAGTGCCGGAACAGGGGAAGACCGACCTCCTCGCCCCGCGCGTCGGAAAGGGCGTCCGGGAGAGCCGGGCCTTCGGCCGCCCGAAGACCGCTCGCCGCAGCGACGCTGAGCAGACCGACGAGAGCACCGGCGAGGACGAGACGGCCCGACGGGACTCCACCCGGCCCTCGCTGGATCCGCCGGCCGTCTATCGACATCTCTCGCTCCGGCGCGAGTCCGTCGCCTGGAATCCGTACCCCGTGTCCCCCGGTCCTTCCGGCCCCACCGCGAGACGGAACCGGCGCTTCAGCCACTCGCCGTCGCGCGGCGGAAGGAGGCGCGGGACCGCCTCTGAGAGGACCATAACCTGCGCCAGGCCGCAGCCGGCCCGAGAGTGGACCTTCTCCGCGAGGAGGAGGGCGCCGCGAGGATCGGTCAACTCTTCCGCCCACGCGAATCCGCACGCGAGCGCAACCTCCGCGAGGCTCGTCCCGAGGCTCGTGTGGCTCTCCTGCATCCCCGTCTCGCCGTACAGGCCGTTGTCGAGGACGACGACCGTGAGGTTCGGCGGGCCCTGCGCTCCGATCGTCGCGAGCGCCCCGAGCCCCATCAGCTGCTCGCCGTCGCCGGTCAGGACGACGACGCTCCGCTCCGGTTTCGCAAGGGCGAGGCCGAGCCCCATGGCCGCGGCGCCCCCCATGCCGCCCCAGAGGTAGAAGCTCGTGTCGCGGTCTCCCGCGGCGAAGAGGTCATAGGCCGGGGCGCCGAGGCCGGCGATCACGAGGGCGCTCGGACAGGCCTCCCGAAGCTCGGCCACGAACGCCCGGCGGTCGATCGTCCGGTTCGCCGCGCTCACCGACCGTCCCCCCAGTCCTTCCGCCCGACGAGCCGCTGGGAGAGGAGAACCGCCACGGCCTCCTCCCTGCCGAAGACGGCCTCGAACGCCTCCCGCACGGCCGGAACGACCTCGCCGGGCTCCTCGGCCCGGACGACCCGGACTCCCATCGCCTCCAGCACGGCCTTCGTCGCCCGACCCATCGGCACCTGCCATTCGTTCCGCTCCTCCCACTCGCCGCGCATCGTCACGAGGGCGAGGAACGGGAACCGGCAGGCCGCGACGAGCGAGAGCATGTTCACGCAGTTCCCGACGCCGCTCGACTGCATCAGGACGACGGCCCGGTTCCCGCCGAGCCAGGCGCCGCAGGAGAGCGCCACACCCTCCTCCTCGGTCGTGAGCGGAATCCCGAGCATTTCCGGGTCGGCGAGGACGCGGTCGATGACGTGGGCATGGCCCGCATCGGGAACCCAGGCGACCTGGCGGACACCGGCCTCCTTCAGGAGCCCGAAGAGCTCCTCCTGCCAGGCCACCGCAGGTGCGTCTCGCAACCTCTCATCCCTCCGCTCCGACCGAGGTTCATCGTAGGCCAGTGGAGGATCTCCCGGAAGGAGACCGGCCGCCCGCCGTCGGCCGAATGCGCCCCGTCTAGAATCCGCGCTTCATGAGCCGGGCGCCCGCACTTCTCGTCGTCGCACTTCTCCTCGCCGCGTGCTCGAAGCCGGCCGTGGAGCCGAAGGTCGGCCGGGCCGAGCG
>CAYVPO010000119.1:0-11241 GCA_964453825.1 uncultured Holophagales bacterium
GACCATGATTCACCATGACGCCCTCTCGGGAGTCGGAGTCGAACCTGTGAGGCGCCCCGCGCGACCCCTGCGTCCGGCCGTACTCGTCGGCTTCCTCGCGGCCCTCGCCGCCGCAGGGGCGGAAGCTTCGCCCGGATCGACGATGGCGACGGCGCCTCTCTCCGGCGTCCTCAGGGCCGACGGAGCACCCCTCGCCGGCGTCTCGCTGGTCGTCCGGGGGCTGACCGGCGCGGCGGCCACCGTCGTCCGGATCCTGAAGACCGACGCGGAGGGGACGTTCTGCCTCGCGGACGCCCGGCCGGGCGTCTATTCGGTGCTCGCCGCGGTCCCCGGCTTCCGCTCGGCCACCGCCCAGGTGCTGCACGGGGCCTCGGGAACCGGCGTCTCTTTCGTCCGCCTCGACCTGGACCGGGATCGGCAGGGCGTCCTCCCCGCGGGGCCGGGAGGAGCGCTCGATCCCTGGACGGCGCGGGCCGTCCTCGGCGGCGACGCCCTGCGCGACGAAGGGCCCGTCGAAGCGCCCGTGCAGGCCGGCAGCGCTCCGCGCCCGCCGGCCTCCTCGACGACCGCCTCCACGGCCGTGCCGCTCCCCCTGCGCGGAACGGTCCGGTCGCTCCAGGGGTTCGGAGCGGAGGGAAGCGAGTCGCTCTCCCAGACGGCGCTCGACGTCCGCGGCAGCCTCGGCAAGGACGCGACCTGGGGCCTTTCGGGCGAATTCGACCGTCTCACGGCCGCCGGAGGCGAGCAGGTGGGTCGGACGTCTCGAGTCGCCCTCGACGTCCTTCCGGCGCGGGGACACAGCATCCACGTCTCGAGCCGGAGAAGCGAGCTCCCCTCGTTCGACAGCCCCGACGCGCGCCTCGACGCGCATTCCGTCGACTGGGCCGCCGAGCCCGGCTCCGGCTCGCGCGCGTCCGTCTCGGCCCGGCTCGTTTCGCACCGGAACCTCGAGCCCGCGCTCCCGACGGCGTTCTTCCGCGCCGACGGGCGCGCGCTCGCGGTCGACGCTCGCTACCGAAGCGAGGTCGGCGAGGGGCGGTTCGTCCGCCTCCACGTCGGCTATCGCTCCGACCTCGCCGAAGGCACCGTCGCCCACGCCGCGCGAAGCGGCCGCGAGGCGCGGGTCGGCGGCGCCGCCGGCGTCCGTTTTCTCGACGCGCTCCTCGTCGAGGCCGGAGGGACGGGAGACTACTCCGACGCTTCCCGGGGGCTGACGCCCGAGCTGACCGTCTCCCTGGAGGCCCTCACCGGCGTCACCGTCTTCGGCTTCGCCTCCCGGCGGTTCGAGCAGCGGGACCCGAACGCGCCGCTCTACGGGCTCGTCGGCATCGACGCCGCCGATCTCGTCCGGGCGACTCGCTCGCACTATCGGGCGGGCGCGCGGCTCGAGTCGGGAGACGGCACGACACGCCTCGAGCTGGAGGCGAGCCGGAGAGAGATCTCCGAAGCCTTCCAGCTCCTTCTCGACTCCGAGCTGATCGACCGCGTCGACGCCCTTTACCTCTTCCCCGGCGACGTGACGGACGAGGCGTCCGGGTCCTTCTCGTTCGTCCTCGGCCCCGGCCTGGCGGCTCGCCTCGCGGTGACCGCGGGCCACGTCTCCGGCGAGGGGGCCGTGCTGGGTGCGCTCCGGAACGAGGCTCGCTACCAGGTCTCCAGCGCCCGGATCGACGTCCTCCCGAGCGGCACGGCGGTCTCGATTCGCTACCGGCTCCTCACGCAGGAGCTCGGACAGACGACCAGCTATCGGAACGGCCGGGAGTCCGTCGACGTGACGGTCGCCCAGGAGATCCCAATCCCGGTCCTCCGCGCGCTCGGATCGCGGTGGCAGGCGCTTTTCTCCCTGGCCTTCGAGAACCGGCGCGAGGGGGACTTGCCCGTGCGTCCGAATCGCCAGATGGCCGGCGGTCTCTCGCTCACCTTCTGAACCACCCGGATTTTTTGGATTCCGATTCAACTTTCCCGGGTGCGGGCGCCGCAATTCGTCACATTTGGGATCTAAACCCCTTTCCTGAAGCGCTTTCCGCTGCTCCAACGTTCCGAATTCGTGGCACTTCCTTTGCCTACTTCCCGTTGGAATGAGGAACCTGCGAAGGCGGAGCACGCGAATTCTCCGGTGGGGATTCCTCGGAGTCTTTCTCGTTCTCCTCGTGCCGATCGGGTTCACCGCCGCGCGGAAGATCGCGACCACGGGGCAGACCGGGCTCCTCCTGACACCCGAGGAGAGCGGTTTCCGCGTCCGGACTGCCGGAACGGCCTCCGCGGCGGGGCTCCTCCCCGGCGACCTCCTTCTTCTCATCGACGGCGCCGAGGCTCGGACGCTTCCCGACCCCGTGAAGTCGGTCGAGGGCGACGTCGAGCTCACCGTCCTGCGGGATGGGCAGCTCCTGCGGCTGAAGGGCCGGGTCGGCGCCTCGCCCTGGGACACCCGCTACCTCCTTCTGCTCCTCGTCGGGGCCGCGTTCGTGGTGGCCGCAGGGTTCGTCCTGCGCACCGCACCCGACGAGGCCGATCCGACGGGAGCGTTCCACTTCACAGGCTTCGCCGCCTGCGCCGCCGCCGTTCTCGTCCTCACCCCGACCCCCCCTTACGACGCCCTCTTCCGCTTCGGGACCTTCCTCGAGGACCTCGCGCGGGCGTTCCTGCCGGCGTTCCTCCTCGCATTCGTCTTCCGTTTCCCGCGCCGCGCGGCGCGGGCGCCCGGCTGGCTCTTCTTCCTGCCGGCCGTGGCCCTGGCCGCCCTCTCCGCCACGACGTACCTCGACCCGCCGGCCGCGGACATCGATGCCACCGCCCTCGTCCTCCGTCTCGACCGCGCACAGCAGGCGGCGATGCTGCTCGGCGTCGTCGTCGCGGTCGTCCGCCTCGTCACGCTCGCGTCCCGCCGCCTCGACCTCCTCGCCGAGAAGCAGGTCCGCTTTCTCCTCGCCGGGACGGCCGGGGGCCTGCTGCCCGTCGTCCTCCTCGACTTCATTCCCCGGCTTCTCGGCGCGCCGATCCCGGTCGTCTCGAGCTTCTCGATCGTGCCGCTCGTCCTCGTGCCGGTCGCGTTCGTCGCGGCACTGACGCGCTACCGCCTCTGGGACGTCGAGATCCTGACGCGAGAGACGGTGGCCCTCCTCGGCGCGGCCTTCCTGGGCGCAGGCCTCTTCTCGCTCGCGCAGGTGGTCGACCTCGGCCGGGTCCTTCCGGGAATTCCCTACGGGCGCGGGATCGTCGAGACGGGAGCCGGACTCCTGATCGCGCTCACGTTCTTTCCCGTCCGCCGCGGCCTGTCGACCGCGCTCGCCCGCGTCCAGTACGGCGAGAGGTTCGGCGAACGAGAGGGCCTGCTCGCCCTCGTACGCGATCTCGCACGGCCGAGGCGCCTCTCCGACCTCGGCCCCCTCCTCGCAGAGCGCGTCGCGAACGGCCTCGGCGTGCCCCGCGCGATGCTCCTCCTCGCCCTTCCCGACGGACGCTTCGACGCTGCCGCGCTCGACGGCGGCGAGCCGCTCTCCGCAGAGGAGCTTCCTGCGGAGGCGGCCTCGCGGACGACCCGCCTCTCGCGCCTCGCCTTCACGGAACGCCCCACGGCCGCCGTGGCGCGCCTCCGGCACGCCGGCTTCCGGACGATCGCTCCGCTCGCCCTGTCCGGCCGGCTCCTCGGCCTCTTCGTGGTCTCGGACCGGGACGGACGCGACCCGCTCTCGGCCGAGGACGTCGAGCTGCTCGAGACCGTCCTGGCCTCCGCGGCACTCGCGGTCGACCACGCCCGCCTCTACGGCGAGCTCGAGGCGCAGGCGGATCGCTACCGGAGGCTGAAGGAGTTCCACGAGGACGTCGTCACCGGCTCTCCCGCGGCGATCGCCGCCACGGACGAGTCGGGCCGCATCACGTCGGCGAACCCCGCGTTCGAGGCCCTGTTCGGAACGGACTCCGAGGCCCTCGTCGGGCGCCGGGCCGAGGAGGTCCTGCCCGAAGCCGTCCTCTCGGCGCGCGCCCCGGCGCGCGTCGAGGTGACCGTCGGCGGGGAGCCGCGCGCGATCGACGTCGCCGCCTCGCCCTTTCCGGGCGCCACGGAAGGCTCCGCGGCGCGGGTCTGGGTCCTCTCCGACGCCACCGAGCTCGCGCGCCTCGAGAGGAGCCTCGCCGAGAAGGAGCGCCTCTCGGCCCTCTCGAGCCTCTCCGCCGGCGTCGCGCACGAGGTGAACACGCCGCTCACCGGCGTCGCGAGCTACGCCCGCCTCCTCCTCGACGACACGGCCGCGGACGACCCGCGGCGCCCCCTCGTCGAGAAGATCGAGCGCCAGGCCTTCCGCGCCGCGCGCCTCGTCGGGAGCCTCCTCGACCTGGCACGCGGACGACCGCGCGACCTCTCTCCCCTTTCGCCGCGCGACCTCGTGACCGAGGCGTGCTCCGCGCTCGAGGACGAGGTGAAGGGGCGCCGCGTTCGTCTCGACGTGGACCTTCCGGAGCTCCTTCCGAACGTCGTCGGCCACGCCGACGCGCTCGTCCAGGTCCTGGTGAATCTCCTGAAGAACGCGGTCGAGGCCGTCGCCTCCCCGAAGGAGGGGCGGCCCGGACCGGGGTCGGTCCGGATCGCCGCCGCCCCTCGCTCCGGGAGCGTCGTCTTCACCGTCGAGGACGACGGGCCGGGCCTTTCGCGCGCGGAGCAGGAGCGCGTCTTCGCCCCCTTCCACTCGACGAAGGGGGCCCAGGGGGGCGTCGGGCTCGGCCTCGCGATCGCGGGGGATATCATCCGCGCTCACGGAGGCTCTCTCGACGTCGATTCCACTCCGGGCCGGGGCGCCCGGTTCACGGTGAGCCTCCCCGCGCAGACATGAAAGTCCTGATCGTCGACGACGAGCCCGTCGTCCGCGAGGTCCTCCGGACGGTCCTCTCGCGGGCCGGGTACGCCACGAGCGAAGCCGCCACGGCCGGCGAGGGGCTCGCCCTCTTCGCCGATCCGGCGGTCGACCTCGTCCTCCTCGACCTGATGCTCCCCGACCGCCCCGGCCTCTCCCTTCTCCCGGAGCTTCGCGAGAAACGCCCGGACGTCCCGGTCGTCGTCGTCACCGCGTACTCCTCCGTGGAGAGCGCGATCGCGGCGATGAAGGAAGGGGCGTTCCACTACGTCCCGAAGCCGTTCCGCAACGAGGAGGTCGTCCACCTCGTCGCGCAGGCGCTCGAGAAGCGAAGGCTCGTCGCCGAGAACCTGGCCCTGAAGGCCCGCCTCGACTCCGGCACCGACTTCCCGGAGATGGTGGGCCGCTCAGCGCCGATGGAGAAGGTCTTCCAGGTCATTCGGCAGGCGGCCCCGGCCCGCTCCACGATCCTCGTCACCGGCGAGAGCGGGACGGGCAAGGAGCTCGTCGCCCGCGCCCTGCACCGGCTCTCCCAGCGCGCCTCCGGGCCGTTCGTGACGGTCCACTCGGGCGCCCTGCCTCCCGACCTCCTCGAGTCGAACCTCTTCGGGCACGTCCGGGGGGCGTTCACCGGGGCCGTCGCGGAGAAGAAGGGGCTCTTCAAGGTGGCCGACGGCGGGACGATCTTCTTCGACGAGATCGGAACCGTCCCGCTCGAGACGCAGGCCAAGCTCCTGCGCGTCCTCCAGGAGCGCGAGTTCCTCCCCGTGGGCGCGGTCGAGCCGGTCCGCTCCGACGTCCGCGTCGTCGCCGCGACGAACGCCGACCTCGCGAAGTTCGTCGAGGAGGGAAAGTTCCGGGAGGACCTCTACTACCGGCTCTGCGTCATCTCGATCGGCCTGCCGCCGCTGCGCGAGCGGAAGGAGGACATCCCGCTCCTCGTCGACGCGCTCGTCTCTCGCGCCGCGCGCGAGAACGACCGGCCCGTCCCGCCGGTCACGCCCGCCGCGATGAAGGCGCTCCTCGACCACGACTGGCCCGGGAACGTCCGGGAGCTGGAGAACGTCCTGGAGCGCGCCGTCGTCCTCGGGGGCGGCCTCGTCGACCTCGACCAGCTCCCGGAGAGCGTCCGACGCTCGATTCCGCGCCCGGAGGCGCTTCCGGCCGACGGCCTCGCGTTCTACGACGCGGTCACCCGCTACGAGAAGGCGCTCCTCTCCTCGGCGATGCAGCGCGCCGGCGGCGTGCAGAAGGAGGCGGCCCGCCTCCTCGAGCTCTCCCCGACGACGCTGAACGAGATGCTGAAGCGCCACGGGATGACGGCCCGGCGCTCCTCGCGCGCCGCGGAACCCGAGCCGGCGTGAGGCTCCTCCTCGCGCTCCTCCTCCTCGTCTCGCCCGTCGCGGCGGGCGACGACGATCCGGTCTTCTCCGCGCGGGGAGTTCCCTCGGGACGGGTCCTCGCGGAAGCGGAGCGCGACCCGTCCGTACCCACGCCGGCCGTCGTCCTCGGGCACCGAATCGGCGACGCGCTGACGCCGCACGACGCGCTCGTCCGTTACGTCCGAGCGCTCGAGAGCGCCTCTCCGCGCGTCTCGGCGAAGGTCTACGGCCGGACCCCCGAGGGGCGCGACCTGCTCCGCGTCGCCGTCTCGAGCCCGGAGAACCTCGCCCGCCTCGACGCGATCGCGGCGGACCTCGCCCGGCTCGCCGATCCGGCGCGGACCTCGAAGGACGAGGCCCGGGCCATCGCCGAACTGAGCCCGGCCGTCGTCTGGATCGCCTGCGGCATCCACGGCAACGAGGTCGCCGGCCCCGAGGCGTGCGCCGCGCTCCTCTACACGCTCGCCGCCTCGCGCGAGGCCGAGACCGAGAAGCTCCTCTCGGAGCTCGTCGTCGTCGTCGACCCGTGCGCGAATCCCGACGGGCACGAGCGCCACGTCTCGTGGTGGCGATCCGTCTCCGGCTCCGAGCCCGACCCCGATCCCCGGGCGCTCGAGAACGAGCCCCCCTGGCCCTCCGGCCGCGGCAACCACTTCGGCGTCGACCTGAACCGTGACTGGGCCTGGGGGACGCAGTCCGAGACGCGCGCGAGGATCGCCGCCCTGCGCGCCCTGCCCCCGCAGGTCTACGTCGACGTCCACGAGATGGGTTCGGAGCAGAGCTACTTCTTCCCTCCGCCCGCCGAGCCGGTCCACCCGCGCGTCCCCGATTCCACCCGGGCGTGGATCGAGGCCTTCGGCAGCGCGAACGCGGAGGCGTTCGACGAGAGGGGCTGGGGCTACTTCAGCCGCGAGATCTTCGACCTCTTCTACCCTGCCTACGGCGATTCCTGGCCCGTGTTCCGGGGGATGGTCGGGATGACGTACGAGGTCGGCGGCAAAGGAGGCCTCGCGCACCGGAGGCGCGACGGCGTCGTCGTCACGTTGAAGGAGCGCGCCCTCAAGCACTGGACGGCCCTCGGAGCGACGCTCCGGACCGCCGCGGCCGGCCGAGCCCGCCTCCTCGCCGACTACGCGGCGTTCTTCCGCTCCTCCGTCGAGGACGGACGCCGCGTCTTCGTCGTGCCGGGAGGGCAGGACCCGTCCCGGCTGTCGGCGCTGGCCTCCCTCCTCGCCCTTCAGGACGTCGAGGTGAAGGTGACGACCCGCGCCGTCGCGAACCTCCCCTCGAAGGGAGAGTCGCTCCCGGCCGGCTCGCTCGTCGTCGAGACGGCACAGCGTTTCGGCCGCTTCGCCGAGGTTCTCCTCGAGTCGCAGGCCGACCTCGCCCCACGATTCCTCGAGGAGGAGCGCCGCCGGTTCCTCTCCGAGGAGGACGAGCGGTTCTTCGACGTGACGGCCTGGAGCCTCCCGATCGCGTTCGGCCTCGAGGCCCGCCTTCTTCCCGGCGGCGGCCCGCTCGCGGGCGCGACGGCCCCGTGGACGCCCGCAGAGGCCGCCTCCCCGAAGGGAGGCCGGTTCGGCTGGCTCCTTCCCGGCGACGACTCCGCGAGCCGGTGCGGCGCGGCGCTCCTCGCGTCGTCCGGAGTCCGGGTCTCCGCGACGACGAAGGAGGCCCGCGCGGCCTCGGGGCCCGTGCCCGCCGGCTCCTTCCTGATCGCGCGCGAGGAGAACCGGGACGTCCCGGATCTCGACGTCGTCGTAGCGCGCGCCGTCGCGACGGCGAAGGCGAGGCCCCGGCCTCTGGAAAGCGCCGCCACGCTCTCCGGCCCTTCGCTCGGCTCCTCGTCGCTTCTGAAGCTGAAGGCTCCGCGCGTCGCCCTTCTCTCCGGCGACGGCGCCGACCCCGCGAGCATCGCCTTCCTCCGCAACGCGCTGGAAGAGCGGCTCGGCATCCGGCCGACCCTCCGGCGCCCCGAGTCGGTCGGGGCCGAGGGCTTCGCCGGCTTCACGACGCTCGTCATCCCCCACGGCAACGCTCGGTTCCGCAGGTCGATCCTCGACGAGGGGACTTCCGAGGCGATCCGCCGCTTCGTCGACGGCGGCGGCGTCCTCGTGGCGATCCGCGGCGGCGCCTCGGCGCTCCGCGAGGAGCCGCTCGCTCTTTCGAAAGTCGCGCGCTGGGAACCGCCCTCGGCACCCGGCGAGGCGCCCCCGGACGCGTCCGAGGACGCCGTCGGGGCGCCCGCGCCCGCGAAGCCCGCGGAGCCGCCTCCGCCGACTCCCGAGGCGGCGCTGGAGCGGGACCTCGAACGGCGCCCGCTCCCGATCCCGGGGGCCGCGCTGAAGACCCAGACGCTGCCCGGCCACCCGTTCCTCTTCGGCCTCGCCGCCGCCCCCGCGTTCCTCGTCCTCGACGGAGAGCCGCTGCTCCGCCTTCCCGACGCTCGAGCGAACGTCGTCACGGTCGCGCCCGACGAACCTCTCCTTTCGGGGTTCGGCTGGAAGGAAGCGCTCGAGCGCTGGAAGGGCGCGGCCGTCGTCCAGGTGGAGGAGTCGGGGCGCGGCCGCATCGTCACCTTCGGCGCCGACCCGGTCTTCCGCGGCGTCTGGCGCGGGTCCGAGAGCGTCTTCCTGAACGCCGTCCTCCTCGGTCCCTCGCTCGGCGCGAAGGGCTGGTAGCCCCGCCGGGCGACTACCGGCGCCGGAGGAGGACGACCGTCCGGTCGTCGTGGAACGGGACCCCTCGGGCGAAGGCGACGAGCTTCTCGCGGAGCTCCTCCTCGACCGCGTCGAGCGGACGGTCCTTGCAGGACGCCGCCGCGTCGACGAGACGCTCGAGGCCGAATTCCTCGTCGTCGGGATTCGCCGCTTCCGGCAGACCGTCGGTGTAGAGGAAGAGGAGGTCCCCCGGCGCGAGCGTCAGCGCCCCCGAACCGTAGCTGCGGCCCGGGAAGAGGCCGAGCGGCGGACCGTGCGCGGGAAGCAGCTCGTGCCCTCCCCGGGCGCGAAGGACGACTCCCGGGTTGTGGCCGGCGTTCGAGTAGACGACCGAGCCCGTCTCCGGGTCGTAGAGCGCCGCGAAGAACGTGACGAACTTCTCCGGGCTCGTCCGGCGGCAGACGAGGTCGTTCAGGCGGGCGCAGAGGCGGTCGGGAGGAAAGTTCTCCGCCGCCCAGGCCTGGAATGCCGACTGAACGGAAGCCGCGAGAATCGAGGCGGCCATCCCCTTCCCGCAGACGTCGGCAACGACGACGTCGACCGTCCCGTCCCCGCGGACGAAGAAGTCGTAGTAGTCGCCCGAGACCGTTCGGGACGGAAGCGTCCGGCCGAAGAGGTCCGAGGACGGCAGCACGGGCGGCACCTCCGGGAAGAGGCGGCGCTGGACGTCCCAGGCGAGGGCCATCTCGCGCTCGATCCGCTGCTTGGCGGCGGCCGCTTCCTGCAGCCGCTGGTTCTGGATCTTGATGGCGGCCGTGTTCGCGAGCGAGGTGAGGAGTCGCAGGTCCTCCTCCGTGAAGCTCTTCCGGCCGAGGCGGGCCTCGAGGTAGACGAGGCCGATCACCTCCTCCCCGGCGAGGAGCGGCGCGGCGAGGCAGGACGTGATTCCCTGGAGTCGGATCGAGTCGGCGGTCCCGAGCTTCGCGTCGGTCCGCGTGTCGATCGTCAGGACCCCCTCGCGCCGCTGGGTGACCGTGTCGACGAGCGTCCGCGAAAGGCGCAGGTCCGCGGGGTCGATCCCCTCGGCGAGCTTCAACGCCTCGGGGTGAAGAACCCCCGCCTCGTCCCGGAGCATCAGGAGGCCGCGGTCCGGCTCGAGGTACGCGAAGAGCTTCTCCAGGATGAGGGACGAGAGCTCGGCGAGAGGGATGTCGGTCAGCAGGGCGAGGGAGACCTCGTTCAGGATCTGGAGCGACGTCGCGAGCCGCTTCAGCTCGGCTGCGTCGGTCAGCTCCCGGGCCGCGGCACGGGCCAGCCCGGACGCCATGCTCGAGGTCGAGATCATCGTCCTCTCGAGCGATCCCCCGCCCGCTTCGATGACGACCCGCGCGGACGAAGTCGCCTCCTCGGAGACCTCGATCGTCGTCTCGCCGAGGACGATCCGGTCTCCGGCCCGAACCGGGACGGGCTCCGCGATCCGGACCCCGTTCAGCTGCGTCCCGTTCCGAGAGCCCAGGTCGGCGAGGAGGACTCCGTCCGGACCACGGGTCAGGCGGGCGTGCACCCGGGACAGGGCCCGGTCGGGGAGGAGAACGTCGTTCGTCGACGCGCGCCCGAGCGTCAGCTCCGGCCGGTCGACGCGGAGACGCCGTGGAGGCTCGCCGGGGCTTTGGATCGTCAGGACCAGCACCGGACGCGAGTTTATCCCCGGCCCCCGCGGCCCCTCGCCGGCTCCCGGCCCCCCTCCTCCCAGCGGCCGGCGCCGACGAGGGTTGTGGTATCTTCCTCGGTTCCGGCCCGGCTCACATGCGGCCGGGCGACGAAGGAGCCTGCCCGTGAAGGAAAAGATCCACCCCACGTACCAGGAGGTCACCGTCCACTGTTCCTGCGGCGCGACCTGGAAGACCGGGAGCACCATGAAGGAGCTGCGGCTGGAGATCTGCTCGAACTGCCACCCGTTCTTCACCGGCAAGGCGAAGCTGATCGACACGGCCGGCCGCGTCGAGCGCTTCCAGAAGCGCTACGCGAAGTCGGCTGCGGCCGTCGCCGCGGCAGCCGCGACGCCGAACGCCTGAGGAGGCCGGTCCCCTCCCTCCCCCTCTGACCCGGGAATCGCAGGATGCTCGAGAAGCTCGACGAGATCGAACGGCGATACGCCTCGCTCGAGGAGCGGCTCGGCAGCCCGGACGTCGCCTCCGACCACCAGGAGTCGACGAAGATCCATCGGGCGATGCGGGAGATCGCTCCCGTCGTGGAGAAGGTGCGCGAGCTGCGGAAGGCCCAGGCCGACCTCGCCGGCGCGCTCGAGATGCTCGAAACCCTCCCCGCGGGGGACGAGCTCCGTGAGATGGC
>CAYVPO010000120.1:0-11126 GCA_964453825.1 uncultured Holophagales bacterium
CCTTCTTCTCGTCGAGGAAGAGAGCGACCCGCTTCGCGACCGCGCCGGCGATCGACTGGACCGCCACCTTCACGTCCGAGTCGGCCTGCCCCTTCGCCTTCGGCAGGTCGAGGACACGGACCGCGAGGCGCGCTTCCTTCTCGTTCAGCGCCCAGGCGTCGGCGTCGACGAAGCGGCCCAGCCGGTCGAAGCCGAGGGCGCGGAGCGTCTGCTTCCGGGGGATCGTCCCGAGGTCGATCTCGACGGTGAACGGAGGCCGGTTCCGCGCCAGGATCAGCTTGTCGCCGAGGTGAAACTCGACCCGGGAGATCGGCGGCTTCACCTCGCACTCGATCCGGAGGAGACCGACCGGCACCTCCCGCTGCGGCGGAAGGAAGCGGATCAGGTCGCCCGCGGGCGCCTCCTCGCGGTTGGCCTCCTCGAGGAGGATCGCCGGGGCGGTGATCGCCCCCGCGTCGTCCGCCCGGAACTCCGACGTCATCTTCGGCACGTCGAACGTCACCGACCGCAGCCCCATCGACCGGCCGTTCTCCGCCTCGAGCCTCAGCCCGAGCGTGACCGAGCCGGCCGGGAGCGCGCGAAGGAACGAGGCCCGGAGGGCCTTCCCGAGCTCGGCGTCCGAGAGGTCGACGTCCACCGGCTCCCGGAACGTGTCGACCACCTCTCCCGAGGCGCTGCGCGCCTCCCCGACGACGAAGAACGGGTAGACCCGTGGGGCGAGTCCCGCCTTTTCCCGCAGGTCGGTCCGGGAGAAGGAGAGCGTGAATCGGACGACCGTCTTCCCGGCGCTCGTCCCCAGGAACTGCTCGGAGAGCTCGAGCGGTACGGAGACGCCGAGGACCTTTCCCGACGTCTGCTGGACCGGCTGGGCGGAGCCGGCGGCGGCCGCCAGCAGAAGGAGGACGGAAAGGGCGGGGACGACACGTCTCACGGTGAGGACCTCCCGTCGAGTCTTACGCAAGAACCGGACGAACGGGTGGGACTCCTTCGGCCTCCGGGGCGGACGCTCGTCCGTCCCGTTCGTCGATCCGGAGGGCGAAGAACGACTCGACCGCCTCGAGGAACGCCTCCGGGGTCGGGAGCGACTGGATCCGGCGGCGCAGCTCCGTCCCCTTCGGGACGCCGTGCGTGTACCAGCCGGTGAACGTCTTCAGCTTACCCATCATCCGCTTCGGCACGTCCTCCTCCGCCTCCCGGATGAGGCGGAAGTGCTGGAGGATGACGTCCCGGCGCTCCTCGAGGGACGCGACGCGGTAGGGCCGGCCGGCGAGGAGGTCGGTCGCCTGCCGGAAGATCCAGGGGTTCTTCATCGTGGCGCGCCCGATCATCACGGCGTCGCACCCGGTCTCCCGGAGCATCCGGGGGACGTCCTCCGGGGTCTCCACGTCGCCGTTGCCGACGACGGGAATCCGGACCGCCTCTTTCAGCCGCGCGATCCGGCTCCAGTCGGCCCTCCCCGAGTAGAACTGCTTCGCCGTCCTCGGGTGGAGCGCGACCGCCGCGACCCCTTCCCCCTCGCAGATCTTCCCGAGCTCGACGAAGTTCGTCGTCTCCTCGGTGATCCCGGCCCGGAACTTCACGGTCAGCGGCGTCGTCGGGAGCGCCTTGCGGCAGGCCTCGATGATCCCGCGCGCCCGTCCCAGGTCGCGCATGAGCCCCGCGCCGGCGCACCCCTTCAGGATCTTGTTCGCCGGGCAGCCCATGTTGACGTCGCAGACGTCGACCCCTTCCTCCTCGACCCGGCGCGCGGCCTCGGCCATCCGGGCCGCGTCGGAGCCGTAGATCTGGATCGAGAGGGGGCGCTCCTCGGGCTCCCAGCGCATCAGCCGCTCCGTCCGGCGGGCGCCGCGCGTCAGTCCCTCCGACGAGATGAACTCCATCGTCACGAGGCCGACGCCCCCCATCCGGCGCAGGAGCAGCCGGTAGGTCCCGTCCGTGATCCCCGCCATCGGAGCCAGGACGAGCGGCGGATCGACGACGCAGGGTCGCGTCCCGGGGGTCTGGTAGACGAGAGGCATCGGGAGCGGGCGCGGGGCGGCGAGCCCCGCGCCCGGGACCGGGATCAGCCGGCCGGAGCGGCCGGAGCGGCCGGGGCCGCCGGAGCCGCCGGGGCCGCCGCCGCGGGAGCCGCCGGGGCCGCCGCCGCGGGAGCCGCGACCTCGAAGAAACCCTGCGACAGAGCGAACGGAGCCTCGATCCGCTTCTCACCCTTGTAGAGGGCGGCGATGAAGCTGTGCTTGCCGGGCGGCACGTTCTCCCAGAAGACCGGCTTCCATTCCGTCAGCACCTGCTGCGGGTCCTGGTTCAGGCGGTAGATGATCTGGCACGCCTCGGGGTCGGTGGCCGGCCCGACGGTGCACCCGGTCACGAAGACGTCGAAGAGGATCTTCGTCGCCTGGTCCCCTTCGAACTTCCCGCGCGGCGCGGCGACGGTGATCGTCGGCTGCGCCGGGTCGAAGGCCGGCTTGCCGTTCTTCGCGCCGACGTGGAACGTCACGGCCGCGAACGCGCCCGGCTCGCGGACGGTCTCGTTCCAGGGTCGCTGGAGGAACGCGAGGAGCGTGTGCGTTCCCGGCGGAAGGGCCGGGAAGATCCACGCCTTGTCGATCTGGTACCAGTTGGGGAGCGCCCGGCCGTCGAGGACGAGCTGGACGTGCTGCCCCTTGCCGGTCGCCTCGTCCTTGAAGATCTCGTAGTTCTCGACCGCGACCTTGACCTCGACCCGGGCTCCCTTCGGCGCGGGCTTTCCCGCCTCGGCCGCCGGCATCGGGATCACCTCGTCGGCAGCGGGCGAGATCAGCTTGATCGACACCGGCCCCTTCGGTCCGCGACCGTCCGGGAAGCCCGGGATCGGCGACTTCGGGTCGACCGGCGTCTGCGCCGCGAGCGGCAGGGCTGCGATGAGGGCGGACGCGAAGATCGCGGCATACGGCTTCATCGAAACGTCTCCTTGGAGGGCGACCTCTGTTCCGTGTCGACCCGGAAGCGTGGAATTTAGCAGAACGGCGCCCGGGGCCGGGCGTCCCCTCGGTCAGCGGCCTCCCGCGCCGTCCTTCCGGAACCCCTCGGGGACCCGGAACCTCTCCGCGTCGACGCCGGCCCGCAGGTGCGTCAGCTCGGAGTAGGTGACCGTGTCGTCCCCGTCGTCCTTCGGGACGGTTCGGACCTTCCGGATGACGACGCCGCCCAGGGCCGGGGCCATCCAGTAGGTCGTCGTGGGCGAGTTCAGCGCCTCGGGATCGTCGGCGTAGCGCCAGATGGCGCACGCGTTGCCCGCGAAGACGGCGTCCGACTCGCGGTGGTACTTCGTGATCCCGCGCCGGTTGGCCTCGGCCGCGTGGTTGAAGTCGGCGCCGAGCGGGAAGTCGTCGAGGTGGGCGAAGAGCGCCTCCGCCGTCGCCTCCCGGTAGCTCTTCGTCGCCGGGTCGACCTCCCAGACCGGACCCGCCGCCGACTCCCGGACGAAGTACCGCGCGTCCTTCGCGTCGGAAACCGACCGGCGGAGACCTTCGCCCCTCACGTCGATCCGGAACTTCGCGAGCTCCACCCCGCCCGCCCGGACCGTCACCAGCCCCGAGTAGCCGTCCGTCCTGGGCTGCGGCGGCGGGCTCAGCATCTTCCCGCAGGCGGGGAGGAGGACGAGGAGCGCGGCGAGGAGGGAGAGCGACGCGCGTCGCGTCCTCCTCGCCACGGGACGGGCGCCGATCGGTCCGTTCGCGCTCATGGGGCCCCCGTGATCGTCAGGCCGAGGAAGTGCTGCATCACGACGAGCGCGCGCAGCGTCACCCACCGGGAGAGCTCCCCTTCGCGCTCGAGGGGAACCGGAAGAGGGACGCCGACCACGCGCTCCAGCTTGAAGCGCCCGCGGTGGTCCGCGCGCGCCGCGAGGCGGCCCAGCGCCTCGTCGAGGCCCGGTGTGCGCGGCGCGCCGGCCGCGACGAGAGCGCCGAGGATCTCGAGCAGGTCGGACGGGTCGCCGACGCCGATCCCGGTCAGGAGGGACTCCGCGGAGAGCGCGGGCAGCTCCACCGCCGTGGCCCGCTCGACGCAGAACGCGATCGCGTTCTGGACGAGCGCCGAGCGCTTCGCCTCCGGGACCCCGGCGAGGACGAGGAGATCCCCCGCCACGCCCTCGGAGGCGCTGTCGGACCCGACCCGTCGTCGCGCGAGGTGCTCGGCCGCCGCGCGGAGACGGTCGTCCTCCGCGTAGCCGAGGCGGAGGAGGGCCCGGCAGGCCGCGACGAAACCGCTGCCGACCGTCGGCGTCTCGCCCCGCTCGACCTCGACGAAGACGCGCTCCCAGCGGGCGAGGAGAAGGTCGGCCGCGTGCTGCAGCTCCGGTACGTCCGCGTCGCACCCGATCTCGAGAAGGAGGAGGACGAACGAGGTCCCGACGTCGACCGGCGCAGCGAAGTCGGCCGGGGCGCCGACGGGGAGCATCCCCCGCAGGTGCGGGAGCGCGTCGCGCAGGAACGGGTCTCGCAGGAGGCTCTGTCGCGCCTTTCGCCGCTCGATGTCCTTCGGCGGACGGTGCAGGAGGTCGCGGAAGGCGACGTAGCGGGCGGCCGGGTTCTCGCGCGACAGGAGCCAGTCGAGCGTGGAGAGCGGGAGCGGGTAGGCCCCCGCGGGGAGCTCGCGCGGCGGCCGCGGCTTCATTTCGCGGCGCACTCTGGCGGGCATCGCGTCGGCGACGACCTCCGCACGCGGCGGAACGGGGCGCGCCGCGGGGCGCCGATCCGGGCGCGGCCGCGGGGCGGCCGTTCGCTCGCCCGGTCCGGCCTCCCGCCTCGGGCGCTCGGGCCGCGGCGGTCGGTCGCCTGCGCAGAACGGTGGACGGTCGGGACGGGCGCTTCCGGGCCCGTCCGCTCGCCGGAACGGAGGACGATCCGGCCGCGGCCGCGGAGATCCGTCCTCGAAGCGGCGCGGCGGGCGCTCGCCGCGCGGGAAGGACGGCCGATCCTCGCGTCCGCGGAACGGAGGCCGGTCCGGCCGCGGCGGGCGATCGTCACGCCGGAACGGCGGACGGTCGTCGCGGCCGCGGAACGCGGGACGGTCGTCGCGGGGAGACGCGGGCCGATCGTCCCGTCCTCGGAAGGGCGGACGGTCCGGGCGCGGGAACGGCGGCCGGTCCCCTCGCGGCGCGGGCGGACGATCGTCGCGCCCGCGGAACGGCGGGCGGTCCTCACGCCCGCGGAACGGCGGGCGATCCTCTCGGGGACGGAACGGCGGACGATCCTCACGCCCACGAAACGGCGAACGGTCGTCACGCCCACGAAACGGCGGGCGGTCGTCGCGGCCGCGGAACGCGGGACGGTCGTCGCGGGGAAGCGCGGGTCGATCGTCACGCCCGCGGAAAGGCGGACGGTCCGGCCGCGGGAACGGCGGCCGGTCCCCTCGCGGCGCGGGCGGACGCCCCGAGCGCTCTACGAAGCGGCGCGGCGGGCCCCCTTCGCGCCCGTCGGCCGGGCGCTCCTCGCGCGGGCGGAAGGGCGGGCGGTCGGGCCGCGGCGGGCGATCGTCGCGCCCGCGGAAAGGCGGACGATCCGGGCGCGGGAACGGCGGACCGTCGGGGCGGGAAGCCTGCGGCCTGTCGCCCGGCGGCCTCGGCACGAAACGGCCCGGCCCGCCCTCACCGGCGTGCCAGGAAGGACGGTCGCCGGTCCGGAACGGAGGACGCGCGCCGGGCCGGGCCGGCGGGCGTCCTGTGGGCCGTCGCGGCGGCCCGGAGCGTGAGCCCCCTCGCGGTTTCATCGGGCGCGAGGATAATCCCTCGCGGCATGAACGTCTTCCGATCCGGCACGCCCCTCGTCGTCGCCCGCCGCGGCTCGGCCCGCGAAGCGATCGAAAACACCGTCGAGGCCTTCGACCTCGCCGAGGCCGACGGGGCCGACGGCCTCCACCTCGACGTCCGCCTCACGGCCGACGGGGAGGTCGTCGTCGCGGCCGACCCGGAGGTCGTCGTCGGCAACCAGCGCGTCCCGGTCGCCTCTCTCTGCATCCCCGACCTCCTTCGCGCCGAGCTCGTGAAGGGGGACCGGCGCTACACCCTCCCGCTCCTGCGCGACGTCCTGATGCGGTTCGGCTCCGACGGGCGCTTCGTCGTCGAGCTCAAGCCCGGCCCCTCGCCGCGCCCCGGCCTCCTCGAGTTCCGCGTCGCCGCGCTCCTCACCCAGCTCGGCGCCGTCGAGAGGAGCATCGTCACCAGCCCCGCCCCCGAGCCGCTCCGCCGGAGCCTCGAGGCGCAGCCCGCGCTCGAGACCGCGTTCTGCTACGACGGCACCGTTTACCGTCCCGAGGGGCGTCTCTGGCCGAACCTCCCGGCCGGCTGCCGGGCGATCGCCCCGGCGCTCGCGCTCGTCTCCGACCGCCTCTTCGCCGAGGCGAAGGAGGAGGGGATCGCCGTCCACGTCTCCCCGGTGAACGACCCCGCCGAGGCGCTGCGCCTCGCCCGGCTCGGCGCCGCCTCCCTCGCCACCGACGACGTCCCCGCCGTCCTCGGCGCCCTGCGCGAGGCCGGCCTCGCCCGGCCGAACGCGATCGCCGTCTGACCGGCCGCGGGGAAGCCCGCGGCGCCGTCAGCCGCCGCGGCGCTCCTCGAGCGTGAACGTCCCGTCCATCTCGAGCGCGAAGCGTCCGCGCGCCACCGGCACGAGGCGCACGCCGGGGCACTTCTCCTCGAGCCTCCGGCGGAGGAGGATCAGCCGCGTCTCGAGGTTGTCCTTCACCGTCGGGAGGCCGAGCGAGGCGTCGAGGCGCAGCTCGCGGTTCGTGAACTCGCGCCGTCCCTCGTCGCGCGCGGCGCAGAGGAGCTTGTGCAGGATCCTCCCCGGCACGTTCCGGATCAGGTACTCCCCGTCGACGAAGACGCAGTCGTCGGCCTCGTAGTAGAGGAAAGCGTGGGCGGCCGCGGGGACCGCCGTCCCGTCGCGCGCCGGCGGCGCCGGCTCCTCCTCGGCCTCTTCCGAGAGCCGCTCGATCCCCATTGCGATCTGGTTCGCGAGGACGAGGAGGAACGACTCGTGCCACTCCTCGAACGCGAGAGGGTCGCGGCTCTCGAGCGCGAGGACGCCGAGGAGCCGATCCTCCACGAGGAGCGGCAGCGCGAGCTGGCTCTCCGCGTGGGGAAGCCCCGGGAGCGGGACCTCGCGCCGAAGCCCCGCGCCCCCTCCCGCCGCCTCGACCGTCCCGCGGACCGCGCGCGAGTAGCGCAGGAGCGCCTCCATCCCCGAGACGCGCATCGGAGCCCCGGTCGCCGCGACCGTGCCGATCAGCCCCTGCGTCACCGCAACCTCCGCGCCGACGCCGCTCTCGCCGTAGCCGCGGCTCGCGATCGTCGTCAGGCTCCGTCCCGTCTCGTCGAGGAGGAGGAGCATCGAGTGGCGGAAGCCGAAGACCTCGTCGAGCGCGGCGAGGACGTCCTCGAGGAGCGACCCGAGGTCCGCTGCGCGGTTGATCCGGCAGGAGACGAGCGAGAGCGCCCGGATCTCCGTCATCGGCCCCGTCGTCGGCCCCTCCTCGCAGGCCCCTTCGGGCGGCGGCGCGAGGAAGCCCGTCACCGGGCGGACCCACTCCACCTCGCAGACGTCGGCCGAGAGGAGCCGGAAGATCCCCTTCATCCCCGTGTGCGAGGCGATCGCCTCGACCCGCAGCGCCATCTCCACGAAGAGCGGCGTGTCGGTCTCGGAGCGCACGTAGCGGAGACCGAGCTTCCACTGCTCGAACGTGACCGGGTCGAAGACCGTCGCGGTCGCGCGCGGGTTCGCCTCGAGGTTCCGGCTCGTCTTGTTGAAGAACTGGCGCGAGATCGCGACGTGCCGCTCGTCCACCTGCCGGATCTGGCTCAGGTAGGTCACGTTCGGTGTCCCGTCGGGCGCGCACGTCGCGAGCGCGCCCGGGAGGATCCCCTGGAAGCAGCGCGCGAGCGCGGGAAGCTTCGCGATCACGGAGCCCCCTCCCCGTCGAGCGGCTCGCCGGCGCGCGGGCCCGGCGTCTGCTCGAAACCTTCGCGCACCGCGAACGTCGCCGCCGTGCACGGCCAGCGGTTTCGCCGGCGGAGCGCCGCGGGGGGGAGCCCGATCGCCGCGACCTCCGCGTCGAACGCCGCTGCGAAACGCTCCACCGCCTCCCGCTCCTCCTCGCGCGCCGCGCGGAGCGACTCCACGCGCCCCTTCAGCTGCACCGTCCGGTGCGTGAGCGGCTGCGAGAGGACGACCGCGACCTCTCCGTTGTCGCGCAGGTTTGCGAGGGCCGTTGCGGCGGTCGCGTCGGGCAGGTAGACGGTCAGGCTCCGGCCGTCCGGCTCGAGGAGGGCGGCCGCGGCCATGACCTCGTCGGGAACGAGGCCAGCGTCGCGCGTTGCCACGTGAACGGCGACCAGCCCCTCGAGGAGGGGCGCGAGCTTTCCCGGAACGGCCACGGTGGCCGGAGGGTATCGCACGCCCGGGCGGTTAGTGAATTCTTAGGGAGGGTTAGTCAGTTCTTAGGTGGCCGCGTGCCGATCGACGCCGCACCTTCTTCCCGACGGAACGGCGCGAGCGAAACCTCAGCCCCCATCCGTCGTACTACGCCCGGTTCGCCGCAACCGACCGAAAGGGAGACTCCGATGACCTCCTCCACGCTCTCCGTCCGCCCTACGTCCGCCCGACTGGTCCCGGGGACCGTCCGTCGAGCCGCCTTCGCAGGCGCCGCGGCGGCGCTCCTCGCCGCGACGACCCTCCACGCCGGCGAGGCGCCGAAGAAGCCCCTCACGTTCGGCGCCTCGCCCCAGATCGCGCGCGGCCAGTACCTCGTCGGCATCATGGGCTGTGACGACTGTCACACGCCGATGAAGATGGGCGCGAAGGGCCCCGAGCCCGACTTCTCCCGCCGTCTCTCCGGCCACCCGCAGGGAGTAAAGGTGCCGAAGCCCGCGCCGGTCGACCCGCAGGGGTGGATCTGGGCCGGCAACGCGACGAACACCGCGTTCGCCGGGCCGTGGGGAATCAGCTACGCCGTCAACCTCACCTCCGACGCGACCGGAATCTCCGCCTGGACCGAGGAGAACTTCGTGAAGGCCCTCCGCGAGGGGAAGCACCTCGGCGTCGGCCGCCCGATCGCCCCTCCGATGCCCTGGCCCGCCTACCGCCACGCGACCGAGGATGACCTCAAGGCCGTCTTCGCCTATCTGAAGACCGTTCCGCCCGTGAAGAACCAGGCCCCGGAGTACCAGCCGCCGATGACGGCCCGGAAGTAGAAAGCCCTCCTCCTCACCTCACCTGACCTCACCTGACCCCGAGCCTCCGGACGACGGCCCGGCGCGCGACGACGCGCCGGGCCGTTTCGTCTGTCGCCGCCGCCAACTCCCCGCACCCGCTCTCCATCCCGGGGAGAACCACGACGTGCCGCGCGAGACGGGCGAGATCCCCGTCCCTCTGCCGCTCGGTCGTCAGCGCGACACCGAGAATCGTCTCCCCGAGCGTCTCCCTCTCCTTCGCGCCGATCGGCCCCACCTCCCCGTCGGTCACGACGACCGCTCGGCGCACCCCGTTCCGGCGAATGTGCCGCGCCACGGGGGCGATGCTCGTTCCCCCCGTCGTCTGGCAGGCGCTCTTCGTCAGGTCACGGAAAGGTACGTCCACGACGTCGGTCGAGAAGAGATGGATCTCTCGAAAGACGAGCGGCTCCACGCCGCGAACCGCCGCGTGGAGCGCCTCGAGGAACGACTCCTGGCTTCCGGAGACGTCGAGATAGATGTGGACGGCATCTCCGAGCCGGGGGCCGGGCCCGCCGATCTGCCGGACGAGCTGCCGCAGCGGCTCCGGCCGCCCCGCGTCGTCGTCCCGCCCGCGCACGCCTCGCGTCACGAGAGGCAGGTTCGTCGCCCCTCTAGGACGGATGGAGTCCGAGGGGCCGGGACGAAACGCATTCCTCGCGCCGGGCGTCAGCCTCCTGCGCCCCCGTAGAGCGCGGCCAGGGCGCGCACGTGCTCCCTCACGTCGGCCAGCAGCTCCTCCGGCCCGAGAACCTCGGCGTGCCTGCCGAACGAAAGGACGAACCGCCGCGCCTCGAGGAGCGACCCGGCCGGGAGCTCCAGCTCGATCGCTCCGTCCGGCAGGCGCACCAGCTTCTGCTTCTCGTGCCAGCGGACCTCGGTGATCCACTCGGCGATCTCCCTGCCGAAGCGGACGCGGAACCGGAACCGCGGCTTCCCCACGTAGAGGCCGATCGTCTCGCCGAAGTGCTCCTCGGGCCGGAATCCCCTGGGCGGCGTGAAGCGCCGCGTCCCGACGCGCGCCGACTTCATCCGGGAGAGGTAGAACGTCTTCACGACGTCGTCGCCCGGGTCCTTCGCGAGGAGGAACCAGTCCATGCCGAAGAGGACGAGGTGGAGCGGCTCGATCTCCCGCTTCCGGAGCTCCCCCGTCGGCTTCCGGTAGTCGACCGTCAGCGCGACCTTCTCGCGAAGCGCCGTCGCCATCGCGTCCCAGACCTTCGGGTCGACGGGCCGCTGTGCCTGGGGGCGCATGTAGAGCTTCTCGACGAAGGACGACGGCGCGATCCGGACCTCCGCCGGCATCAGCTTCGAGAGCCGCTCGAAGATCGCCTTCAGGTCCTTCGCGGCGGGAGTTCCCTCGTAGAGCTGGAGCACCTTCATCGCAACGCCGACGGCGAAGAGGTCGGCTCCCTCCATCGCGAGCCACGGCAGGTGCCAGTCCGGCTCCGAGTAGTGGTAGGTCCCGCGCCGGGCGTCCCACTCGAGCGGCGCCTCGAACTCGTTCCGGAGGTTCTCGATGAGCCGCTGCACCGTCTTCGTCGACGTCTCCCACCGCTCGGCGAGAGTCGTCGCCGTCACCTTCTTCCCCTGGCGAATCAGGTCGTCCAGCTCGAGGATCCGGCGGAAGTAGGGGCGGTCCTTGAAGGCCATGGGGTCCTCCCGGCTCCAGTATGCGCGATCCGCGGAGCCTAGGACACCTTCCGTCCGACCTCGTGCGTATCTTGGTGGGGCGAGGAGGACGCGATGACCGGAAAGCCCCCCGCGGTCCCGAACCCGACTCCCCCGGCCCCCGCGCCCGCCGGGCCGGGCGCCCTTCCCTTCCGCGACGGGACGGAGTGCCTCGACGCCTGGTTCGCGGCGCTCGGCCCGATGA
>CAYVPO010000121.1:0-11076 GCA_964453825.1 uncultured Holophagales bacterium
CGCGGGTCGCGCAGGATGCGGCCGTAGAGGTCGTTCACCGCGGCGCGCCCCCCCTCGAGCACCTGGAGGAAGACGTTTCCCTCGGCGGAGGTGCAGAGGATCCCGGTGAGGCCGTGCGCGGCGTTGTGGGCGTGGGCCTTCTCGAGGATCGAGGCGACGAGCGCCTCGTCGATCGGGGCGATCGAGCGGCTGGCGTAGAGGAGCCGGACGAGCATCTCTCTTCTCCCTACTTCATCCGCCCCGCGAGGAGCGAGAGGAACTCGCGGCGGAGGTCGGGGTTCTTCAGGAACGAGCCGCGCATGATGCTGTTCGTCATCTTCGAGTCGGAGTCCTTCACGCCGCGCCACTTCATGCAGTAGTGGTCGGCCTCCATCACGACGGCGAGGCCGTCGGGCTGCATCTTGTCGAGGAGCAGCTCGGCGACCTCCGTGATCGCCTCCTCCTGGATCTGGGGGCGGGACATCACCCACTCCACGAGGCGGGCGTACTTCGAGAGGCCGATCAGCGCGGAGTGCTCGTTCGGCATCACCCCGACCCAGACGCGCCCGATGATCGGGCAGAGGTGGTGCGAGCAGGCGCTCCGCACCATGATCGGCCCGACGATCATCAGCTCGTTCAGCCGGCCGACGTTCGGGAACTCCGTCACGGGGGGCTGCTTGCCGTAGCGGCCCGCGAAGACCTCCGTGAGGTACATCTTCGCGACGCGCCGGGCCGAGTCCCTCGTGTTGTGGTCGCTCGCGGTGTCGATGACGAGGGCCTGGAGGACCGCCTCCATCTTCTCCGCGACCTCCTCGCGAAGGAGGTCGAGCTCCCCGTCCTCGATGAAGGCGGCGATGTTGTCGTTCGCGCGGAACCGCCCGCGCACCTTCCGGATGCGCTCGCGGATCCGGTCGGCGACGGGCGTCCGTCCGTCGGAGGTGCGGCTCGCGGGCTCTGAAGTCCCGGCCTGGCTCGACATGGACGTGCTCTCCTGTCCCAAAAAAGGCTACCACGCGCTCGCGGGCGTTCTCGCGCCCTCGACGCCGGTCCGCCGGTTCACCCGTTCGATCGCGAGGAGCGAGACGTCGTCCTTCGGGCCGCCGCCCGACCACTCCCGCACGGCGTCCGCGACGAGGTCGAGCCCCTCCCGCAGCGGCAGGGCCCTCACCCGCTCCAGCTCGGCCATCAGCCGCGCGGCGCCGAACTCGACCTCCGAATCGCCGTGCGCCTCGGTGACGCCGTCCGTGTAGAAGTAGATCCGGTCTCCGGGCTCGAGCGTCACCGTCTCGTCCTGCCAGGACGCATCCTCGAACATGCCGATCGGCAGCCCCCGGCCGGGAAGCGGCGCGGGAGGCCCGGCCACGGGCAGGTGGATGGGCGGCGGGTGGCCCGCGACGACGTACCGTAAGCGCCCCCGGGAGCCGTCGTACGCCCCGTAGATCAGCGTGAAGTACTGCCGGGTCCGGAACATCGGGAACTGCCGGTTCAGGCGCCCGGCGAGGCGCGCGGGCGAGACGATGGACGGCCCTTCGCCCGCGTCCTCCACGAGGACCGACCCGTCCCGCGAGGGCGAGAAGAGGTGGTTCAGCGTGAACGAGAGGAGCGCGGCGCCCACGCCGTGCCCGCTCACGTCCGCGAGGTAGAGCCCCACCGACTCGTGAGGGAGCGGGACGACGCCGACGGCGTCGCCGCCGAGGTCCGTGCAGGGGTGGAACGCGCGCGCGACCCGAAGGCCCGGGAGG
Organism: uncultured Holophagales bacterium; assembly: GCA_964453825.1. Taxonomy (GTDB): domain Bacteria; phylum Acidobacteriota; class Thermoanaerobaculia; order UBA5066; family UBA5066; genus UBA5066. The sequence continues at coordinate 1,722 of CAYVPO010000121.1, forward strand.
TGCATCTCCGGGGGCGGGAGGAGCGACTGCTGGACGCGGGCCGCCATCCGCAGGTCGTGCTCGAGCGCTTCCTTCGCGCTCCGGAGCCCCTCCTCGGCCTGCCGGCGCGCGGTGACGTCCGACTGCACGCCGATGAAGTGGGTGACCTCGCCCCGGTCGTCTCGCACCGGGGTGATCGACAGCCGGTTCCAGAACGTCGTCCCGTCCTTCCGGTAGTTGAGGATCTCGACGACGCACTCGCGCTCCCCGGCGACGGCGGCGCGGATCTTCTCGACCTCGACCGGGTCGGTGCCGGGGCCTTGCAGGAACCGGCAATTCCTCCCCAGCGCCTCTGCCGCGGGGTAGCCGGTCACGCGCTCGAAGCCCTCGTTCACGTAGATGAGGGGCCGGTCCGGGAGGCGGGCGTCGGCGATCGTGACCCCCTCCGCCGCCACGTCGAGGGCGCGGTCCTTCAGTGCGAGCTGGTCCCCGGGGGCTCGCTCCCGGAGGAGCGCCGCGAGCGTCTCCACTCCGGCGGGTTCGGGCGGTTCGTGTGAGATGCGCGCTCCCTGCTCTCGATCCGCCCCGATCATAGGCGGTGCGCCGCCGCCGAGATCGCGGCGTGGTTCGCCGGCCTGCCGCGCCCGGCCGCCGCCTCCTCGGCGGACGCACCCTCTCAGGCCGGCGCCGGCCTCCAGAAACCGTGGAAGCTGATCGGGACGTGGTGCTCGAGGAGGACGCGGGCGAGCGGTCCGTCGCCGATCCGCGAAGCGTCCAGGACGGCGAGGGAGCTCTTCCGCGTGTCGCCGTCGTAGAGCTCGACGAGGAGCCAGCCCGCCTCCTCCGACGACCGCTCCGGGTCGGGGACGAAGACCGGCTCGCTCGTGAAGACCCGGTCGCCGAAGTCGAACCGCTCGACGTTCCCGCTCTCGAAGTCGACGCGGGCGACCGCGTTCCAGAAGAAGAGCTTCTCCCGGGCGCTCGCGGCGTATCCCCACCGCTGCCGTCGGCCGAGGAGGCGGTCGTCGACCCGCGGCCACTCGAAGTTGCCGGGGGCGAGCACCTCGTTCCGCGCGCGCGCCGCCCCCGGCGCCACGCGGATGCGCCGAACCGAGCCCGGGTGCTCGAACCGCCCCGGGCGCCCCTTCATCACCTCGAGGGCGAGCGGCTCCTCGCCGATGAAGTGGTCGGGGTCGTCGTAGCCGACGAAGTCGAGGATGAGGTCGTCCCCCTCCTCGTGCCCGTTGAACGAGTGCCACATGAACGAGGCCTCGGTCTCGACGAAGCGCGGCTCCGCGCCCCCGCTCCGGTCCCGCGGCAGGATCATCAGGAGGCTCCCGTCCGCGCCCTTCCACCGGAGCGAGTCGACGATGCTCCGGAGGCCGAGGAGGAGGCCGAAAACCTCGATCGTCGCCGGGTGGAGGTGGAGGACGACGTGGCGGCGCGTCACGAACCAGTCGTGCAGGTAGGAGAAGCGCGGAAGCGGCCAGGAGTCGTGGTTCGCGAGCGAGCCGTCGGCGGCGAACGTCGTCAGGTGGACGCGCATCTTCCGCCCGAACTCGGGGCCGAAGTGGAGCCACTCCCCCGTCTCCCGGTCCACCTTGTTGTGCGCGGCGTAGAACGTGAGGCCGGGCGCGACGCCGAGGCTCGTCTCGCCGAGCGTCTCGAGCGTCTCCGCGTCGAGCTCCCACGGCAGCCCCATCTCGTCGAACGCGTAGACCCGCCCCCCGCGCGCGACCGCCGTGATCCCCGCCTGGCTCCGGATCCTCCGGTGCGGCAGGACGTTCGCGAAGAAGCCTCCGGGAGCCTGCGTGCTGAACGTCCCCCAGACGAACCGCCCGGCCCGCTCCTCGTCCACGAACTTCGCCGTCCGGACGAAGCGCGCGCGGTAGAAGGTCTCCTCCTCGCCGAAGCGGAACGCCTGGACGAGCCCGTCGCCGTCGAGGAGCGCGCGCCGCCGCTTCCCGCCCCGGTCGAAGAGCCCCGGCCCGTTCCGGTAGAGCGTGCCGCGGAGCCCCTTCGGGAGCGCTCCCTCGACTCGTGCGGCGTAGGCCTTGTCCCCGTCGAGGCTCACCGCCAGCCCGCCCCACGCCTCGGCGTCCATGATCGCCGCCGTCCGCGCCGACGAGAGCGGCGGGCTCACCGAGCAGCCCGGCAGCGCGAGCGCCGCCGAGCCCGTCCCGATCAGGGCGAGGAGCTCGCGGCGGGTGAGACCGCTGTCCCCGGGGAGCCCGCGAGCGTCCATCGGGGGAACGTTAGCAGCACGGGGGGCGGGGAGCGCGGTATGACGGCGGCGCGCTCCTCAGAAGACGCGCTGGCGGCACGGCACGAGCCGCTCCTCGATCCACCTCGGCTCCTCGTCGCCCGGCCGGAAGACGACCCAGACCGTCGCCTCGGTGGAGCCTTCGCGCACCCTCTCGACCGCCCTCTCGCGCGCGATCCGCTGCGCCCGCACGTCGGGCTTCAGCGGGTCCTTCCCGTGCACCGTCCCTCCGCCGATCGGCACCGACGCGCCGTAGGCCTCGGCGACGAGCTTCTTGCCCGAGAGGCCGTTGTCGCCCATCGGCCCGCCCACCGCGAAGGTGCCGGCGCCGTTGAAGAGCCACTCCACGTCCTTCGCGGGCGCCTCCAGCTCCCCCGCCGCCACGTACTCTCTCGCCACCGCGAGGCAGGCCCGCTTCGCGTCGGCGCAGATCGCGAGCCAGTCGGCGTCCTCCGCGTGGTGAAGCGAGAGCGAAACCGAAACGAGCCTCCTTCGGATCACCGCCACGAGGACCTTGCCGTCGGGCCCGAGCCACCGCCTCCGCCCGTCGGCCCGCAGCGCCTCGAGCGCCTTCACGAAGTCGCGGGCGAGCGCCTGCTCGAGGGGGATCAGCCCCGCGCGCTCCCCCACGCACGCGTACCCCACGCCGATCACCTGGTCGTCGGCCACCCTTCGGAACGCGCGCTCGTCGGGCTCGAGCGGGCCGAGGCAGAGGTCGAAGCGCACCTCGACGCGCTCCGGCGCCGGCTCGAAGAGGCCGCGCAGCTCTTCCGGGTCGCCGGGCTCCACGCCGTAGCCGGCGCGCGCGTACGCCCCGCGCACCGCGGCGGCGACCTCCTCCTCCGTCACGGCGCACTCGTCGCCGTCCCCGGCGGCGATCCGCCCGTCGACGAAGACGACGTTCCGGTGGAGCGCGACCTCCACCCCGACGAGCGCCTCCGGGTCGCGCTCCGTCGCGAGGGCGACGAGGGCGTCGGCGATCGAGTCGGCGAGCCGGTCGGGGTGGCCGGCGCAGACGGCCTCGGCGAAGCGCAGGCCCAGGGACTTCGGGAGCGGGTTCATGCGGTCCTCCTGTAAGGCGGAAGCTCGGGAAGGGTGACGAGGCGGGAGGCGACCCCCTCGAGGTCGCGCCGCCAGCCGCCCGGGGTGAGGAGCACGCGGACGTCGATCCGGGCCCGGCGGACCTGCTCCGCGATCGCCGGCGCCGTCGCGCCCACGTAGCCGTCGGTGACGACGAGGACCTTCCTCGTCCGCGCCGCGAGCACGTGCGAGAGGACGCACGCCCCGTCGGTGCCGCCCGTCGTCGGCAACTGGCCGCGGGCGAGGGCGTCGAGCCCCACCGCGACGACCTTCGTCGAGAAGGCCCGCACGCGCGGGTCGACCCGGTCGCGCAGGCGCGAAAGCCCGCCGCAGAGGAACGGCAGGTACGCATCCATGCTCCCGCTCACGTCGAGGTAGACGACCGCCCGGCCGGAGGCGCGCGCCCTCGGCATCTCGACCTCGCCCGCGTAGAGCAGCGGCGTCGACCCCGCGAGGCGCGCCACGGCGGCCCGCCGGTCGTGCGGCGAGGGAATCGGGACGACTGCCGGCACCCGCCCCGCCCTCCGGGCCGAGCCCGGCCGCGCCCCGCCGATCGCCGCGTCGTCGAGCGCGCGGCGCAGCGCGGCGAGGACGCGCTCGCCCGGGCTCGCGGGTGGCGCCACGTGCGTCTCGAGCGTGTCGGCGAGGCTCCGGCCCCGGAGCGCGTCGGGCGGAGGGGGCCACTTCTCCACGATCTTCCGGATCGCGTCCACCACGTCGGCCGGGAGCGGCCCGGCCGTGCCGTAGTCGTCGTCCCCCTCCACCCCGTGCGACCCGAGGAGGCGCCCCACCTCGCCGAGGGCGAGGCCTCCCTCCCCGAGCGTCTCGACGAGGCGCTCGAAGACCTCGAGGCACGTCACGTCTCCCGCGTTCGCGTAGAGGAGCTCGTGGAGCCGCCGCAGCTTCGGGTCGCCGATCGGCTCGTCGGCCGGCGGCGCCAGGAGCCGCAGCGCCCCCTTTTCCTTCCCGTAGGTGCCGAGGAAGAACGACGTGTGCGCGCTCCGCGGGAACCGCGAGCAGAGGAGCGCGTTGATCACCGCGTCGAACGCCAGGTTGTGGAGCGGCGTCGGCCGGAGGAAGAGGCGCGTGTGCCCGAGGAGGACGTGGTGGATCTCGTGCATCACGAGCATGAAGAGGTGCTCGTCGCTCGCGCAGCGCTCCGCGACGAAGTCGGGGTTGAGCTTCAGCACCGGCCGGCGCTCGCACGTGACCGCGGCCGTCGGCACGTCGCGGCTCTCCTCGATCCGCAGGAGGCCGAGGAGCGCCGTCAGCTCGTACGCGCCCGCCGGCAGGGCGTTCAGGAGGCGGAGGGCGAGGGCCTCGTTCACGCGCGCCTCCCGTCTCCTTCATCACGGCGCCGCGCACGGGAACTCACGTCGGCGAGGGCGAACGCGGGATAATGGCGAGGTGAAGAGCGAGGCCGCAGCGGGCGCGCGCAAGCCCGTCCGGATGGTCCGGGTCCTGCGGGACGCCGCGGAGGACGACGGCTCGTTCGATCTCGACTTCTGGCGTGAAGTGGGTGCCGAGGGGCGGCTTGCCGCCGTCTGGCAGATGGTGGGCGAGGCCCGGGCATTCCGGGGGGAGGTGGGCCCTGAACCCCGACTTCAGAGATCTGCTGTCCGCGTTTTCCGCCGCTGAGGTCCGCTTCCTGGTCGTCGGGGCCCACGCGGTCTCGTTCCATGCCGTCCCCCGTTACACGAAGGACCTCGACCTCTGGGTCGAGCCGACAGCGGAGAACGCGGCCCGCGCCTGGGAAGCGCTCGCGCGTTTCGGTGCGCCGCTCGAGGGCGTCGGCGTGGAAGACCTCTCGACGCCCGGAACCGTGATCCAGCTCGGAGTGGAGCCGAATCGCATCGACATCCTGACGCGCGTCGCGGGCCTCGAGTTCGGCGCCGCCTGGGAAGGTCGGGTCGGCTCGACTTACGACGGCGTCCCGGTCGCCTTCCCGTCGCTCGACGACCTCCTCGCCTCCAAGCGCGCGTGCGGCCGCCCGCAGGACCTCCTCGACGCCGGCTGGCTCGAGAAGGCGAAGAAGCGCCTCGAGCGCTCTCACGCGCGCCTCCCGTCCAGCGGGAAGTAGACGTAGACCGGGTCGTTCGGGACGAGGGCCGGGTAGACGGGTCGCCAGGGCAGGTAGAGGTGCCCCGAGCGGCGCGCGAGGACCGCGAGCGCGGCCGGGTACCCGATGCGCCGCTTCGGGGCCTCTCCCTCCGGCGCGCCCGCGCAGACCCCGACGCGGTCGGGGAGCCGGAGCCGCGCGAACGCCGCCTCCACCTCCTCCGGCGGGGGCGGGCATTCGGGTTGGAAGTCCGTCCACTCCGAGGGGCGGGTCGTGTGGAACGCGAGCGCGGCGAGGCCGGGGCTCGACACCTGGAACTTCGAGATCGGCGGCACCGACATGTTGTGGAGGAGGGCGGGCCCGCTCACGCGGCCTCCTTCCGGCGCCGGGGCCTCAGCGCACGCACGCAACGCTCCCACGCCGCCGCGAGCTCCTCGACGTGGAACGGATGCTGCCGGTGGAGGAGGCGCGCGGCCACCGCGAGGAGCACCCGCCCCTTCTCCGTCTTCCGGTCGAGCTTCGGCAGCTCGGCCGTCATCAGCGGCTTCACCCAGCGCGTCCCCGAACCCGAGGTGACCGTGCCGAACGCCGGGACCCCGACCTCCGCCCAGTCGTTGCAGACCGGCTCGAGCGCCGCCGCCGGCAGGTCGCGCCGCTGCGTCAGCTCCGGCATCAGGAGCGCCGCGGCGACGAACCGCTCCGGGAGCGGCAGGGCGGAGTAGGTGTCGGAGAGGACTTCGGCCGCCTCGTGCGGCGGGAGGGTCCCGTCGAGGGCGATCGCGATCCGCACGAAAGGCTCCCGCTCCTCGAGGAGCCTCCGCCGCGTCGTCCCCTTCGCCATCCCGGCGGCGGCCCAGGCCGTCTTGTGCGCGGCGATGAGCTTCTCGTACGGCACCGGCCGGCCCCACGCCACGTCGGGCAGCGAGCTGCGCGAGGCGACGAGGAACGCCCCCTCCGGGTCGTCCGCGTCGCCGAGCGCCCGCCCCGCCGCGCGCACCGCGACGACGTTCCGCACGAGCTGCGCGGCCCGCCGCGTCGAGAGCGGGTGGCCCGCCCGCGCGAGCTGCGCCGCGAGGAGGATCGCGTACTCCGCCGCGGCGCCCGCGTCGGTGAGCTCCGCCTCGGCGAGCGCCCCGCGCGCCGCCGCCACGAGCGCCGCCACCGCCGGCCCCGCCTCCTCCGCGCTCCAGCGCGACGGCGCCAGGACGCGCCGCTGGTCCTCCGTGGAGAGCTCGGCGAGCCCCGGCACCGTCGCCACGAACGCGAAGCGGTCGGCGAGCGCCACGTCGAGCGGCTCGGCGCCCGCGTACCCCGCGTCGTCCCCCTCGAGCGAGGCGGGCGGGTTCATGGCGCCCCAGCGGTGCCGCAGCTTCGGCAGCGGCATCCCCTGCAGCACCCGCTCGTGGACGAGCGGGAAAAGCTTGTTCTGCACCTCGGGGCGGCAGCGCGACACCTCGTCCACGAGGACCGACTCGGCCTCCCACACCGTCGCCGGCGTTTGCAGGTACTCCACGCGCCCGTCGCGCGGCACCGGAAAGCCGACGAGGTCGTCGAACGACAGGAGCGAGGCGTTGTAGTGCCGGTGCTCGAGCCCGAGCGCCGCGGCGAGGCGGTTCAGCACCATCGTCTTCGCCGAGCCGTGCGGCCCGACGAGGAGGAGCGGCGCCTCGGACGCGACCGCGGCGAGGACCACCGGGTCGAGCCCGTCCCACCCGGCGATGCCGAGCGTGCGGAGGAAGAACGAACGACGTGGAGATGCGGTCATGGGAGCCCTTTCGACGAGAAGCGTTCCCGCCTCGATCGCGCATGGGTCCCTCGCCTTTCGGCGGGGCCGGCTGGGCCACCGTGTAGGACTACGGTCTGGCGTGCGGGTCGTCGAGCCGGTGCTCTCTCCGCATCTCTTCATGCCGGCAGCCCGAAGCGGAGGGCTGCCTGGTTTCAAAGAACCGCGCCGGAAACGGGGGGCCGGCGCGAGGACGATTATCTCATCGCTGGGGTCTGGACATCGGGTCGGCACGGGCTCTCCCGGACCCTTCTCCGGCTCGAGGCCCGGCCGTGTCGGCGCTTGCGTAGAATCATCCCGTGAGGTCTTACCCTGCCGTCGTCGAGAGGTGCCCCGACACCGGGCTGTACGTGGGATACGTCCCGGGGTTCCCCGGCGCCCACTCGCAGGCCGAGACTCTCGACGAGCTTCACCGCAATCTCCGCGAGGTCATCGAGCTGCTTCTCGAAGACGGAGACCCGAAGCTCTCGTCCGAGCTCGTGGGCGTCTACACGGTTCAGGTCGCGTAACGGTGGTCGCGCTTCCCGTGCTCAAGCCACGGGAGGTCGAGAGGCTTCTCGAGTGCCTCGGTTTCGCGCTCCTCCGCCAGCGCGGCTCCCATCGCCAGTACCGCCACCAGGACGGGCGCCAGACGACCATTCCGTTCCACTCGGGCCGGGATCTGTCGCCTGTCCTCTTCCGCCAGATCGCCAGGGACATCGGTGTCACACCCGAAGCCCTTCTCGGCGCCTGCGGCAAGGACGCCTAACTCCCGGTTCCGGAGAGTTCCCTCGCCCCGGCACACCCCTTTGCCGCCACGGCGCCACCTTCGGCAGCCGCTACGCCGCCTGTTTCCTCGACGTTCTCGCTCCTGTCCGCCTCGTCCTCCCGGCCGACCGCGATCGCCTCCTCCCACGCGGACCGGAAGAGCCCGGCGTCGCGCGGGAGCGAGCCGCTGCGGGCTTCGCCGAGGGGCAGACTCCAGATCACCCGCGCGGCCTCTACCTCGACCGTCAGCTCGAGGGCGAGGCCGAGAAGCAGGCGCCGTCGTCCCTCGCCCTTCACGGGGTGCAGGACCCGGTAGAGGGGGTGGTCGGGCGCGAACGACGGGTCGGGAAGGGCGGGGTCGGAGGTGCGGGTCCGGGCCATGAGCGTCCTTTCGTCGAAGAGGTCACGCCTCGATCGCGCATGGTTCCGATCATTCGATCGGCCGGCGTTGCCACCGCAGGGACTACGGATGGCGGGCAGGTCGCGGAGCCGGTGCTCTCGCTGCCTCTCTTCATGCCGGCAGCCCGAAGCGCAGGGCTGCCTGTTGCTCAAAGAACCGCGCCGGAAACGGGGGGCCGGCGCGAGGACGGCTATCTCACACCGGCCCCCCTCACGGCCAGACCGTGAAGCCCGCCGCCGCGAATTGGCGGTCGAACGTGAAGGCACGAGAGAGCCTGTGCCGTCGCATCAGGGCGAACGAAACGCAGTCGGTGAAGCTCACCTCCTGATCCGACAGCTTGCGGAAGAGCGCCAGGGCGGTTTGCTCGTCCGCGGCGTCGGGGCGGAGGATGGTCAGGACGCGCGAGGCGTAGGCCGCTTCGGCCCGGTCGGCGGCGAAGGCGTACGACGTGCGCCGCGCGAGCAGCGTGAACGTCTCGTCCAGGACGAAGCTGCTCGTGAAGAGCGGCACTTTCCCCTTCTCGAGCTCCTTCCACGCCCGCCGGGCCTTCGCGTGGAACTGGTCGTGCGCGACGTGCCGGGCGAGGAAAGCCCCCGTGTCGACGAAGATCACGCGTCCTCGCCGTACAGGTAGCGGTCGTGCGCGGCCGAGAGGTCCTTCGGCGCCCTTCCCGCGAAGACGGCGGAATCGGCGAAGAGGGCGTCGTCCGCCCGGGCCGCCGCGGCCGTCGGAAGGGCCGAGTCGAGCGACTCGCGGATCAGCTCCCCGAGCGAAACGCCCCGCTCGCGGGCGCGGACGAAGGCCCGGCGACGCAGCTCGGCCGGCAGCATCACGGTGGTGCGCTTCATCGGGGGCGTTGGGCGGCTCGACATGGCCGACATATTACAACCGCCATAGGGTATGGTCTTGGAACGGCGCTCCGGCTGGCCGAACAGGACGACGAGCACGCGCGGCTTCACCGAAGTGAAGATCGTATCCGCGAGGCCCGGTGAGCCCCGGCGCCGTCAGCGGAACTGCCCGCCGACGATCGTGATGCGCCCCGGG
>CAYVPO010000122.1:0-11067 GCA_964453825.1 uncultured Holophagales bacterium
CCCGATCGACACGGTGATGCCGATGTCGCGCTCGACCGTGGCGGCAAAGCGTGCCAGCACCTTGGCCGGCATCATGCCGTGCAGCCGCTCGGTGCCGTGGAGGTCGAGGAACGCCTCGTCGATCGAGAGCGGCTCGACGAGAGGCGAGAAGCCGTCGAGGATCTCCCGGATCCGGTGCGAGACCTCGACGTAGAGGGCCATCCGTCCGGGGAGCCAGACGGCGCCGGGGCAGAGGCGGTCCGCGGTGACCGAGGGCATCGCCGAGTGGACGCCGAAGCGCCGGGCCTCGTACGAACAGGTGGAGACGACGCCGCGCCGGCCCCGGTGCCCGATGATGACGGACTTGCCGCGGAGCGACGGGTCCTCGCGCACCTCGACCGCCGCGTAGAAGGCGTCCATGTCGAGGTGGACGACGACGCGGGGAGACGGGGGACGCGGCACCCGAGAAGATTAGTCCCCCGACCTCGGGTCCGGCTCATCGGCGACGGAGGGCGAGGTCGGGGGTCGGAGAAGCGCGCCCGGAGGGTCGCCTCGGAAGGCTGGCCTACCGGGCGAGGGCGACGACCGTCGTCGGCTGCGGAAGGGCCGCCGCCATCGTCGACGTCGTCGGCGCCGGCCCCGGCGCCGCGCGGAAGACGTAGCGGAAGGCGCCGATGGAGACCGAGCGTACGGCCCGGTCGTGTGTCAGCGTCGCCGACGCCGAGCGCTGCGCGAGGTCGATGGGTTCCCGGCGCGCGAGCGTGACGCCGACGAGGGCGGACGTCTCGTCGTCGTAGACGGTGACGACGCCGCGGTCCGAGACGCGGAGCTCGTAGACGCCGGCGGGAAGCGCGAGGCTGCCTGCCTGGACGGCCTGGTCGAGACGGAAGACGGCGGCGTCGTTCGCGACCGCGGGGCCGGCGGCCAGCATGACGAGCGCGCCGAGAGAGAACACCTTGCAGAGGGAAGACTTCATTCGAGTGCCTCCTGTTCGTACGTTGCACTGCGGCGTCGGGCAGACTCCTCGGGGGCCGAGCGGAGCTCGGCGCGCGTGCTGCCGGGGTTCCTGCCGTCTGCCGGTTCCTGTGTCGTTCCGTCGCACCCGCGACCTTGTCGAGTCACCTCCCTGGGCCGGAGGATTGCCTCGCCCGGGGACCGGAGAGTCCGGCATTCCCGAGCTGGTTAACCGCTGCTACGGGTCATCCGGGAAAAGGTTCGTTTCGGGCACCTCCGTGTGACAGGAGTTCACACCACTGGATGGCGTGCGCCCGCGATCGGCGTGTCGGCGCCTCGCGACGCGCTACCATCCCGCCAAACCAGAACGAAGGTTCGTCCCCGAAGAGGAGGCCCCCATGCGACGTCACCTCGTGACGGCTCTCTGTCTCACGCTCCTTTCTCCCGCCGCTCTCTCGCAGAAGGCGCCGAAGGACGTCTCCGAGCTGCGTGCCCGGCTCGACTCGTCGAGCGCCAGCGAGCGCGCGAGCGCCGCCCGCTCTATCGGATACCAGAAGGACGGCGCGCTCCCGGCCGTGCCACGGCTGCTGGAGCTCCTCGAAGGGGACCGCGAGAACGACGTACGGGTCTCGGCCGCGGAGGCTCTCGGGAACATCGGGCCGAAGTGTGCGAAGACGGCGGTGCCGGCGCTCATGAAGGCCGCGAAGGAGGACAAGTGGCCGAAGGTCCGCTCGGCCTCGCTCTCGGCCCTCGGCGAGATGCGGGAGGCGGCAAAGCCGGCGATCCCGATTCTTCGGGAAGCGCTCCGCGATCCGGACGGATTCATCGCGCAGGCAGCCCGCAACGCGCTCTTCCGCGTGCAGCCGAACGCCAAGGACGAGGTCGTCGCGATCGAGGACGCGACGCGCCCGAAGCAGACGGGGAGCCTGTTCGACGACCTCTCGCAGCTAAAGGCCGTGCTACCAGGTCGCGCGCCGGAGGTGTTCGAGCTCGCGATCTACCCGGGCTTCGCGCTTGCCACGACGGCCTGCTCCGACACGGGGTCAGGGCGCTGCCAGCTGAAGTACGAGGGCGGGGCCGTGACGGGTCCGAACGACGGGAGCGACGACGACTGCGAGAAGAAGATCGCCCTCTCGAAAGTGGACTTCGCCGTGGTGCCTGGACTGGTGAAGCAGGCGCCCGCCCTGCTGGGAGCGCCGGGCGGAGCGGTTCAGATGGTCCAGCTGAGCCCCGGCGTCTTCTGCAAGAGCCACGGCTGGATCGTCAGCGTGAAGGGAGGCGGAATGGTCCAGTTCAAGCTGAACGGGAAGGTCGACAAGGTCACGAAGTTCTGACCGGCGCTCTCGCCCGGGAGGGCGTCGCGGACCGCGCCGGCTCGGAACGCCGGCGCGGTCCGACGACGTCGGACGCGACGGTCAGTTCGCCAGTCTCCACTCGCCGTCCTCGAGCTCGAAGCCGAGGGAGAGTGTGGAAGAGGTGGACGAGACGGTGCCCGGCTCCGGCGAGCTCTGCGAAACGCTGACGACGACGAGCGAGGCGCGGACGTCGTCCTCGACGACGATGTAGCCCCCGTCCTTCAGGCTCGCCGCCAGGACGGCCTTCTTCGGAATCGTGCGGCGGCGGTACGCCGCGCTCTCCGACCGCTCGCTCGCGGGCTCCGCCGCCCACTTCTCCCGGGCCTTCTTCGTGGCGAGCTTCATGAACGAGTCGTCCTTCTTCGCGTGCAGCGTCTCGGCGTACTTCAGCGCGAGTGCGTAGACGGGGTGCGCGCGCATCTCGTCGCCGTGGAATCGTTCCTCCTTCGCCGGCTCCTGCGCGTTCTCGATGGCCATCGGGCCGCCCGTGAGGCGCCACGCGCCCTTCTCGAGGGCGAGGTAGGCGATCCCCATCGCCCGGTTCGGGAGCGGGGCGCGAAGCTGGCCCTCGGCGGCGTAGAGCGTCAGGGTTCCGCCCTTTCTGATCCCTTCGGCAAACGCCTTCGGATCGGGCGCGCGCTCCTTCCGCAGGGCGGCGAGCTCCGCCTTCTCGGTCGACTTCTTCCAGTTGGCCTGCTCCGATGCGGTGTAGAGCGCCATCCCCGCGTCGACCTTTCCGGCGCGGAAGTGCTCGGCGGCCTTCAGGACGACCTGTGTTGAGGGGTGCTTGAACGCCGCCTCGCCTTCGAGGACCTGCGGATCGTCCTGGGCGAGGGCGGCCGTCGAGCTCCCGAGGCAAAGGAGAAGAGATGCCGCGATCGTCGCGCGGACAGGGCTGTTCTTCATGTCGAGCTCCTTTTCTTGAAATGATATGACATCGCAGAATGCCGACCAACCAGTTGATCAGACGTAACTTGCCAGGGGTGATTGAGGTTCCTGGGGTCACGGCGCCGGGCTCGCGCCGGCACTCCGTTCGTGCGAACCTCGCCGCCGCATGAGCAAGCACGACGTCGTGGTGATCGGCGGGGGCATCAGCGGTCTCACGTTCGCGGCGGAAGCCGCGCGGGCCGGACGGAAGGTCCTCGTTCTCGAGCCGGAGGAACGCGCCGGCGGCTGCCTCGCGACGCGGCGCGCGGGAAGCGGCTACTGGTTCGAGCTGGGAGCCCACACCTGCTACAACTCCTACGTCGGCTTCACGGGCGTTCTCGAGGCTTGCGGCCTGAGGGACGCAGTCGTCGGGCGATCGAAGACGCACCTTCGCTTCCTCGACGGCGACCGGCTCGTTCCCGGCTCGAACCTGGGCGTTCTGCTGCGGCTCTTTTCGTGGCCGGAGGCGGCGGTGAGCCTCCCGCGGATGATCGGGGCGAAGAAGGACGGGAAGACGGTCTCGGAGTTCTACGGGAGGATCGTGGGGAAGGGGAACTACGCCCGGGTCCTCGGTCCGATGCTTTCGGCGGTGCCGTCGCAGAGCGCCGACGCCTTTCCGGCCGGGATGCTCTTCAAGGTGCGCGACACGCGGCGGCAGGACTTCCCGCGGAGCTTCACTCTGGCCGGCGGGCTGCAGACGGTGGCCGAGGCTCTCGCGGCGACGCCGAACGTGACGCTCGCGACGGGGCGCGCGGCGGCTTCCCTCGCCGCCACCGGCGACGGCTGGGTCGTGACCTCGGCGGACGGCGAGCGGCACGAAGCGCGCGTCGTCGCCGTGGCGACGCCTCCCGGAGCGGCCGCGACGTTCCTCGGCGGTGCGGCGCCCGAGCTGGCCGGCGCGGCCGGGACGGTGAAGGAAGCGGTCGTCGAGACGCTCGGGTTCGCCGTCCGTTCGGCAAAGGTGTCCCGCATCCCGGTCTCGATGTTCCTCGTGCCGAAGGCCGACGCCTTCCACTCGATCGTCACGCGCGACTCCGTTCTCGATGCCGAGTGGAGGGCGTTCTCGTTCCACTTCAAGCCGGGGCTGACGGCCGGCGATCGGCTCGAGCGCGCGACGCAGGTGCTCGGAATCTCTCGCGCGGATCTCGAGGAGGTCACGGAGAAGCGGACGGTCCTCCCGTCGCCCGCCCTGGGGCATGAGCAGATCGTGGCGGAGATCGACCGCCAGTCGGCGGGGAAGAGGATCTGCGTCCTCGGGAACTGGTTCGCCGGCCTCTCGATCGAGGACTGCGTCGACCGCTCCCGGAAGGAGTGGGAGCGGGTGGCGGCGCTCGGCTAGGCCGGGGCCGCGAAGCCCGCCGCGGCGAGGAGTCCCGCGAGGTCCGCCGGGATCGGCGCAACGGCGTCGACGCGCGCGCCGGTGACCGGGTGGTCAAACGCGAGGCGGCGGGCGTGGAGCGCCTGGCGCGGGAAGTCGCGGCAGGCCGCCTGCAGAGCGGGATCGGCGATCCCCTTCCAGCGCGGCGAGCCGTAGGTGGCGTCGCCGACGATCGGGTGCTGGATCGCCTTGAGGTGGACGCGGATCTGGTGCGTCCGCCCTGTGACGAGCGTGCAAAGGAGGAGCGAGAGGCCCTTCCGGTCGCCCGTCGTCTCGGCGAGGCGCTCGTAGATCGTCGTGGAATCGCGCCCCTCGGTCTTCGAGGTCGTCATGCGCTTGCGGTCGTGCGGGTCGCGGAGGATGCACAGGTCGACCCTGCCCTTCGTGACCGCCGTCCGGCCGTAGACGACGGCGAGGTACTCCTTCACGAGAGTGCGGGCCTTCATCGCCCTCGCCATGCCGGCGTGCGAGGCCTCGTTCTTGGCGACGACGAGGACGCCGGAGGTGTCCTTGTCGAGGCGGTGAACGAGGCCGGGGCGGTCGGCGTCGCCACCCCATTCCTGCGAGTGGAAGAGGAGCGCATTGACGAGGGTGCCGTCGCGGTGGCCCACGGCGGGGTGGACGACGAGACCCGGCGGCTTGTCGAGGACGAGGAGGTGGTCGTCCTCGAAGAGGATCGAGAGCGGGATCTCCTGCGGGATCAGCTCCGGCTTCGGCGGCGGGGGAGGAGGCAGGACGGTCTCGACCGCATCGCCCGTCGCGACCCTCGCGGCGGTCTTCGTGACGGCTTGCCCGTTCACGGTGACGAGACCCGCCTCGATCCACTCCTGGACTTTCGTCCGGGAGGCCTCGGGGAGGTCGGCGAGGTGGCGGAGGAGGACGCGGTCGAGGCGTTCGCGGTCGTCGCCGCGGTCGGCGGTGAAGCTCCGGCGGGGGCGCTCGCCGTCCCCGCTCACGCCTCGGCCGGTTCGTCGGACCTATTCCGGCCGGCAACCCAGATCGCGACGCCGAGGACGAAGAGGCCGATCGCGATTCCCTGCGACGTGGAGAGGTCCGCTCCCGGGACCGTTCCCCGCGGGTCGCCGCGGAAGAGCTCGACGACGAAGCGGAGGATCGCGGCTCCGACGAGGTAGACCGAGAACGTGCGGCCCGGGACGCGCCCCTTTCCGAACCAGAGGATGAGCCCGGTGAGGGCCAGGAGGCCGAGCGCCTCGTAGATCTGCGTGGGGTGGAGCGGGACGTGGAGAGGAACGCCGACGTTCTCGCCCGCCCTCGGGTCCGTGAACGTGATGGCCCACGGCTTCGAGCACTGCCCGCCCCAGCAGCAGCCGGCGGTCAGGCACCCGATCCGGCCGATCGCCTGGCCGAGCGCGACGGCCGGAGCCGCGGCGTCGGCGAACGCGAGGAACGGCACCTTCTTGACCTTTACGAAGAAGACGGCCGCCACGAGCGCGCCGAGGAGGCCGCCGTAGAAAACCCCTCCCGCCCGGAAGAGCTCGAGAAGGCCGCGAAAGGAGCCGAGGTAGTAGGCCGGCCCCTCGACGACGAGGAGGAGGAGCTTGGCGCCGAGAAGGCCGGAGAGGATGAGCCAGATCCCCATGTCGACGGCGGTCTCCCGGTCGATGCCGTAGTCCGGCGCCCGGCGGCGGAGCAGGAGGATGCCGAGGACGAACGCGAGCCCGAGGGCGGCTCCGTAGGAGGGGAGGACGATCGGGCCGAGGTGGAGGAGCTCGGGGTGCATCAGGACTCCGGCTTCGTCTCCTCGCTCTCCGGGTTCTTCCAGATGTCGAGCGCGAGGAGGACGACGCCCACGGTGATGGCGCTGTCGGCGACGTTGAAGGAGGGCCACTCCCACCGGTCGGCGGCGTGAACGCGGAGGAAATCGGTGACGGCGCCGGCGCCGACCCGGTCGATGAGGTTCCCGATCGCCCCGCCGAGGATGCCGGCGAGGGCGAGCTGGAGCCGCTTCCAGTGGACGGGGCTTCGGAAGGCGTAGACGAGGACGAAGAGGAAGACCGCGAACGCGACGGTGTTCAGGAGGAGCGGCCGGTAGGGAGAGGTCGCCCCGGCGAAGAGGCCGAACGCGGCGCCGGTGTTCTCGACGTGGGTGATGTCGAAGAAGCCCGGGATGACGACGATCCGGTCGTAGAGCGGCACCCACGCCTGGACCATCTTCTTCGTCACCTGGTCGAGGACGACGACGAAGGCCGCGAGGGCGAGGTAGAGCGCCCGGAGGCGGACGGGGCTCACGCCGAGGCCGCCGCGAGGATCGTCTGGCAGCGCGCGCAGAGGCCCGACGCGTCGCCGTCGCGCCGCACCTGCCAGCAGCGCGGGCATTTCGTCCCGTCGGCGGCGTGCGCCGAGACGACGGGGAGGGGCGTGCCGCCCGCCGGCGGCGTGAAGACGACCTCGGGGACGATCAGGAGCTCGGCGAAGCGCGCGTCGTCGAGTCCGGCCGTCGCGAGGTCGGCTTCGAGCGCGGCGGTCTTCTCGACCTCGGCGCGGGCCTGCGCGCTCGTCCCGACGGCGCCGTCGCGCCGGAGGGGCTCGAGGGCCGCGACGAACGCGGCGCGGACGTCGAGGAGGCGGGCCCAGGCGGCGTGCGCCTCGTCGGAGAGCGACGCGAGGCGCAGGTCGTCCCACGTGGCGAGAGCGGGGGTGCCGCCCTCGTGTCCCGGGAGCGCCTCCCAGATCTCCTCCGCCGTGAAGGGGCAGATCGGGTGCAGGAGGAGGGCGAGCGTCTCTGCGAGGCGGTACGCCGCGGTCTGGGCCGACCTTCGGGCCGGGTCGTCCTTGCCGAGGACGAACAGGGCGTCCTTCCTCACGTCGCACCAGAGGGCGGAAAGGTCGGTCGTCGCGAACT
Organism: uncultured Holophagales bacterium; assembly: GCA_964453825.1. Lineage (GTDB taxonomy): Bacteria > Acidobacteriota > Thermoanaerobaculia > UBA5066 > UBA5066 > UBA5066. The sequence continues at coordinate 7,457 of CAYVPO010000122.1, forward strand.
CCCGGAGGCGGCGTGCGACGGCGTGGAACTCGAAGCGGTCGTAGGCCTTCCGGCAGTCGGCCACGAGGAGCGCCGCGCGCGCGACGAGGAGGCGGTCGACCGGCTCGAGCGCCTCGGGCGCGACCGCGTTCGTCGCGGGATCGAAGTCGAAGAGGTTCGAGAGGAGGAACCGCGCCGTGTTGCGGATCTTCCGGTAGGCCTCCGCGGTCCGCGTCAGGATCTCCTGGTTCAGCCGGATGTCGTCGGTGTAGTCGGACGAGGCGACCCAGAGGCGGAGGACGTCGGCGCCGTGTTTCTCGATGACGGCGTCGGGCTCGACGGTGTTGCCGTCGGACTTCGACATCTTCCGGCCGTCGCCCGCCACGACGAAGCCGTGGGTGACGACGGAGTCGTAGGGGGCCTTCCCGTGAAGCGCGACGGCGGTGAGAAGCGAGGACTGGAACCACCCGCGGTGCTGGTCGTGCCCCTCGAGGTAGAGGACGTGGGGGGCCTTCGGGTCGTCGTAAGGAGAGGCGATGCCGTAGGCCGACGTCCCGAGGACGGCCGCGTGGGAGACGCCCGAGTCGAACCAGACGTCGAGGATGTCCTTCACCTTCTCGAAGGCGGTCCCCTTCCACCTCGAGGCGAGCGGGACGAACGCGTCGGCCGGGAACGTCTCGTCGTCCCACCAGGCGTCGGCGCCGTGCTTCTCGAAGATCGCGACGAGGTTGTCGAAGAAGAGCTTCAGCTCCGCCGGGTCGTCGGCCGAGGGGTAGTACTCGGGCATTCCGTCCTTCGGCTCCTTCGGCCGGAGGATGGTGATGGGGGAGCCCCAGAGCCTCTGGCGCGAGATCGTCCACTCGAGTCGGTTCTCGACCATCGAGCCGATCCGGTTCACGCCGAACGCGGGGACCCACTCGACCCGCTCGCGGATCTCGGAGAGCGCCTTGTCGCGCAGCGCGCCGAGGTCGATGAACCACTGGTGCGTCGAGCGGAAGACGACGGGGCTCTTGCAGCGCCAGCAGTGCGGGTAGCTGTGCGCCACGTCGGTCCGGCCGAGGAGATGCGCGCCCGACGGGTCGCCCTGCTCGAGCATCGCGAGGACGGCCCGGTTCGCGTCGAGGTCGGGGCTCTTCGCCGCGACGACGCGCTTGCCCCGGAGCGGCTCGGGGACGTTCCTGTCGTAGAAGCCCGCCTCGTCGACGGGGCAGAGCGCCGGGTCGTCGACCGGGAAGCCGCTCCGCTTGACGACGTCGTGGTCCTCGCGGCCGTGGCCGGGGGCCGTGTGGACGAGGCCCGTGCCGTCGTCCGTCGAGACGTGCTCGCCGAGGAGGAACCCGAAGGAGACGCCGTCGAGGTCGAACGGGCGCCGGTACGACGGCCGTGCCATCTCGACCTCGGCGCCCTTGCGGGTCGTGCCGGGGACGACGGCGAGGTCGGGCCAGCCGAGCGCCTTCGCCGTCGCCTCGACGAGCGGCTCGGCGAGGACGTAGAGCTTCGAGGGCTCCGATTCGCGGCGGGCGAGGACGTAGGGGATCTCGGGCCCGAGGCAGACGGCGCGGTTCGCCGGAAGGGTCCAAGGAGTCGTCGTCCAGATGACGGCAAAGAGCTCGGCGTCTCCGGTGAGGGCCTCGCCCCAGAGGGCTCGGAGGGCGTCGGTGACCGGCATCGGGAACGCGACGTGGATCGAGGGGTCCTTCCGGTCCTCGTACTCCACCTCGGCCTCGGCGAGGGCGGTCTTGCAGTTGACGCACCAGAGGACGGCCTTGAACCCGAACGTCACGAGCCCTTTCGCGAGGAACTCGCCGAAGGAACGGGCGATCGTCGCCTGGTAGCCGTAGTCCATCGTCCGGTACGGCGCCTCCCAGGCTCCGAGGATGCCGAGCCGCTGGAAGTCGTCCCGCTGGGCGACGACCCACTTCTGGGCGTACTCGCGGCAGGCTTCTCGGAACGTGACCGGGTCCATCTCGCGCTTCTTCGAGCCGAGCTCCTTGTCGACCTTCAGCTCGATCGGGAGGCCGTGACAGTCCCAGCCCGGGACGTAGGGGCTCTCGAAGCCCGCGAGCGTCTTCGAGCGGACGACGATGTCCTTCAGGATCTTGTTGAGCGCCGTCCCGATGTGGATGTGGCCGTTCGCGTAGGGGGGGCCGTCGTGCAGGACGTAGCGCGGGGCGTTCGCGGCCCGGCGCGCGGCGAGGACCTTCTCGTAGAGGCCGGAATCGAGCCACCGGCGCAGCCGCTCCGGCTCCCGCTTCGGGAGGTCCGCCTTCATCGGGAAGGAGGTCTTCGGGAGGTGGAGCGTGTCCTTGTAGTCGCGAGATTCCATAAGAGCCCCCGACATTACCGGCCGCATCCCGCCGGTGCAAGGAGCGGGCCGGAGCTGGACGGAGGGCGTCTGCGAGAATCCGCGGCCCGGAGGTGCCTCGTGGCTGCTCCCGTCCGCGCCGTCCTCTTCGACATGGACGGCGTCCTCGTCTTCTCGGAGGATGCCTGGTTCGCCGTCTTCAACGAGACGTTGGTTCATTTCGGGCACCCCGCGGTCTCGCGCGCGGAGTTCGACGCGATCTACGGAAACGGCGCGGCGGCGGACCGGGACGCCTACATGCCGGAGCGGACGGTCGCGGAGATCGACGCGGCCTACGCGCGCCTCTTCGAGGAGCACCTCGCCGAGATCCGCCCGAACCGTGAGGCGCTCCCCGTCCTCGCGGAGCTGCGGCGGCGAGGGATCCGGACGTCCGTGGCGACGAACACGACCGCGCCGCTCGCCCGAAAGGTCCTCGCGCTGCACGGACTCCTGCCGCTCCTCGACGCGACGGCCTCGGCCGACGAGGCGGGAGCGGGGAAGCCCGACCCCGCGGTCGTCCGGCTGGCTGCAGAGCGCGTCGGCGTGCCGCTCGCCGAGTGCCTGTTCGTCGGGGACTCGCGCTTCGACGCTGCGGCGGGGGCCTCGGCGCCGGTTCGCTTCGTCGGACTCCGGCACGGCGAGGGGACGCGGATCGAACGGCTGGAAGAGCTGCTCGAGCTCGTGCCGGCCGCGACCGCTCCGATAAACTCCCGGGTTTGATGTCCGAAAAGATCAGGACCGGCATCGCCGGCTGCGGCTACCTCGGGCGCCACCACGCCCGCATCCTCACCGAGCTTCCCGCCTCCGAGCCGGTCGGGTTCGTCGAGGCGAACGACGCCACCGCCGCGGAGATCGAGGCGAAGCACGGCGCTTCCGGACTCGTCCGCTGCCGCTCCGTCCGGGAGCTGCTCGACCGGGGGGCGACCGCCGTCGTCGTCGCGACGCCGACGTCGACCCACGCCGAGGTCGCGGAGGAGCTCCTCGCGGGCGGGGCCGACGTCCTCGTCGAGAAGCCGATGACGGTGACGCTCGAGGAGGCGGACCGCCTCATCTCGATCGCCCGCGCGAAGGGGCGGGTGCTCCAGGTGGGACACATCGAGCGGTTCAACCCGGCGGTCGTCGCGGTCCTGCCGCTCGTGACGGAGCCGAAGTTCATCGAGGCGCATCGCCTCGGGGTCTTCGTCCCCCGCGCTCTCGACGTGGACGTCGTCCTCGACCTCCTCGTGCACGACCTCGACATCGCGCTGGAGATCGTGAAGAAGCCGGTCACGGCGATCCACGCGGTCGG
>CAYVPO010000123.1:0-10992 GCA_964453825.1 uncultured Holophagales bacterium
GGGGACCTACTGATTACGAATCAGTTGCTCTACCAACTGAGCTACTTCGGCCCGTACCCTTCCAAAGACCGCGGCGACACGCCGCGAGGGACGCGCATTCTAGGAGGCGCCCCCGTCGGCGGTCAAGCGTTCAGGGGTCGACCCAGGGGAGCGAAGGGAAGCAGAGAGGACCGATCTTCCGCTCGAGCTCGTAGACGACGTTCTCGCGCGCGTCGATGGAGCGGTCCATCAGCTCCTTGCGGAGCCTCGAGTCGGGGACGCTGCGGATCGCGGCCTCGGCCTCGTCGAAGAGCGGCCACGTGAGCGCGTGGAGGACCTCGTGGAACGCGTGACGGCGGAGGGCCGAGAGCGACTCCTTCGAGACGAGCTCGGGGTCGAAGCTGACGACCCAGACCTTCCGGTCCTCGGTCCCGCGCATGGAGCGTTCGATGTCGAGGAGGCCGAACTGTTCGTGCACCTCTCCCGGCTCGACGACGAACTCGAGGTCGAGCTTCAACCGCTTCTTCACGAAATCCAGGGCCTTCCGAACCCGAGCTGCCTGCGTCCTCTTCACGATGAAAACCCCCGTGGCAGGCCCATTCTGCCCGAGGGAGGGGTGCTTGGCCACCCCTACCGGACGACGCACAAATACCTGCAAATCAATAAATTACACGAATAAATCTTTCGAGTAATTCTGGTCCGGCTACGGGAGCCGGACCCGCACGTCGACCGCGCCGGCGAGGGGGGCTGCGGTCGAAGACGCGAACGAAAGAGTCCGCAGTCGGTCTGGAAGCGCCGGGGGTTCCGTTCCGGAGCCTCCGAAGAGGCGAATGACCTCGACGACACGCCCCGAGGAGGTGAGCTCGAGGCGATAGTTGCCATCGAACGGCCCCGCGAGCCCGTCGAGGCGGGCCGGGGCGGCCAGCCGCACGCCGGCGGACGAGCTGCCGACGAGGTCCAGCCTCGGCGACGAGCGCTCCGCGCCCGGCGGAGCCGGGGCCGGTGCCGCGGCGCCGAGTCGCGCGGGCGCGGACGCGGTTTCCTGCCGGGCCGCCTGTTCGTTCTCGGCGGCGGCGCGTCCCCGGGGAACGGCCTCCGCCGACGCGACCTGGCCGTCCGCGAGCGCGTCACGCTCCGGAGCGAAGCCGCCCTCGTCTCCTCCGCGGGAATCCTCGGCCTTCGCGGCGAGGACGGGCTCGGAGCGGCCGGCGCCCTTCTTCGCCTCGGCAGGAGCCGCCGGGACGGACGCTGCGGGAGCCGCGGCCTCTTCCTTCGGCTTCTCCGTCGTCGCGAGGTAGACGGTCATGCGATCTTCGCCGGCCGCCGGGGCGGGGGCGGTGGCGGTGGCGGTCTTCACCTCCGCCACGGTCGCGACGGGCTTCGGCGGGTTGCGCAGGGTCGCGATGACCGCCACGACGACGAGTCCCGCCGCGATGACGCCGAACGTGGCGGGCCGGAAGTAAAAGCCGTACTTGTGGAGCGTGGCGGCGAATCCTCGCGTGTCGGCCTCGACCTGCGAGGAGACGCGGGTGGCGAGGGCGAAGGGAGTCCCAGCGTCGGGCAGCTCCTCCAGCCGGTCGACGAGGCGGGCCATCGCGTCGTAGCGGGCGCGCGCCGAGGCGTCGGCCGCGAGGAGGCTCTTCAGCTCCCGCTCCTCCTCACCCGGAAGATCTCCGTCGAGGGAGCGGGAGATCAGGAGGTCGAGGTCCCCCGTCACGAGAGGGCGGGGCTGGGGGTTCGCGCTCACGACAGCTCCTCCAGGAGGGCCGCCCGGCCGCGGGCGATCCGGCTCCTCACCGTACCGATCGGGACGCCGAGGACGCGTGCGATCTCGTCGTAGGAGAGCCCCTCCAGGTCGCGCAGGACGACGGCGTGCCGGAACTCCTCGGGGAGGTTCCGGATCGCCCTGCGAAGCCGGGTCCGCTGCTCGAGCGCGAGGGCCTGCTCCTCTGGGGAGGCGGAGGGATCGGGGGCCTCCTCGCCCGGCCAGGGCCGGTCTTCCTCCTCGGCGGCCTGGCGGGAGGCGAAGACCTTCCGCATCCGGGCCAGCGTTCCCAGCCGCGCTTTCGCGCGGTTCAGGGCGATCGTGTAGAGCCAGGTCTTGAGGGATGCGTCTCCGCGGAACGTCTCGAGGCCGCGCCAGGCGCGCAGGAACGTCTCCTGGACGACCTCCTCGGCCTCCCACGGCCCGACGAGCCGGGCTGCGAGGGAGAAGACCATTCCGGAGTAGTGGCGGACGATCTGGTCGAAGCCGGTCGGGTCGCCGCCGAGGAAGCGGGCCACGGCCTTCTCGTCTCCGGGCCAGTCCCGGGCCTCGCTGGGGCCGTTCGCGGAGAGCACCACGGCGGGGATTCTCCCACGGTGGTGCGCCCCGGGTCCGGGGTGAAAGGCGAGGATCCGGGCCGTCACGTCAACTCCTCCATGCCCCGTTCGACCCCGGGGAGGCGCTTCCGGTTCCCGGCAGAGGGTGACGTCAGCTCGCCGAGGGCGCGGGCGTCGGGGTGGGGACGGGCGTCGGGACGGGGGGAGGCGGAGGGATGACGATGATCCGGCGGGTCGGCGGCCGGGCCGTCAGGAGGAACCCGGGCGGGCCCATCCCCCTCATCGCCGCCGAGGCCGCGTCGTTCCCGATCACCCATGGGATCGGCGCGGGGGCCGGCGCCTCGCCGATCGTGATGAGGTCGCCGTCGCCGAAGGAGAGGATCTTCTTCGCCCGCTGCTCCGGCGCGCCGCCGCCCTCCGGGGTCGGGTCGGAGTAGCCGAAGACGTCGATCGCCTCCCGGAGGCCGACGAGCTTCTGGACGCCGACGAGCGACGCCCCCGCGACGACGAACGGGACCGAGCTCCGCGAGTAAGGCTTCCCGTCGAGAGAGGCCTCGAGGAACGCGCTCGCGGCACCTTCGGGGACGACGAAGCTCGGCCGGCGACCCGGCTCCTGGAGGAGCGGAACGACGCGCGTGCCGAATCGGACGACGGCCCCTTTCGGGAGCGGGCTCGTGACGGTGACGCGGGTTCCCGTCATCCCGACCTGGGGCTCGAACTCCAGCCGCTCCTCCTGCGCCGCCGCGGGGAGCGCGAGCACGAACGCGAGGATCGGGACGCAGGACTTCATGCGGTGACATTAGCCTCCCGCTCGAACCGTCGCAACAGACGTGAGACGATTCGCGCCTCATGTCACGGCGGAGCAGGCGGGCGTGAAGGAGCTGCCGATGGCCCTCCTCGTGGGCTTTGCCGTGGGTCTCTTCGGCGCGATCCCGCCGGGACCCGTCAACGTGAACGTCATCCGGAAGGCGTCGCGCGCCGAGACACGGGAGGCGCTCCGGGTCGCCCTCGGCGCGGCGCTCGTCGACACGGTGATCTGCGGATTCGTGGCGATGGGCTTCGGCTGGGCGCTCGAGAAGGTCGTCTCGAACCCGTGGACGCGCCTCGGACTCGCCCTCTTCCTCCTCGCCGGCGGGCTGAAGATCCTCGTCTTCGACCGCAAGCGGGACGCCGAGAGGTCGGCGCGCCCCGGCCTGACGGCCCCCCCGAAGGAGGTCTCGGGCTTCCGCTTCCCGCTCCTCGTCGGCGTCCTCCAGGGCGCCGCGAACCCCGCCCTCTTCGTCAACTGGACGCTCCTGATCTCGTTCCTGGTCGGGCACCGGATCCTGCCGACCGGCCTCCTCCCCTCGGGCGTTTTCGCCGTCGGAGTGGGGCTCGGCGTCTTCACCTGGTTCGCGATCCTCGTCGAGCTCGTCGAGCGGCTGCGAGCCCACCCCTCCGGGGAGTGGATCCACAAGTCGTCGTTCGCGGCCGGGGTCCTCCTCCTCGGCTTCGGCCTCTGGTTCAGCTGGCGAACGGTCGCCGAGCTCGTCTCGGGGATCTGGATCCCGTAGACGGCCCCTCCTCACGACCTCAGCTCTCGTTGCCCTCGTACTGATCGCGGAGCTGCTTCACGACGTTCGGGTCGGCCAGGGTCGTCGTGTCTCCGAGGACGCGTCCCTCGGCAATGTCGCGGAGGAGCCTTCGCATGATCTTCCCGGAGCGGGTCTTCGGGAGGTCGGCCGAGAAGAGGATCTTGTCGGGCCGGGCGATCGCGCCGATCTTCTCGATGACGTGCTCCTTCAGGTCCTGCACGAGCTCGTCGGAGCCGTGGTGCCCCGACTTCAGCGTGACGAACGCGGCGATCGCCGTTCCCTTCAGGTCGTGCGGGATGCCGACGACGGCCGCCTCGGCGACGAGCGGGTAGTCGACGAGCGCGCTCTCCACCTCGGCGGTCCCGATCCGGTGCCCGGCGACGTTCAGGACGTCGTCGACGCGGCCCAGGAACCAGAAGTAGCCGTCCTCATCCTTGCGCACTCCGTCCCCGGGGAAGTAGACCCCGTCCCACTTCGACCAGTAGGCCTTCACGAAGCGCTCGCGGTTCCCCCAGATTCCGCGCAGCATGCCGGGCCACGGCTTGCGGACGGCGACGTAGCCGCCCCCTTCCGTCACCTCTTCGCCCTTCTCGTTCAGGACGCAGGCGTCGACGCCCGGGAAGCTCATCGTCGCCGAGCCGGGCTTCGTCCTCGTGAGGCCGGGGAGGGGCGAGATCATGATGTGCCCCGTCTCCGTCTGCCACCAGGTGTCGACGATCGGGCAGCGCCTGCGCCCGATGTGCTCCTGGTACCACATCCACGCCTCGGGGTTGATCGGCTCGCCGACCGAGCCGAGGAGGCGGAGCGAGGAGAGGTCCCACTTCTCCGGGTAGTGCGTCCCCCACTTCATGAACGCGCGGATCGCCGTCGGCGCCGTGTAGAACACGGTGACGCCGTACTTCTCGATCATCTGCCAGAAGCGGTCCTTGTCGGGCCAGTCGGGAGCCCCCTCGTACATCATCACGGTGGCGCCGGCGGCGAGCGGCCCGTAGACGACGTAGCTGTGGCCGGTGACCCACCCGACGTCGGCCGTGCACCAGAAGAGGTCCTCGTCCTTCAGGTCGAAGACCCACTTCGTCGTGCCGTAGACGCCGGTCAGGTAGCCGGCCGTCGTGTGGAGGATCCCCTTCGGCTTCCCGGTCGTCCCCGACGTGTAGAGGATGAAGAGCGGCGCCTCGGAGTCCATCGACTCGTACGGGCAGTCGCCCCGCACCTCGTCCATGAGCCGGTGCCACCAGTGGTCGCGCCCCTCCTTCACGTGGCAGGGGAAGTCGCCGCGCTTGACGAGGACGACGGCCTGGACCGTCGGGCATTCCTTCAGGGCCTCGTCGGCCATCTTCTTGAGCTGGACGATCTGCCCGCGGCGCCAGCCGCCGTCGGCCGTCACGAGGAGCTTGGCCCCGGCGTCCTGGATCCGGTCCTTGAGCGCGTCGGCCGAGAAGCCGCCGAAGACGACGGAGTGGACGGCGCCGATCCGCGCGCAGGCGAGCATCGCGATCACCGCTTCGGGGACCATCGGGAGGTAGATGCAGACCCGGTCCCCCTTCCCGACGCCGAGCTTCTTGAGGACGTTCGCGAACTTGCAGACGTGATGGTGAAGCTGCTGGTAGGTGTAGATCCGCGACTCGCCGGGCTCGCCTTCCCAGACGAGGGCGGCCTTGTGGCGACGCGAGGAGTGGAGGTGGCGGTCGAGGCAGTTCGCGGCGACGTTCAGGCGGCCGCCGACGAACCACTTCGCGTCGGGCGCCTTCCACTCGAGGACGCGGTCGTAGGGGCGGATCCAGTCCAGCTCGCGCGCGAAGGAGGCCCAGAACGACTCCGGGTCGGCCGCCGCCTGCGCGTAGACGCCCGGGTCCCTCGCGATCGCCGACCGCCGGAACTCCGGAGACGGGTCGAAGGTGCGGTGCTCGAGGAGAAGGGTGTCGAGGGCCTTCTCGGGCGTTCCGTCGCTCATGGCGGACCTCCTCGTCGGGGTGCGGTAGCGCGCCTTGTACCCGAAGCGGCCCGCCCGAGTCCACCGCGCAAGCGCGCCCGGGGCGAAGGAGCCGTGCTCGGGCGGCGCACGCCCTTCGCCGATCTCCGAACGTGGCGGAGAATCGCGGGGTGATGTCGCCGCTCCGGAATCCCTTCCGCGGTCCGAGCCTCACGCTCCGCCTCGGCCTCGCCCTCACCGGGATCCTCGTGGCCGCCGCCGCCGCGCAGACGGTCCTCTATCTGCGGTCGCAGAACCAGATGCTGGCGCAGGCGGACGCCTCCTACAAGACGCTCGCCACCGCGATCCAGGCGGCGGCGACGCGGATCGGCCCCGGCGGGTCCCGCGACCCGGAGGCGCTCGAAGAGTTCCGCGAGCGACTGAAGCAGAAGGGGGTCCGCGAGATCCGGATCAAGCAGGGGGGCGAGCTCCTCCCCGACGGCGCGCCGGTCGAGCCCCCGACAACCGTGCGGCGGCGCCCGCGGGCCCGGGGCGTCCCCCAGGACATCGAGATCGAAGGGGTGGTCGGCGAGGGGGGGGGCTCCGGCGAGATCGTCGTTCCGCTCGTGATCGAGAGGCGCTACCTAGGGCAGGTGACGATCAAGTACTCGCTCGAGAACATCCGGGCCGAGCTCGAGGACAACTTCCGCAGGGGCCTCTACGCCCTGCTGGGCGTCTTCGGCGTCGGGCTCGTCGTGATCCTCGTCGTCACGCGGAACGCCACGCGCCCCGTGGAGGCCGTCGCCGAGGCGGCGCGGCAGGTCGCGGACGGCCAGCTCGACGTCGTCGTCCCGGTCGACCGGGCCGACGAGATCGGTCAGCTCGCGATCGCCTTCAACCGGATGACCGCCGCGCTCCGGGAACGCCAGGAGCTCCTCGCGCGCCTCGCCGCCGCCGAGAAGCGGGCCGAGATCGGCCACCTCGCGGCCGGTCTCGCGCACGAGATCAAGAACCCGCTGAACGCCCTCTCCCTCGGGCTCGACGTCCTCCGGCGCCGGCACCGGCCGGCGGAAGAGGCCGCCGCCGCCGACCAGGCGGAGCGGATCGACGCCCTCCGGGGCGAGATCGACCGCCTCGCGACGCTCATCAACAACTTCCTCGCGTTCGGCCGGCCCCTCACGCTCACCATCCTTCCGGTCGACGCGGCGGCCCTCGTGAGGGACACGCTCGCCGACCTGGCCGAGATGGCCGAGCGGGTCCGAGTCCGGTTCTCGGCCGACCTTCCAGCAGGGCTGCCTCCCGTCGCCGCGGACGGGTCGCTCCTGAAGTCGGTGCTCTGGAACCTCGCGCAGAACGGGATCCAGACGATGGAGAAGGAGGGCGGGACGCTCCGGGTCGCGGCCCGGCTGGCGAACGGGACGGTCGACGAGGGACCGCGCGTGGTCCTCACGCTCGAGGACGAAGGGCCGGGTATCGACGCCGCCCACCTTCCGCGGCTCTTCGAGCCCTGGTTCTCGACGAAGGAGGGGGGCGTCGGGCTGGGGCTCGCGATGGTCAAGCGGATCGTCGAGGAGCACGGGGGGCGGGTCGAGGCCGGGAACCGGGACGGAGCGCGCGGCGCCCTCTTCCGGATCTCCCTCCCCGTCGCCGTCGCCCCTTCGGAGTAACCTCCCCGAGTGAACGAACGCACGCCCCGCGCGACCCTCCTCGTCGTCGACGACGAGAAGCACCAGCGCGAGTCCCTCCGGATGATCCTCGAGGACGAGGGGTACCGCGTGACCGCCGCCGCCGACGGCCGCGAGGCCCTCGCGCTCGCCGCAGAGACGCACCCCGAAGTCGTCCTGACCGACCTGAAGATGCCGGGGCTCTCGGGCCTCGACCTCGTCCGGGCCCTCGTCGAGGGGCCGCTCCCGCCCCGAGTCATCCTCATCACGGCCCACGGCTCCGTCGAGCGGGCCCGCGAGGCGCACCGCCTCGGCGCCTTCGACTACATGAGCAAGCCCGTCGTCGCCGACGAGCTCCTCTTCCGGGTCGAGCGCGCGCTCGAGAGCCACCGCCTCGCCGAGAAGGCTCTCCGGCTCGAGCGCCGCCTCAAGGGGGACGGCCTCGAGGCGATGGTCGGCGAGAGCTCCGCGATGCGCGAGGTCTTCCGCCTCGTCGAGAAGATCGCCCCGACGCAGTCGACCGTCCTGGTGAGAGGCGAGTCGGGCACGGGCAAGGAGCTCGTCGCCCGGGCGATCCACTCGCGCTCGGCGCGGTCGGGCCGGCCGTTCCAGGCGATCAACTGCGCCGCCATCCCCGAGAACCTCCTAGAGAGCGAGCTCTTCGGTCACGAGAGGGGGTCGTTCACCGGCGCCGACGCGCGCAAGACGGGGCTCTTCGAGGCCGCCTCCGGCTCGACGCTCTTCCTCGACGAGATCGGCGACCTCTCGCTGCCGCTCCAGGGGAAGATCCTCCGCGCCCTTCAGGAGCGCGAGATCCGCCGCGTCGGGGGGAACGAGACGATCCCGATCGACGTCCGCGTCGTCGCCGCCACGAACCGAGAGCTCGAGACGATGATGAAGGCGGGGCAGTTCCGCGAGGACCTCTTCTACCGCCTGAACGTCATCCCGATCGTCCTCCCGCCGCTCCGCGAGCGGGCGGACGACATCCCCGCCCTCGTCCAGCGGTTCCTCGACAAGGCGAACGGGACGCACGGGACCGCCGTGGCCGACATCGACGCCGCGGCCCTCGACCTCCTCGTCCGGCACCCCTGGCCCGGCAACATCCGGCAGCTCGAGAGCGTCGTCGAGAGGGCCGTCCTCCTCTGCGAGGGGACGACGGTGCGGCCCGCCGACCTGCCGCTGGAGATCCGGCTGAAGACCGCGCCCGCCGCGCGCCCCTACGGCTTCGAGATCCCGCCCGAGGGGATCGACATCGAGGAGCTCGAGCGGCAGCTGATCGTCCAGGCGATGGAGCGGTCCGCCTGGGTCATCGCCCGTGCCGCCCGACTCCTCGGCCTGACGTACCGGACCCTCCAGTACCGGCTCGAAAAGTTCGGGATCCGCAAGCCGGGCTGAGTCGTACGATCCGGGAACGGAGGAGCGGACGGTGGAGACGACGTATCGACCCACGACCCTCGGAGAGCTCGTCGAGGCCGGCTACCGCCACCGATCCGTGCGGGACGAGATGCGCGATAACCTCCTCGCGATGCTCGCGCGGAAGGAGAACCCCTTCCCGGGGATCCTCGGCTACGAGCGGACGGTCATCCCCGCCCTCGTGAACGCCGTCCTCGCCCGCCACGACGTCGTCCTCCTCGGCCTCCGCGGGCAGGCCAAGACGCGGATCCTCCGGTCCCTCGTGAACCTCCTCGACGAGGAGACGCCGGTGATCCTCGGCTCCGAGCTGAACGAGTCGCCGTTCGCTCCGTTCACGAAGTACGCCCGGACCCTCGCCGCCACGGCCGGGCCGGACCTCCCGGTCGCCTGGCTCCCCCGCGAGGCGCGCTACCGCGAGAAGCTCGCGACGCCCGACGTCACGATCGCCGACCTGATCGGCGACGTCGACCCCGTGAAGGCGGCGACGCTGAAGAAGACGTTCGCCGACGAGGAGGTCCTCCACTACGGGATCGTCCCGAGGACGAACCGCGGCATCTTCGCGATCAACGAGCTTCCCGACCTCGCGCCCCGGATCCAGGTCGGGCTCCTGAACATCCTCGAGGAACGCGACCTCCAGATCCGCGGGTTCCCGGTGCGGATCCTGCTCGACGTCGTGATGGTCTTCTCCGCGAACCCGGAGGACTACACGAACCGCGGGAGCATCATCACGCCCCTGAAGGACCGGATCGCGTCCCAGGTCCTGACGCACTACCCGCGGGAACGCGCGACGGCGAAGGCGATCACCGACCAGGAAGCCTGGTGCGAGCGCCCCCTCGACGGCGTCGAGATCCGTCTCCCCGAGCCCTTCAAGGACCTCGTCGAGGAGGTGGCCTTCGCCGCGCGCCGGAGCGACCTCGTCGACCAGGCCTCGGGCGTCTCGGCCCGGATGCCGATCGCGATGCGCGAGCTCCTCGTCTCGAACCTCGAGCGGCGCGCCGTCCTCACCGGCGAGACGGTCGTCGGTCCGCGTCTCGTCGACCTCGCCGCGACGCTCCCGGCGATCACGGGCAAGGTCGAGATGGTCTTCGAGGGCGAGCAGCAGGGAGCCGAGATCGTGGCCCGGAAGCTCGTCGGCGACGCGGTGAAGACGCTCTTCGACTCGGCCTTTCCGCCGGTCGAGGGTCCGCGCGCGCGCGGCGAGCGAGTGCGCCGCCGCGAGGCGGACGACGGGACCTCCGTCCCGTTCGTCCGTGAGCGCGCCCCGCTCTCGGGCCCCTACGAGAGGGTCGTCGCCTGGTTCACGAAGGAGCGGACGCTCGTCCTCTCCGACGAGACGCCGTTCGATCGGCACCTCGCTTCTCTCGACGCCGTCGACGGCCTCGCCGAGCTCGTCGCCGCGCACGCGAAGCCGGCGGACGAGCAGGAGCGCGCGTTTCTGATGGAGCTCGTCCTCGAGGGGCTCGTCCAGAGCCTCCGGATCGCGCGCGAGGACCTCGATTCGACCGTCACCTACGTGGAGCTGGCGCGCCTCAACCTGATGCGCGGTCGGGACTGAGCGCCGCGCCGCCCCGCACCGGCTTCATCGTAAGGACCGCGCCAATCCGGCTCCCGTGCCCCGGACGACGAAGCGCCTCACGGGATAGGCCCGCCAACGTCCGCCGCCCGCGAAGACGACGCGGAGCTCATGTGGCCCCGGCTTCACGGCGTCCGCCGGCAGCCAGGCCCGCCATCCCGCAGACGATGCGTCGCCAACCTCGGGCCGGGCGGCCGAGACATCCGGACGAGGTTGCCTCTCGACCCGGTCGGGAAGGACCATCTCTCCGTCGAGCCAGAACTCGGTGGGCTCGAGGCGCCCTCCGCCCGCGAGCTGGCACCATCCCCGCACGACGACCGCCGGGTCGACGACGACACCCTCGGCCGGGTCGTCGACCGCGACCGGGAGGTCCCCGTCCTCGACTGTCGCCCGAAGGTCCGCCGGTCCGCGGCCCTCCACGCGCACGTCCTTCAGGACGATCGACCCCTCCGAGACGCGGACCCGGAACGTCCCCGCCGTCTCGACGTCGACCTCCCCGGCCCCGGGCGCGATCCTCGCCGCGTCTGCCCCCCGGAACCCGACGAGCTCGAGCCG
>CAYVPO010000124.1:0-10931 GCA_964453825.1 uncultured Holophagales bacterium
CGGGCCGCTCGGCTCGGGCTTCACGCAGGCGATGCAGGTCCTCGACGGCGGCCGGATCTCGATCGCGGCGCTCGCGCTCGGCATGGCCCAGGGCGCCTACGACTGCGCCCTCTCCTACGCGCGCCAGCGCGTCCAGTTCGGCAAGCCGATCTCCGAGTTCCAGTCGATCCAGAACTACCTCGCCGACATGGCGACGGAGATCGACGCGGCCCGTCTCCTCACCTGGCGCGCCGGGTGGATGAAGGACCGTGGGATGAAGGTGACGAAGGAGTCGGCGATGTGCAAGCTCTACGCGGGCGAGGTCTCGGTCCGCGTCGCGAACCTCGCCGTCCAGATCCACGGCGGCTACGGCTTCACGAAGGACTTCAAGGCCGAGAAGTTCTACAGGGACGTCAAGCTCTGCACGATCGGCGAGGGGACCTCCGAGATCCAGCGGATGGTCATCGCGCGGCAGCTCCTGAAGGCCTGACGCTGAAGATCCCGATCGAGACCCTCGTCCTCTCGAACGGCCTGACCGTCGTCGTCTCGGAGAACCGCTCCGCCCCCGTCTTCGGGCTCTGCGTCCTCTACCGGATCGGCTCGCGCCTCGAGCCGCGCGGACGTTCCGGCTTCGCCCATCTCTTCGAGCACCTCATGTTCGAGGGGACGCCGAACGCTCCGAAAGGGGTCTTCGACCGGGTCTGCGAGACCTCGGGCGGCAGCAACAACGGCCAGACGCGCCCCGACGTGACGCTCTTCGTCGTCGACGCCCCGTCGTCGGCGCTCGAGAGGATCCTCTTCCTCGAGGCGGACCGGATGTCGGGCCTGGCGTTCGGCCAGGAGTCGCTCGACAACCAGCGCGACGTCGTCAAGGAGGAGATCCTCGTCAACGTCCGGAACGACCCCTACGGGCTCTTCGAGTTCGGCGAGCTCCCGGAGGCGCTCTTCGAAAAGTGGGAGAACGCCCACGACGGCTACGGCGACTTCCACGACCTCGACGCGGCGACGCTCGAGGACGTCGAGGCCTTCTTCTCCACGTTCTACCGGCCCGACAACGCCGTCCTCGCGGTCGCCGGAGACGTGGCGGCCGACGACGTCTTCGCGCTCGCCGGACGGCACTTCGGGGTGATCCCGCGCGGAGCGTCCGCGCCGCGCCCCGACCTCCACGAGCCGCCCCGCACCGCCCCCGTCCTCCTCGTGCAGGAGGCGCCTCTCGCCCGGACCCCCGCCCTCGCGATGGGGTGGAGGATGCCCGGACGGACGCACCCCGACGCCGTCCCGCTCCTCGTCCTCGGCGAGCTCCTGCACAACGGGCGCGCGTCGCGCCTCTACCGCGGCCTCGTCGAGGGGCGCGAGATCGCGACGGACCTTTCCGGTGGTTTCAACCCGTTCCAGGGGGGCGTCTGGTACGAAGGGTCGACGCTCTTCCTCTCCCGGATCGGCTACCGACGCGAGGTCTCCGCGGAAACGGTCCTCGCCGCCTTCGACGAGGAGGTCGCGCGCATCGCCCGCGACGGGGTCGAGGAGGCGGAGCTCGCGCGCGTGAAGACGAAGGTCCTCGCCGACACCTGGGCCGGCCTCGAGCCTCGCCTCGGCCTCGCGATCGAGCTCGCCCAGGCGACGGCGATCGCAGGGGCGCCGGAGGCGCTGCTCGACCTGCCGCGCCTCGTCGAGGCGGTCTCCTCGAGCGACCTGCGCCGCGCGTCGGCGTGGCTGGCGCCGGAGCGGCGCGCCGCGATTGCGAAGCTCCCGCCGAAGGGAGAGTCGTGATCGCGCCCGATGGCCTTCCGCCGCTCGGAGAGGAACGCGCCGTCCCGATGCCGGACGTCGTCACGGCACTCCTGCCGAACGGCCTCGCGGTCCAGGTCGTCCCGTGGCGCGGGGTCCCGCTCGCGAGCGCCCGCCTCGTCGTGCGCGGCGGCCTCTCGGACGACCCGCCCGACCGGCCCGGCCTGGCCCGCCTCCTCGCCGCGGCCCTCCGAGAGGGGACCGCCGCGCTCAGCGGGGCGGACCTCGCGGACCTCGCGCAGGAGGCCGGGGGAGACCTCTCGGCCGGCGCGGGACCCGACTCGCTCACGATCGGCGCCTACGGCCTCGCCGCGCGCCTGCCGCTCCTCCTCGACCTCGTCGCCGACGTCGTCCGCCGACCCGCCTTCCCGGCGGACGGGGTCGCGCGCGCGCGGCACCTCGCGCACGAGGAGCTCGAGACGAGCGAATCGGAGCCCTCGTTCCTGGCGGTCCGGGCGTTCGCGCGCGAGGTCTACGGCGCGCACCCGTACGCGACGATCGCGCCGACGGCGGCGTCGATCGACGCCGTCACCCCCGGGCTCCTCGCGGCCGAGGCGGCGCGCCGGCGCCGGCCCGAGCGCGCGCTCCTCCTCGTCGCGGGGGACGTGCAGCCGGAGGAGGCGATCGCGGCGGCCGGGAGCGCGTTCTGCGACTGGACCGCCGGCGGCCCGGCGCCGCCGCCCGTCACGGCCCCGGTTGCGACGGACGGGCCGCGGCGCCTCCTCGTCCTCGACCGCCCCGGTTCCGTCCAGACGAACCTCATGGTCGGGAACCTGGGCTTCCCGAGGACCGACCCGGACGCCCGGGCCCTCGAGCTCGCGATGACGATCTACGGCAGCTCCTTCACGTCGCGCCTCGTCCAGAACCTCCGCGAGGCGAAGGGCTACACCTACTCGCCCGGCGCCGCCGCGAGCTGGCTCGCCGGGTGCGGCACGGTCCGCTCGTTCGCGGCGGTCCGAACCGAGGTGACGGGCGCCGCCCTCAACGAGGTCCTCTACGAGATGGAGCGGATGGCGACGACCGAGGCGACCGACGAGGAGATGGACCGGGCCTTCCGCCGCGAGGCGGGCTCCCTCGCGATCGCGCTCCAGACCGCAGCCGGAGTCGCCGACGAGCTCGCCCGGCTCTGGGTCCTCGGCCTTCCCCCCGACGAGATCGCCCGGTTCGTCCCGGGCCTCGCGGAGGTGACGAAAGGCGACGTCCGCCGCGTATCGCGCCGCGTCTTCGGGACCGGCTCCGCACGGATCGTCGCCGTCGGCGACGCGACGGCGATCCGGGCCGAGCTCGGGACGTTCGGGGAGGTCGTGACGGGCGAGGCGTAGGCGCCGGGCGCCGGGGCCGGCTCCCGCGCCGCTCAAAGCGAGAACGTGAACTCGGCGCCCTCGCCGACCTGGCCCGTGGCGGAGACGGTCCCGCCGTGCCGCGTCACGATGCGCTGGACGATCGCCAGCCCGACGCCGACGCCCGGGAACTCGGACGGGCTGTGGAGGCGCTGGAAGACGCCGAAGAGCTTGCCGACGTATCTCATGTCGAACCCCGCCCCGTTGTCCTTGACGAAGTAGACGACGCGGCCCCCCTCCTCCCGGCTTCCGACCTCGACGACGGGGTGCTCGGCGTGCGACGAGAACTTGAGCGCGTTCGAGAGGAGGTTCGTCACCACGTGGCGGACGAGCGCCGGGTCTCCGTCGGCGGGAGGCAGCGGTCCGACGCGCAGCTCCACGCGCTCCCGCTCCTCGGGCGTCGTCAGCTGCTCGAAGGCGGAGCGGACGATCTCGCCCATGTCGAGGCGGGTGCGGCGGAGCTCGGAGCGGGCGGTCCTCGAGAACTCGAGGAGCTCGTCGATCAGCGTCGACATCGTCCTGGCGCTCGCCCGGATCTTCCGGAGCAGCTCGCGGGCCTCCGCGCCGAGTCCGGCCGACGCCTCCGACTCCAGGAGAGCGGAGTACCCGTCGATCGCGCGGAGGGGCGCCCGCAGGTCGTGCGAGACGGAGTACGAGAACGCCTCCATCTCGCGGACGCTCGTCTCGAGCTCGGCCGTCCGCGTCCGGACCCGCTCCTCGAGCTCGGCGTTCAGTGCCCGGACCTCCTCCTCGGCCCTCCTTCGCGTGGCGGCCTCCGCTTCGAGCTGGACGACCTTCCTCTGGAGCTTGCGGAACAGCGCCTCGCTGTACCCCTGCAGGACCTCCCCGGAATCCGCCGCCGGGGTCTCCGTGCGGGGCGCTTCGAGTACCTCCCGGATCGCCTCGAGGAGCGTGTCGGGCGCGAGAGGCTTGACGAGAAACCGGTCGGCTCCGAGCGTCCTCGCGAGCGCCTCGTCCTTCGAGTCGGTATAGGTCGCCGTGTAGAAGACGAGAGGGATCCGCCGCAGCTGCTCGTCCGCCCTCCACAGCCTGCAGAGCTCGAAGCCGTCCATCACCGGCATCAGGATGTCGGTGACGAGAAGGTCGGGAGGGGCGGCCTTCGCTGCCGCGAGCGCTTCGGCGCCGTTCCCGGTCGAGACGACGTCGTAGCCGCCCGCGGTCAGGATCGTCTCGAGGAGGTACCTGTTCTCGGCGATGTCGTCGGCGATCAGGACGCGACTCACCCGTTTTCTCCCTTCGTCCGCGCCGCGAGGAGGTGCTGCTCCACCTGGACGGCGAAGCTCCCCGGGTCGATCGGCTTTTCGATATAGCCGGTGCAGCCGGCTGCGAGGGCCTTCTCCCGATCGCCGGCCATCGCGTAGGACGTGAGCGCCACGATCGGCGTGCCGGAGAGGGCGGGGCTTTCGCGGAGGGCCTCCGCCACGGCGAAGCCGTCCATGCCGGGGAGCTGGATGTCGAGGAGGATCAGGTCGGCCCAGCCGCAGGCGGCCTTCTCGACCCCCTCGGGACCGTCCTTGGCCCGGACCACCTCGCACCCGGCGGCGGTCAGGATGAAGTTGACGAGGTAGAAGCTCTGCCTGTCGTCCTCGGTGTACAGGATCTTCGCCTTCATGGAGTCTTCTTTCTCAGCGGGAGGACGACCGTGAACGTCCTCCCGCGTCCCGGCTCGTCTTGGACGTCGATGCTACCCCCGAGCAGCTCGGCCAGATTCCGGATGATCGAGAGGCCGAGCCCGGCCCCGTCGTGGTGGCGGGCGGTGCCGTCGTCGATCCGTCGGACCGGCCGGAAAAGCGTGGCGAGGTCCTCGGCGCGGATGCCGATCCCGGTGTCGACGATGCGGCGCCGGTCGCCCGTCCTCTCGGCGACCCCGGGGCCGAGCGCGCGCGCGAGCCGAGCATCCGAGGACCGCCGGCCCGATGCCTTCCTTCCGGCCGTCTTCCGCACGGCCGCCGCCGGTCGCGAGAGCCCGGACGGCGCGAGCGGCCTCCGACGTCCGTAGTCCCGCGCTAGATCCAGCGCCGCCAGCGGAAGACCGCGAGCATCCCGGCCGTGATCGCGATCCAGAGACCCCAGAGAGCCGGGTAGAACCAGCGGATCTTCAGCTCGGGGAGGAACTCGAAGTTCATGCCGTAGACGCCGGCGAGGAACGTGAGCGGCATCCAGATCGCGGAGAAGATCGTGAGGACCTTGACGATCTCGTTCAGCCGGTTCGAGGCGACGGAGAGCTGTGCCTCGAGGGCGCCGCTCGCCAGGTCCGTCAGGACCATCGTCGTCTCCTCCATCCGTGCCACGTGGTCGTAGACGTCGCGGAAGTAGTGCGAGGTCCGCTCCTCGATGAAGGGGAGGTCCCTGCGGGCGAGGCGCCCGAGCATCTCGCGCTGCGGGGCGACGAGCCTGCGGATCGTCAGGAGCTGGCGCTTCATCCCGAGGAGCTCCTGGAGGACCTCCCCGTGGGGAGAGCGCGCGAAGACGGCCTCCTCCAGCTCCTCGAGGCGCTCCTCGAACCGGTCCAGGATCGGCAGGATCTCGTCCATCATCCTGTCCACGAGCGCGTGGAGGACCCGGTCCATCTGGCTCTCCATCGGGAGGTCCCGCTCGAGGACGAGCCTGCTGACCTCCCGGCACGCCGCGACCGGACGCCTGTGGACGGTGACGAGGAAGCTGGGACCGAGGTAGACGGCCAGCTTGTAGCTCTCGAGCTCGAACCCTTCCTCCGTCGGCCGGAGGCCTCGGAAGAGGAGGAAGAGGTACCCCTCGAACTCCTCCACCTTCGGAGGCTGGACGGGGGTGAGGGCATCCTCGACGGTGAGGTGGTGGAAGCCGCAGACGTCCGCGAGCGCGCGCGCCTCGGCGTCGGTCGGGTCCTCGACGTCGACCCAGATCGACCGCCCCGCGAGGCCGGGCCACGCGCTGGCGAGAGGCGTGTCTGCGAGGAGCTGGAGCCCCTTCCCCTCCTCGAGCAGGTGGATGGAGAGCATCGCCAACGAGTCTATCCGCGGCGAGGCGGACGGCGGCCGGAAACGGGAGAGAATGCCGGGCTCGGCTCGCGGGGAGCGCCGGACCACCCCGACGGCCGGAATGCCCCAGAATCGGGCGGAGGCACGCGGCTTGAAGAGAGGCACCCGGATACTCCTCACGGGAGGCGGCACCGCCGGCCACGTGAACCCGGCGCTCGCCATCGGAGCGGCCCTGGCCGAGGACGGGAGCGAGACGCTTTTCGTCGGCGTGCGGGGACGGGCCGAGGAGCAGGTCGTTCCCAAGGAGGGGATCCCGATCCGCTTCGTCCGGGCCTCGGGCTTTCCCGGAACGCGCCCTTCGCCCGCCCTCGCGCGCTTCCTCCTCGACCTCGCCGTCGGGACGATCCAGGCGGCCGGGGTCCTCCTCCGCTTCCGCCCCGAAGTCATCGTCGGCACGGGGGGATTCGCGTCGGCGCCGGTCATCTTCGCGGCGACGAGCCTGAAGAAGCTCCGCCTCGCGAAGGCCCGCGTCTTCGTCCACGAGCAGAACGCCGTCCCCGGGAAGCTGAACCGCCTCGTCGGACGATTCGCCGAGAAGGTCTTCGTCACCTTCCCCGAGACCCTTTCCCTCTTCCCGGGGAACGGGGCGGTCACCGGCTACCCGCTCCGCAAGAGGATCGGCCACGTCTCGCCCGAGGAGGCGCGCTCCCGGCTCGACTTCGCGGTCCCGGAGGGGAGGACGGTCGTCTTCGTCTTCGGCGGGTCGCAGGGCTCGCGCTCGCTGAACCGCGGTCTCGTCGACGCGCTCGGCGACCTCCTCCCTCACGCGGAACGCCTCTTCGTCGTCCACGGGACCGGACTCTTCAAGGGCGGGGGCTATGACGCCGGCGCCGACACGGAGGCGCGCCTCACCGCGCGCTACTCGCAGGAGGAACGGGAGCGGATCGCGACCTTCTACGTCTCGCAGAGCTACTTCCACGACATCGCCTCGGTCTACGCCGTCTCCGACCTCGTCGTCATCCGCGGCGGGTCGGGGAGCCTCAACGAGGTCACGCGGATGGGACTCCCGGCGCTCGTCGTCCCGAAGGCGAACCTTCCGGGCGACCACCAGGTCG
The DNA here is from genome assembly GCA_964453825.1 of uncultured Holophagales bacterium. Lineage (GTDB taxonomy): Bacteria > Acidobacteriota > Thermoanaerobaculia > UBA5066 > UBA5066 > UBA5066. The sequence goes on from CAYVPO010000124.1 coordinate 7,201, forward strand.
CGAACGCCCGCGCCGTCGAGCGCGCGGGCGGGGCCGAGGTCCTCTACGAGGAGACGGTCCTCCGCGACGGGCACCTCGCGGAGGAGCTCGACGGGGCGCTCCTCGCGAGCCGGATCCTCGCCCTGGTCGACGATCCGGATCGTCTCGCCGAGATGTCGCGGATGGGGCGCGACGTCCTCGGGGCCGACGCCGCCGCCGAGATCGCGCACCACGTTCGCCACGGACGCGGCACGGGCACGCTCGAGCCGACGCTCGTCCCGGCGCCGCACGTCGTCTCGAACGCCGCGCTCCTCTCCCGGCTCGAGAAGGCGGCCGCGGCGGAGGGGCGGCGCTACCGGGTCGAGGCGCACGTCGAGCCACGCGACCTCCCCTGGTTCCGGAGCCGGGCCGCTTCTCTCCTCGCGAACGAGAGCTGGGAAGCGCGGAACCTCGGCGTCAAGCTCCTCGGGCTCCTCGGGGCGGCCGAGAAGGTCCCGCTCCTCCTCGCCCTCCTCGGCGACCGGACACCGGCGCCGCTCCTCCAGCGTCTGCTCGGGGGCGACTTCGCGCAGGTCGGCTTCGTCCGGCGGAACGCTTTCACGGCGCTCGGCCGCCTCGGCGGCGTCGACGCCGGAGTCGAGGCCGCGCTCCTCGCCGGCTTCGCCGACCCGTACTGGGAGGTGAGGGCCGAGGCGGCGCGGACGGCGGCACGCTTCGCCGGACGTCTCGCGCGACGGGACGACGTCGTGGCCGCGCTCGTGGGCGGCCTCTCCGACCGCAACCTCGAGGCGGCCGCGGCCGCCGCCGAGGCTCTCGGCGCGATCGGCGGCGAGGGCGACGCGCTCCCGGCGCTCCTCCGGCTCTCCGACTACCGCTTCTGGAAGGTCCGCGCCGCGGCGCTACGCGGAGTCCTCACGCTCGTCGAGAGAGGCGAGGCGCGCGACCGGAAGAAGCTCGAGACGGCGCTCCCGGCGTTCCTCCTCACGTCGACCGACTTCCGCCCCCAGTTCGAGATGAAGCTCTCGTACCGCCGCGTCCTCGAGGCGCTCTCGCGCGGCAAGGAGTCGCCCCGATGATCTTCTGGATCGGCAAGCTCCTCGCGCCGTTCCCCGAGCTCTCGTTCCTGCGGCTCGCCGAGTACCTCTCCGCGCGCTCCATCGGCGCGGCGCTGACGGCGGTCCTCCTGACGCTCTGGGTCATGCCGCGGGTCATCTGGTGGCTCCAGCGGAAGGCGTTCGTCGACCAGCTCCGCGAGACCGGGATCCCGTCGGCCTTCGACAAGGCGGGGACGCCGGTCATGGGCGGCGTCGTCCTCGTCGGCGTCGTCGCGTTCTCCTCGCTCCTCTGGTGCAACCTGGGGAGCGGCTACTCCCTCCTCGTCCTCCTCGGCATGGTCTGGTTCGGGGCGATCGGCTTCGTCGACGACCGGGCGAAGATGCGGGCGCGGTCGGGCGACAAGGGGATGTCGGAGGCGAAGAAGCTGATGCTGCAGGGGGCGTTCGCGGCGATTCTCGTCGCGTTCCTCGCGAGCCCCTGGAGCCCCCTCCCGGCCGCGGAGGCCGCCCGCCTCCACGTCCCGTTCGTGAAGGCCGCGGTCCTCGACAACCCGTGGGTCTACTTCCCGTTCGTCTTCCTCTTCGTCCTCCTCGTCGGGAACTCGGTGAACATCACGGACGGGATGGACGGCCTCGCGATCGTCCCGTCGGTCTTCGCGATCGCGGTCCTCGGCGTCTTCGGCTATCTCCTCGGGAACGCGATCTGGTCCCGATACCTCGTCTACCCGTTCCTCCCCGGCGCCGGCGAGCTCGCCGTCTTCGCCTGCGCGTTCGCGGGGGCGGGCGTCGGCTTCCTCTGGTTCAACGCCTACCCGGCCCAGATCTTCATGGGCGACACCGGCTCGCTCTCGATCGGCGGGAGCCTCGCCGTGGCGTCCGTCCTCCTGAAGCAGGAATTCCTCTTCGTCATCCTCGGAGGCCTCTTCGTCGCCGAGGCGTTCACCTCGCAGGTGCAGGACAAGATCGGGATCAAGCTGCTCGGCCGGCGCCTCTTCGCGCGCGCCCCCCTCCACCACGCGATGGCGTACAACGGGCTCGCCGAGACGAAGGTCGTCGTGAGGCTCTGGATCGTGTCGGGGATCCTCGCCCTCGCGGCCCTCTCGACGCTCAAGCTGCGGTGAGCGCGGCGCGGCGCTCCTCGTCGGCGAACGCCCTCCTCGTCGGGGCCGGCATCCTCCTGAGCCGCCTCGCGGGCTTCGTGCGGGAGCGCGTCTTCGCGCACTACCTCGGCAGCTCGATGGCGGCCGACGCCCTCCGGGCGGCGCTGCGCGCGCCGAACGTCCTCCAGAACCTCTTCGGCGAAGGGTCTCTCTCCGCGTCGCTCATCCCGGTCTACTCGCGCCTCCTCGGCGAGGGACGTGAGGAGGAGGCGCGGCGAACGGCGCGGACCGCCGGGACGCTCCTCGCGCTCCTCGCCGTCCTCCTCTCCGCGCTCGGCGTCCTCGCCGCGCCGCTCCTCGTCGACCTCTTCACGCCCGGTTTCTCGGGCGAGCGACGCGAGCTGACGGTGCGGCTCGTCCGCATCCTCTTCCCCGGGACGGGCCTCCTCGTCCTCTCGGCCTTCTGCCTCGGCATCCTGAACAGCCACCGCCGCTTCTTCCTGCCTTACGCGGCGCCCGTTCTCTGGAACGGCGCGATCATCGCCGCGCTCGTCCTCGCCGGGACGCGGGCCGGGGCGGAGATCGCCGTCTGGGCCGCCTGGGGCGCCGTCGCCGGGAGCCTCCTCCAGCTCCTCGTCCAGCTCCCGCAGGTGGCGCGGCTCGTCGGCACGCTCCGTCCCGCGCTCGACACCGGGTCCCCCCACGTGAGGACGATCTTCCGCAACCTCCTCCCGAGCGTCGGGAGCCGCGGCGTGACGCAGGTCTCGAGCTGGGTCGACCAGGTGATCGCGAGCCTCCTTCCGGGGGGGGCGGTCGCGATGCTCGGCTACGCGCAGACGCTCTACATCCTTCCCGTCTCGCTCTTCGGGATGTCGGTCTCGAGCGCCGAGCTCCCCGAGCTCTCCTCTGGGGCGGGCGCGGAGACGCTCCGGGAGCGGCTCGACGCCGCTCTCCGGCGGGTCGCCTTCCTCGTCGTCCCGTCGGCCGTCGCCTTCGCGCTCCTCGGCGACCGCGTCGTCGCCCTCGTCTTCCAGACCGGCGCCTTCGGAGCCGAGGACGTCCGCATCGTCTGGGCGGTCCTGGCCGGGTCCTCGGTGGGCCTCCTCGCCTCGACGCTCGGCCGCCTCTACGCCTCGACGTTCTGGGCTCTCCACGACACGCGGACCCCTCTTCGCTTCGCGATGCTCCGCGTCGGGGCGAGCGCGGCGCTCGGCGGGCTCCTCGCGTTCGCGCTCCCGCGCCTCCTCGGGCTCGACCTGAGGCTCGGCCTCGCGGGGCTGACGCTCGGCTCGGGCCTCGCCGGATGGCTCGAGATGCTCCTGCTGCGCCGCGCGCTGAACGCGCGCGTCGGGAAGACGGGCCTCCCGGCTTCGTTCTCCCTCCGCATCTGGGGCGCGGCGCTCGGCGCGGCCGCGGCCGGCTTCGGAGTGAAGCTCGCGTTCGCGACGCTCGGTCCCGTCCTCCTCGGCGCTCTCGTCTGCGGGGCCTTCGCCGCCGCCTACGCCCTCTTCGCCCTCGCCCTCCGCGTTCCCGAGGCGACCGCCCTCGCCTCCTCTCTCCGCCGCCGGCTGGGATAGGGGGTCAGGTCTACCATCTA
>CAYVPO010000125.1:0-10812 GCA_964453825.1 uncultured Holophagales bacterium
CGGGGGCAAGATTTGAACTTGCGACCTTTGGGTTATGAGCCCAACGAGCTACCAGGCTGCTCCACCCCGCGTCAGGGAGGGGGAAGATACCGAGGAGGCGGAGGGAAGTCAAGCGCGGGGACGACGCTGGGACGGCGCGCAACACAGGGTGCTGCGCCGGAGAGGACGCGCTTCGGGGGCGCTCCCGGCCCCGCCGCCGGCCAGGCGGGAGAGGGGGCTTCCCTTTTGAATCCATCTGGCGTATATTAGAAGAAGTCTAAAGAGCGAGCCGAAACGGCCGCATGAAAAGCAAGGAGAACGAGCATGCCCGTCATCAACAGCCAGATCCCCGAGTTCAAGGTTCAGGCCTACCACAACGGCGCCTTCAAGGAGGTCTCGAGCAAGGACCTCGCCGGCAAGTGGTCGGTCTTCTTCTTCTACCCGGCCGACTTCACGTTCGTCTGCCCGACCGAGCTGGGCGACCTGGCCGACAACTACGCCGAGTTCAAGAAGATGGGCGTCGAGATCTACTCCGTCTCGACCGACACCCACTTCACGCACAAGGCGTGGCACGACGCCTCCGAGACGATCAAGAAGATCCAGTACGTCATGCTCGCCGACCCCACCCACATCCTCTCGAAGGGCTTCGGCGTCCACATCGACGAGGCGGGCCTCGCCTACCGCGGCACGTTCGTCGTGAACCCCGAGGGGCAGATCAAGATCGCCGAGATCCACGACAACGGCATCGGCCGCGACGCCAAGGAGCTCCTCCGGAAGGTCCAGGCGGCGCAGTACGTCGCGAGCCACCCGAACGAAGTCTGCCCGGCGAAGTGGACTCCGGGCGCCGAGACGCTCAAGCCCTCGCTCGACCTCGTCGGCAAGATCTGACCCGGGGTCCGGTCCACGGGGGATCCGGCCGAAACGCCGGGTCCCCCTCCGGCCGTTCGAGACGCGCGACCGCGCGCCGGACGGCCTCCTCTCCCGTCTCGAATCCCGCACACTCCCGAAGAGGACACTGATGCTCGACGCCTCTCTCTCCGCGCAGCTCCAGCAGATCTACAGCGACCTCCCCGTGACGGTCGTCCTCCGCCAGCGTCCGTCCGAGCACCCGAAGAACGGGGAGCTCACGACGATGCTCGCGGACGTCGCCGCGACGGCGCCGGGGAAGATCGTCCACCGCGTGGAAGGGGAGCCGAGCGCGATCCCGACGTTCGAGGTCGCGGCGGAAGGGCGCTCCGCGACGATCCTCTTCCGCGGCATCCCGGGCGGGCACGAGTTCTCGTCGCTCGTCCTCGCGGTGAAGTACGCCGCGGGGCAGGGGAAGCGGCCCGACGAGGGGATCCAGAGCCGGATCCGGCACCTGAAGGGGCCGGTCCGCCTCCGCACCTACGTCTCCCTGTCGTGTCACAACTGCCCCGAGGTGATCCAGGCGCTGAACCTGATGGCGGTGATCCATCCCGACTTCGTCCACGAGATGGTCGACGGCGGCCTCGCGGAAGGGGAAGTCGAGAAGCTGGGCATCCAGGGAGTCCCCACCGTCATCTCGCTCGGCCACGACAACGCCCAGGTCTCCGTCGGCCGCGCCGGGCTCGCCGAGCTCCTCGACGCGCTCGAGGAGCGATTCGGCTCCGAGCCGTCGGAGGCGGCGCAGGACCTCCCCGCGCGCGAGCCGTACGACGTCCTCGTCGTCGGGGGCGGGCCTGCGGGCGCCTCGGCGGCGATCTACTCCGTCCGGAAAGGCCTCCGCACCGGGCTCGTCGCGAAGAACGTCGGCGGGCAGGTCCTCGAGACGCTCGGCATCGAGAACCTGATTGGGACGACGCGCACCGAAGGGAAGAAGCTCGCGGCCGACCTCCTGACCCATCTGAAGAGCTACCCGGTCGAGATCCTCGACAATCGCCGCGTGGAGGCGATCGAGGACGGCGAGCTGAAGACGGTCCGCCTCGCGGGCGGCGAGGTCCTTCGGGCGAAGGCGCTCGTCATGGCGACCGGCGCGCAGTGGCGCGAGCTGAACGTCCCGGGCGAGAAGGAGTACATCGGCCGCGGCGTCGCGTTCTGCCCGCACTGCGACGGGCCGTTCTACAAGGACAAGGACGTCGTCGTGATCGGCGGCGGCAACTCGGGGATCGAGGCGGCGATCGACCTCGCGGGGATCTGCTCGCGCGTGACCGTCGTCGAGTTCATGAGCGAGCTGAAGGCCGACAAGGTCCTCGTCGACAACCTGAAGAAGCTGCCGAACACCGAGGTCATCGTGAACCACCGGACGGCGGAGATCCTCGGCGACGGGGCGAAGGTGACGGCGATCAAGGTCGTCGACCGCGCGACCGACGCCGAAAAGTCGATCCCGGTCGACGGCATCTTCATCCAGATCGGCCTCGCTCCGAACTCGGGCCTCGTCCGCGGCCTCGTCGACGTGAACCGCTTCGGCGAGATCGTCGTCGACGAGAAGTGCCGCACCTCGACGAAGGGGATCTACGCGGCGGGCGACGTGACGACGGTGCCGTGGAAGCAGATCGTCATCGCGATGGGCGAAGGGGCGAAGGCGGCGCTCGCGGCGTTCGAGGACCGGATTCACGCGGCGTAGGGGGTCCACCCGCCGCACGCGGCCGTCCCGTCCTCCGGAGAGGCCGGAACAGGGCCCTTCGCGTGAACGCGAGGGGCCTTTTCGTCTCTTCCGGTGATTCGGCGCACACCTTCGGGGTGCGGACGCCTGGCATCGGGCCTGCAACGGGGGATGGCGGGAGCGACGGACTCCCGAGAACATCCCAGGAGGTCCGACATGAAGAACGCCGACAGGAACATCCTCCTCGCCGCGACGGCGGCCCTGGCACTCGCCGTGGCGCCGTCGGCCCTGGCGGACGTGCGGATCCGCGTGAACCTCCCGCTGCCGCCGCCTCCGCACGAGGTGCTGCGCCACGCGCCTCTCCCGCCGCCGCCGCACGTCGACCTGCGCGTCGAGCGCCGCGATCGCGACCGTCACGGTCGGTGGAACTACGAGAACCGGTACCGCGACGACCGGTACCGCGACGACGGGTGGCGGAACGACCGCCGTTTCCGGGACCGGGACCGGGACCGGTGGGCGTACGTCGAGGGACGCTGGGTGAAGCGGCCGTTCCCGGGCGCCGTCTGGGTGGACGGCTACCACGACCGCTGGGGCCGGTGGGTCTCGGGCTACTGGGCGCGGGCGCGCTACAGGTAGCTCAGGTCACCGCCGCCCGGCGGCGGAGCTCGGGGCGCTCGTGGGCGTGCGACGAAAGCACGTCCGCGAGCGCCCTCGCCGCGTCCCAGGCGTCGACGAAGCGGACGTAGAGCGGCGCGAAGCCGAAGCGGAGGATGTCGGGAGCTCGGACGTCGCCGACCACGCCCCGCTCGATCAGCGCCCGCATCACCGCGTAGGCGTCGGGATGCGCGAAGGAGGCCTGGCTGCCGCGGAGCGACGGGAGGAGCGGCGAGACGAGGCGCACGGCGTCGCCGCACTCCTGCTCCACGGCCTGGACGAAGTACGACGTCAGCGCCTCCGACTTCGCGCGGACGAGCGCGAGGTCGGCCTCGAGGAGCACGTCGAGCGCGGCATCCAGCGCCGACATCGAGAGGATCGGCGGCGTGCCGCAGAGCGCCCGCGAGATCCCGGGGGCGGGGCGGTACGCCGCCTCGAACGCGAACGGCTCGGCGTGACCGAGCCATCCCGAGAGCGGCTGCCGGAAGGCCTCCTGGTGGCGCGGCGCGACGTAGAGGAACGCGGGGGCGCCCGGGCCGCCGCAGAGGTACTTGTAGCCGCAGCCGACGGCCAGGTCGGCGCCGGCTCCCGTCAGGTCGACGGGCATCGCGCCGGCGGAGTGGGCGAGGTCCCAGATCGCGAGCGCGCCGGCTGCGTGAGCGGCGCGCGTCACGGCCTCGAGGTCGTGCCTCTCTCCGGTCCTGTAGTCGACGTGAGTCAGGAGGAGGGCGGCGGTATCGCCGTCGAGCGCGGAGCAGGCGTCGGACTTCGGGACGAGGCGGAGCCGGTGCCCCTTCCCGAGAAGGCGCGCGAGCCCTTCGGCGAGGTAGAGGTCCGTGGGGAAGTTCCCCTCCTCGGAGAGGATCGTCGAACGTCCCGGACGAAGTGAGAGCGCGGCCGACAGGACCTTGAAGACGTTGACCGACGTGGAGTCAGCGCAGACGACCTCCCCTTCGCCGGCCCCGACGAGGCGCGCGATCTTGTCGCCCGCCCGGCGCGGGAGGTCGATCCACCCGGCGTCGTTCCAGCTCCTCACGAGGCCCTCGCCCCACTCGTGCGCCACGACGTCGGCCACGCGCGCCGCGGCCGCCTTCGGCAGCGCGCCGAGCGAGTTCCCGTCGAGGTAGACGAGCCCTTCGGGCAGGGCGAACCGGTCGCGGAAGGGAGCGAGCGGGTCTGCGGCGTCGAGACGCTCCGCGTCGGCGCGCGTGATCACGTCGCGGGCCTCAGCGGGCGGGGGCGCCGTCCGGAGGCCGTGTCGGCGTGACCTTCTCCTCGAAGCCCGGCGGGAGGACGAGAACGACGTCTCCCGGGGCCACGAGCTGGAGGTCCTCCCGGGCGATCTTCTCGACAGCCGCGGGGTCCTTCGCCAGCCTCTCGATCTCCTTCTCGAGCGCCTCGTTCCTCCCCGCGATGGCGGAGACCTCCGACTGGAGCGCCGCGACCTGCGCCTTCTGCTTCCTCACCTGGAGGAAGCCCCGGTCGCCGGCGAGGAAGAAGACGAAGAGGAGGAACGAGAGGAGGAGCGAGAAGCCGACATAGGAGAGCGGGTGGGCGTGCGGACGGTCGGGCCGGGCGGCGGGGCCGGAGGCGGACGGCTCGTCGAGGCGGCGCGCCGAACGGGAGGGCGGCGCAGACCGCCCCCCCGTCCTCGAGACGAGGCCCTTCTTCGGGCCGGTGTTCCGCTCGAACCTCAACGCCGGGTCGCTCTCCTCAGGCCTTCGTCACTTCTTCACGGCCAGGCCGAAGAAGCGGCCGGCGCTCTCGAGCTCCTCCTCGATCCGGAGGAGCCGGTTGTACTTCGCGAGCCGCTCGGAACGCGAGGCGGAGCCCGTCTTGATGAACATCGAGTTCGTCGCGACGGCGAGGTCGGCGATCGTCGTGTCCTCGGTCTCGCCGGAGCGATGGGAGACGGCGGTGACGTACCGGGCGACCTGCGCCATCCGCACGGCCTCGAGCGTCTCGGTGATCGTGCCGATCTGGTTCACCTTCACGAGGAGGCCGTTCGCGATGCCGTCCCGGATCCCCTCGGCGAGGATCTTCGGGTTCGTGACGAAGAGGTCGTCGCCGATGAGGTGGATCTTCGCGCCGAGCTTCTCGGTCATCAGCTTCCAGCCGACCTTGTCGCCTTCGGCGCAGCCGTCCTCGATCGAGACGACCGGGTAGTCCGCGACGATCGCTTCCCAGAACGCGACCATCTCGGCGGGGGAGAGCTTCTTCCCCTCGCCGTCGAGGACGTAGGTCCCGTCCTTGAAGTACTCGGAGGCGGCCGGGTCGAGCGCGATGAAGACCTGCTTGCCCGCCTCGTAGCCGGCCTTGCCGATCGCCTCCACGATGACGTCGAGCGCCTCGCGGGCCGTGCCGATCGCGGGAGCGAAGCCCCCTTCGTCGCCGACGCCGGTCGCGAGTCCCTTCTTCTTCAGGATCGACTTCAGCGCGTGGAACGTCTCGGCCCCGGCGCGGAGCGCCTCGCGGAACGACGGGAACCCCGCCGGCACGAGCATGAACTCCTGGTGGTCGAGCGGGTTGTCGGCGTGGGCCCCGCCGTTGACGACGTTCATCATCGGCACCGGGAGCGAGACCGCGCCCGTACCGCCGAGGTAGCGGTAGAGCGGGAGGTCGCACCCCTCGGCCGCGGCGCGGCAGACGGCCATGGAGACGCCGAGCGTCGCGTTCGCGCCCAGCTTCGACTTGAACTCCGTGCCGTCGAGGTCGCACATCAGCTGGTCGAGGCCCGCCTGGTCGCGGGCGTCGAAGCCGAGGAGCTCCGGGGCGATCGTCTCGTTGACGTTGTGGACGGCCTTCAGCGTTCCCTTGCCGCCGTAGCGCTTCGGGTCGCCGTCGCGCAGCTCGAGCGCCTCGCGCGTTCCGGTCGAGGCGCCCGACGGGACGCCGGCGCGGCCCGAGGCGCCGCCCTCGAGGAGGCACTCGACCTCGATCGTCGGGTTGCCGCGCGAATCCAGGATCTCCCGGGCGTGGATCTCTTCGATGGCGTACATGCTCGTTCCTTCCTGCCGCCCTCGGGGCGGCGGGGCCGGGTCTGCGGCGAAGGCGGCGGAAGATCCCGGCGGCCGGGCCGTCGGGGACGATCCCTCCGGGCAGTGTCCGCTCCCGGAACGCCGCAACCGCACTCCTTCGTGCCCGTAACATTCTACGGGTGAAAGAGGCCCCTCCGGAACCGAAACGCCACGCGGGAGCGGCCGGGCCCGCCCGGGTCGCCGTCCTCGGCGCGGCGCTGCTGGCCGTCGGGCTCCTCCCGCTGGCCGGAGCGCGGAATGCGGCCCCTCTCCGGGTCGTGATGCCGGGCCTCGCGCCGGCGTACGCCGAGCGGGCCCCGGGCGCGAAGGCGGAGCTGCTGCGCGTGATCAACCGCGAGCGCGCCGAGCACGGAGCGCCCCCGCTCGCCTACGACCTCCTCGGCGCGAAGGTCGGCGACGAGTTCTGCGAGCAGGCCGTGCGCGACCGGACGACGGGCCACTGGGACCTCGAAGGGCGTGCGCCGTATCTGCGGTGGGCGCTCGCCGGCGGGATCGACCACCATGCCCAGAACTTCGCCGCGGAGAGCCGGACCGGTTTCGAGTTCACGGAGAGCCCGGCCGAGCTCCTCCTCCGGATGCACGAAGCCTTCATGGCGGAGAAGCCCCCGAACGACGGACACCGCCGGACCATCCTCGACCCGATCTGGACGCACGTCGGAATCGGTTTCGCGCTCGTCGGCGGCGAAATGCGGATGACGGAGGAGTACAGCCGTCGCGTCCTCGAGTGGGCCGAGCTGCCGGCGGGCCCTGCGAAGGCGGGGGGCGGGGCCCCCGTCGCGCTGAAGCTCCCGAAGGGGTGGAGCGTCGGGGCGATCGAGGTGGCCTTCGAGCCGGCCCCGAAGCCGATGTCGCGCGCCGAGATCGCCGCCCGTGCCTCCTACGGGCTGCCGCCTTCCTGGCGGACGCTTCGCCCCTTCCCTCCGGCTGGCGCCCGCTGGAAGTCGGGCGAGCCGGGCGACTTCCGGGCGAACGCCGCGGGGCGGATCGAGCTGACGATCCCGCTCGACCGCGGCCCCGGCCACTACTACGTCGTCGTCTACGCCGCGCAGGGGATCCGGAGCGGCCGGCCGATCTTCCCGGTTGCGGCGCCGCTCGTCGTCGCGGAGTGACGGAAGGGTGCGCCACCTTCTCGTCTCCTCGGCCGACCCGGATTACGCCGACGCGCTCCGGCCTCTCCTTTCGCCCGACACGGTCCTCCTCTCGGCGCGCGGGATCGACGAGACGCTCGAGACCCTTTCCCGCTCGTCGCGGATCGACGCCGTCTTCACCGACGACCCTGCGGTCCTCGCCGCCATCCGCGAGGAGATCCCGGGGACCATCCCCGTCCACCTCGTTCCCGTGAAGAAGACCTGAAGCCCCCGGGGCCGCGCGCAACGGAAAACGGACCTGACCCTTATGCGAAGGGGGAGGTCAGAGGAGGCGGCGCCAGGAGGCGAGGTCCTGCTTCCAGACGAGGACGCCGCAGAAGCGTTCCCCCTCCGGGCAGATCGGGCGGGCGCCGGCGCGGGCGCGGAGGCCGCAGGGGGGAAGGAGCCAGCGGCCGATGCGCGGCTCGACCTCGCGCACCTGCTCGGCCTCGTCGACCGAGGCGCGCCAGATCTCCTCCTGCGCGTTCCAGCAGAGTCGCATCGCGAGCTTGTGCTTCAGGCCGGCGAGGTCGGCCGACTCGGTGAAGCGGAGCGCGACGGCGTTCGGGAGGAGGTAGGCCCGGAGCTCGTCCGGCACGCCGAGGGCGCCGAGGCGCGCGATCGCCTCCCACGTCCGCGTCATCGTCTCGTCGTAGATCGTCCGGGCCTCTCCCGGCTCCTCGAGGAGCATCGGCGTGACGTAGTCGGGCTCGTCGGAGAGGTAGGCGTGGAGCGTCGGCCGCGAAGCGGGCGTCGTCCGGTGCCGCTGGTCCTGGCTGTCGGCGGTGTGCGAGAGCTTCTTGCGGAAGGTGTACGCGGGGTGGTGGAGCGCGCGGGAGAGCTTCCCGTGCTCGGTCAGGTTGAGCGGCTCGCCGAGGAGCCGGTTCGCGGCGGGGTCGACGGCGAGGGCGATCGCGTCGTCGTCGGAGAGCGCCTCGGGCGGGACGCCGACGACCTCGCGGACCGCCTCGGCGAGGAGCTCCTCGTTGCGCGATTTCCGGTCGACGAGCTTCGAGACGCGGCCGTCGAGGGAGGCGTCGAAGCGGTCGCGGAACGCGCCGTCGCCCGGCCGGTCGGGCCGGGGAGCGGAGAAGAGCCGCGCGGCGAGCGCGTGCTCGGGCGTCTCTTCGAGCGGGATCGGCTCTTCGAGGACGGCGGCGTACGAGGGGTCGTGGCGGAGGAGCTCCTCCGTCATCGCCTCGACGACGAGCCGCTGCTCGGACGGCGCGTCGAACGTCGCCGCGAGGCGCCGGTAGCGCAGGAGCGTGACGGCCGGGACGGTGTGGTAGAGAGTCGTGAACGTCGCGACCGGAAGGGCGTACCGCGCGACCTCGAGGGCCCGCTTGCGGATCGCCTTCTCCCAGCGCGCGGGCTGGCTGGCGCGGCCCCGGAACGTCGCGAAGAAGGCGCGGGCGGCCCCGGGGACGAGGGCGTCGCCGAGCCGCCGGTAGGCCTCCGTCTGCATCTCGCAGCAGGCGCGGTAGACCTCGAGCGCCTCGCCGGCGAGCGAGGGCACGGCGTAGCGGCCGGGCTTGACCTCGACGTAGCGCTGGGAGGTCTGCTCGGAGTTGTAGTGCGGGTGGGCGTGGAGGAACGACCAGACGAGCTGCCGGCTGACGTTCTCGAGCGTGAACTGCAGGTGGGCGTGCTGGAACGTGGTGTGGTGACCGGCGGCGTAGACGTCCCGGGCGAGGGCGTCGCGCCTCTCGCGCCGCCGCTCGCGCTCGGCCGGGTCGGCAAGGGCGTCTCCGGCGACGTCCTCCACCGTCACGATCCCCTTCGGGCTGTAGCAGGTCCTCGCAGCGGCGACGACGCCGTCGAACGGTCGCGCGAAGGCGTTGACGAGCCTCACGCGCGGGAGGGGGGAGAGGAAGGGGGGCACGCGGCGGGAGTCTAAGCGGAGCGCCGCAGGAGGGTGGCGGGCATCCGGCCGGGCGCCTTCCGCGAATTGAAGCCGGACCGTTCCGGGCCTATAGTGGTCGGTCGGGGGCCCGCGATGCTGAAGCTCAACCGCATCGTCGACTACGGCATCCTCGTCATGACCGAGATCGCGCGTCGCAACGCGTGCGTTTCGACCACCGAGCTCGCTGCCGCGTTCGGCGTTTCCGCCACCATCGTCGCCAAGGTGCTGAAGAGGCTCGCCCGGGCCGGGCTCGTCTCCTCCGAGCGGGGGAGCCGCGGGGGCTACCGCCTCGCCCGTCCCGCCTCGGAGGTGACCCTCCGGGCGATCGTCAACGCGCTCGAAGGTCCGATCTCGCTCACCTACTGTGCCTCGGGGATGTCCACCGGGCGCTGCCGGACCCGGCCGTTCTGCGTCGCCACCGACGCGATGCGCCGGCTGAACCACCTCGTGAACGGCGCCTTCGACGCCATTTCTCTCGAGGACCTGCTCAACGTCCCTGCCCCGACCGGGACGGGGGCGAACGGCGCCGTGCCGTGACCCGCCGGCGGCCCGTCTACCTGGACCACCAGGCGACGACGCCGCTCGACCCGCGCGTCCTTCAGGCGATGCTCCCCTGGCTGACGGCGGAGTTCGGCAACGCGTCTTCCCTCCAGCACGCATTCGGCTGGACGGCCGAGAGCGCCGTGAACGCCGCGCGCGAGGAGATCGCCGAGGCGCTCGGCGCCCAGCCCCGCGAGATCGTCTTCACGTCGGGGGCGACCGAGGCGAACAACCTCGCGATCCTCGGCTTCGCGCGCGCCTCGCGCCGACAGGGGGGGCACGTCGTCACGTCCGCCGTGGAGCACCGCGCCGTCCTCGACCCGTGCCGCGCCCTCGAGGCGGAGGGCTTCGAGGTGACGGTCCTCCCGCCGGACCCGGAGGGGCGCGTCACGCCGGAGAGCGTCGAGGCGGCGCTGACGGATCGGACCGTTCTCGTCTCGGTGATGGCCGCGACCAACGAGGTCGGAACGCTGAACCCGATCGGCCGGATCGCCTCGCTCTGCGCCGAGCGGGGGCTCGCTTTCCACACCGACGCGGCGCAGGCGTTCGGGAAGGCCCCTCTCGACGTCGCGGGGGGCGTCGCTCTCGCCTCCCTGAGCGCGCACAAGCTCTACGGGCCGAAGGGGATCGGCGCGCTCTTCGTCCGCTCCCGGCCGCGCGTCCCTCTCGCGCCGGTCCTCCACGGTGGTGGGCACGAGCGTGGGCTCCGGTCGGGGACCCTGAACGTCCCCGGGATCGTCGGCTTCGCGGCAGCCGTCCGTATCGCGCGGAGGGAGCGGGAGGCGGAGGCCGAGCGCCTCGGTCGTCTGCGGGACCGGCTGGAGTCGGCGATCCGCGGCTCCCTCGACGGTGTCACGTCGAACGGACCGCCGTCCGGTCCGGACCGTCTTCCGGGCAACCTGAGCCTTTCGTTCGCCGGGGTCGACGGCGCCCGGCTCCTGGCCTCTCTCCGGGGCGTCGCGGTCTCCTCCGGCTCGGCCTGCACGACGGCGAGCGGGGAGCCGAGCC
>CAYVPO010000126.1:0-1263 GCA_964453825.1 uncultured Holophagales bacterium
CGCTGTGACGTCGGCCTTCGCGAAGGCGAAGCCGAAGGACGTCGAGCCCGTCCTCGAGAGCCTCGCCTCCCTCGGCCTCCTCGTCTCCTTCGACGCCCCCGACGGCCGCCACTGGCAGGCCGCCGCCGCGCCCCGCGCCTAGCCGGGCGCCGCGAGAGGCCGCGGCCTGACCGGCTAGAATCGGCCTGAGGCACGTGATGACCGTTTCGTTCACCGCCGTCTACCGCCAGGTCCCGGAGGGCTTCATCGCCTTTGTGGAGGAGCTCCCCGGGGCCAACGCGCAGGGTGCGACGCTCGAGGAGGCACGGCGGAACCTTGAGGAGGCGGTCGCGCTCGTGCTGGAGGCCAACCGCGCGATGTCCGAGATCGAGATCGGCGACGGCGACGTCATTCGGGAGCCGCTGAGGCTCACGGCCTGAAACGCCTCGACCTGATCCGCCACCTGGAGCGCAACGGCTGCACCCTGCTGCGTGAAGGGGGCGCACACAGCGTTTTCGTGAACGCGCGAGAGAGGAAGGCCTCCACGGTTCCCCGGCATCGCGAGGTCAACGAAGTCCTCTGCCTGAAGATCTGCAAGGACCTCGGCGTCCCGGCGCCGTCCCGGCGGGGGGATTCGAGGTAGGGCTCCGATGTCGCCATCGAGGTGGATCACCGACTGGGAGGAGGCCGGGCGCGTCGTCGCGCGGCGGATCGCGCGGCACTAGGGCCTGTCGATCGAGGAGGCCGACAAGGGCGTCCTCTCCGTCCTCGGCTGCATCCGGGAGGAGGACGTCGACGGTCGCCTCGTCGTTCGGGACGAGGAGGGACGCGAGATCGCGCGGGTCCCGGCGAGCGTCCTCCGCGGGATCGACGTCCCGACGGCTTGACCGGTCCCTAGGGACCGAAGTCGGCGACGGCGCGATCCAGCTCCGCTGCAATTGCCCGGAGGGCCGCCTCGATCGGGCTCATCGGCGGCGGGGCCACGGCACGGGGCGGCCCGCGGAGTCTCCGGCCTCTGCTCCAGGCCGCTCGCCTCTCCACGCTTCCATGAGCGCCTCGATCTCGTCCTCGCTCGCGTTCGGGTGCTCCCGGCGGAAACGCTGCGCGCGCATGGCGTCGGCGACGGCCGAGAGCTCGAGCGCGAGGCGCATCCGCGCGGCGGGGGAGTCGGGCTCGAGGGGCCGGTCTGCCACGGGGAGATTCTACGAGTCCGAAAACGGTCCCGCCCGCCGCTGCGGGAGGGAGCCGGGAGGACCCGGCCCCTCGCCGCCCCGGCGGGCGGGA
>CAYVPO010000126.1:1363-10542 GCA_964453825.1 uncultured Holophagales bacterium
CCGCTGCGGGAGGGAGCCGGGAGGACCCGGCCCCTCGCCGCCCCGGCGGGCGGGAGAGTCGGTTTCCGGGGGGCGCTGTTCGCCGCCCCCCGGACCCCCCGGGCCCGGGAGACGACGAACGCCTCCGCCTATCCGGCGGAGACGCGGCGACGGAGGGTGTCGATCAGGTCGGTGACCTTGCGACAGGAGTCGCAGTCCATGTTCGTGTTCGTGCAGGGGACGCCGTCCGCCTGCGACTCGGAGCACTTCGGGTCGACGGCGAACTTCAGGACCTCTCCGAAGAGGGCGTCGAGACGCTCCTTCAGGGGGCTCTCGGGAACGGCGCGGAGGGCGGAGACGAGCTTCCACTCCTCCGGGGAGAGCGTCACCTGCACGGGGGCGCTCACGGGACGGTGACCTCGGAGGCGGCCTTGACGCCCCACTCGAAGGCCTGCTCGTTGAGCGGGATCATGGCGCACTTGTCCTTCAGGGCGCGGCGGACGGCGGTGAGGAACGTCTCCTTCGGGAAGAGTCCCGTAGCCGCCTGGAGCGCGCCGAGGGCGACGATGTTCTTGACCATGAGCTTGCCGAGGTCCTTGGCGATCTCCGACATCGGGACGCCGACCATCCTCACGCCGCTCTTCACGGGGGTGTAGTCCGTGATGATGGAGCTGTCGTAGATGATCGTCCCGCCCGGCCGAACGTCGGGCCCGAACTTGACGAGGCTCGGCATGTTGAACGCGATGAGGACGTCGGGGTTCGGCGAGGCGGGGGAGAGGACCTCGGCCTCGGCGACGTGGACGTCGGCGTAGGAGGTGCCGCCGCGCGACTCGGGGCCGTAGGCCGGGATGTGCGTCGCGTCGAATCCTTCGTTGATGCCGGCGTGGACGATGAGCATGGCCGCCGTCTGGGCGCCGTCGCCGCCCGAGCCCGCGAGCTTGAGCGAGACGTCGTGCTTCGCGACGTGGGAGGGGAACGTCGTGCAGAAGCGGGGGGCCTTCTCCTCGCCGGCGCCGATCTCCTTCAGCACGCGCTCGGTCTCGAACGTCGGGGTGGGGCGATCCCACCACGGCTCGCGCGTCTCGTCCTTCTTGACGCCGAGCGGGAACATCGGGAGCATGGCCTCCTCGACCCACTTCTCGGCCTGCTCGGGGGTCGCCTTCAGGTGCGTCGGGCACTCGGCGAGGACCTCGACGAACGAGAAGCCGCGCTTCTCGACCTGGTTCTGGAGAGCCTTGTGGATCGCCTTCTTGGCGCGGTTGCGCTGCCTGGGGTTGAAGAGGGCGACGCGCTCGACGTAGACGGGCCCGTCGAGGCCGGCGATCAGCTCGGCCATCTTGATCGGCTGGCCCATGAAGGCGATCCGGCCGTCGGGGCTCGTGGCGGTCTTCTGGCCCATGAGGGTCGTCGGGGCCATCTGCCCGCCGGTCATGCCGTAGATCGCGTTGTTGACGAAGATGACGGTGATCGGGATGCCCATCTGGGCCGTGGAGACGATCTCGGCGAGGCCGATCGAGGCGAGGTCGCCGTCCCCCTGGTAGGAGATGACGATCGACTCGGGGTTCGCGAGCTTCTGGCCGATGGCGACGGCGGGGGCACGGCCGTGGGCGGCCTGCGTGTTGCCGACGTCGAAGTAATAGTAGAGGAAGACGGAGCAGCCGACCGGGGAGACGGCGACGGTCCGGTCCTGGATGCCGAGCTCGTCGATCGCCTCGCCGAGGTACTTGTGCGCGAGGCCGTGGCCGCAGCCCGGGCAGTAGTGGGTGGAATGACCCTTGAGCCCCTCGCCGTGCGAGTGGCGGTCGAACTTGCCGTAGAAGGCGGACGTCGTCATACGGTCACCTCCTGCCCCGCGGCGACTTTCAAGACGACCTCCTCCATCTGCGGCAGCACTCCGCCGAAGTGGCGGACGTGCTCGATCTCCGGGTAGTTGCGGATGCCCGCGTTCGCGAGGGCGATCTTGACCTCGTCCTCGAGCTGTCCGTTCGAGGCCTCGACGACGACGACGCGCTTCGCCTTCGGGAGGACCGTCTTCAGCCTCTCGATCGGGAAGGGCCAGACCGTGACGGGGCGGAAGAGCCCCGCCTTGATGCCGCGGGAGCGGAGGACCTGGACGGCTCCCTTCGCGGTCCGGGCCGGCGTGTTGCAGGCGACGAGGAGGACCTCGGCGTCGTCGCACATGTAGAGGTCGGCGCGCTGCTCGACCTGCATCGAGGCGTACTTCGCGTTGAGTACCACGTTCCACTTCTCGAGGTCGACCTCGGAGAGGTAGATCGAGGAGATCAGGTTCCGGCGGTGGTCGAGGTCGCCGTAGACGCCCCACTTCGGGATGCCCGGCTTCACCATCGACTCGGGGAGCGATACCTTGCCGGTCATCTGGCCGAGGTAGCCGTCGGAGGCGATGATCACCGGGTTCCGGTACTTGAACGTCAGCTCGAAAGCGAGCATCGTCAGGTCGAGCATCTCCTGCGGAGTCGACGGCGTCAGGACGATGGCCTGCGTGTTGCCGTGGCCGAGGCCGCGGCAGCAGAGCTTGATGTCGGACTGCTCGGGGGCGATGTTGCCGAGGCCCGGCCCGCCGCGCATGACGTTGATGAAGACGCCCGGGACCTCGGCGCCGATCATGTAGCTGATCCCCTCGAGCATCAGCGAGAAGCCGGGCGAGGACGTGAACGTCATCGAGCGCATCCCCGCGCCGCCGCAGCCGTACATCATGTTGACGGTCGCGACCTCGGAGACGGCCTGCAGGAACGTCCCGTCGAGGTGGGGCATGAGCTTCGCCATCAGCTCGGCGCCTTCCGTCGACGGGGTGATCGGGTAGCCGAAGAAGTGGCGGCAGCCGGCGAGGAGCGCGCCGATCGCGGCGGCGTAGTTCCCCTTCAGGACGAGCGGCTCCACCTTCGGGAGCGGCACGACCTGGTCGGGGATGTCGACCGGATCGGGGGCGTCGGTCATCCGGTCGCCGAAGAGCTTGGCGGGGTCCTGGAGCTCGTAGTCGGCGTCGGCCGGGGTCTGCTGAAGACCATAGGGCTCGGGGCAGGCGTCGATGCAGAGTCCGCACCCGTTGCAATTCGTCAGGTCGAGGACGATCGGCGTGAGCCCGGTCTTCGGGTTGATCTCTGTTCCCATCGAGATGCAGTGCTTCGGGCAGGCGCTGATGCAGCGTCCGCAGCCCTTGCAATACTCGGGGAGGACGAATGGTTTCGGTCTTTCCTTCAGGGCGGGCATGGTGCCTCCTCCGAAGAGGAGTCTACCGGCCCGGACCTGATGAAATCTCACCATTTCCAGGGTAATCGTTTCGGATCAGAGCATGGTATCAGCACACGCGCAAACGCGCGACAACGTGCCAGAAAACCGACCCGCGGGAGCTGGTGGCGAGGGGTCAGCGCCCGGCGCCGCGCCGGGCGGCGATCGCGCGGATCGCCTCGAGGGCCCCGAGCGGGAGCGAGATCCCCGACGGGCGCGCGGCGTGCCTCGAGCCCGAGAGGAGATGCTCGAGGGAATCCGGGGCCGGCGCCCCGAAGCCGCTGCCGAGATCCGGCTCCCGGGGGTTGATCCTCACGAGCGTCCGGCGCGAGCCCAGCACCGCCCGCTCGGAGAAGTTCCGGACGGAAGGGACGCTCGTTCCCGCGCCGAGCTCGAGGACGACGAGCCCGCCCGAGACGCCGTCGAGCCAGTCGCCGAGCGTCTCCATCTGCGCCGAGCTCCGCGCGTCGTCCCAGCCGAGGTCGCCAAAGAGGAGGATGTTCGGTCGCGCGAGGCCGCGGCAGCCGGGGCACGTCGGGAACGGCTCCCGGGCGCGGCAGGAGGCTGCGTCCACCTCGACGGCGACGCCGTCGGCGGGCCGGATCGGCTCGCCACAGCCGCGGAGGCACTGGAGGTGATGGATGGAGCCGTGGCACTCCGCGACGCGTCCGGCCGGGAATCCCGCCTTCTGGAACTGGCCGTCGACGTTCGAGGTGAAGACGAACGCGCCGTGCCTCTTCTCCGAAGCCCAGCGCAGGAGCGTCCCGAAGCCCTCGTGGGGGACCGTCGCCCGGTAGAGCCCGAGGCGGTGGCCGTAGAAGCCCCAGGCGAGCGCGGGGTCCTGGAAGAACCAGTGCGGGCTCGCGAGCTGCTCGAAGCGGAGGCCGAGGTCGCGGAAAGCGGGGTAGGCGCGCCAGAAGCCCTCCGGGCCGCGAAAGTCGGGAAGGCCGGAGTCGACGCCCATGCCGGCTCCCGCCGTGACGAGGAGCGCGTCCGCCTCCTCGACGGCGCGGGCAGCGAGGTCGAGGGCGGGACCGAGGGAGGGGTCGAGAGTCATGGTTCGACTCCCCGGAGCGGCGCCCTCGCCTGCAGGATCTCCTCCGGGTCGGGGAGGTGAGGCGACACCATCTTCGAGGCCGCGAACGAAACGTAGGCGAGGAGGCCGCCGACGTAGGCGTCGACCGCGTAGTGCCAGCCTGTCACGATGGAGCCGAGGAAGGTGAGCATCAGCGCGGCGATGAAGACGGACGCGAGCGATCGGGCGCGTCGAAAGCACCAGAGGAGAAGGAGCGCGACGATGCCGACGTGGAGGCTCGGCATCGCCGCGACGCCGAGGGAGGGGTTGAAGCCTGCGCGGAGGACGCCGGTCGTTCGGCTCTCGACGACCCTCTCGTAGTTGCCCATCAGGCGCGCCTGGGTCTCGAGGGCGTTCGGAAGCTCGGCGTGAACGGTCGTCCACTCCCACGGGTACGCGAGCGCGGGACCGAGGGCGGGCAGCGCGACGTACGTCCAGACACCGAGCGTCCAGATCATGACGTAGCTGAAGAAGAACTGGGCTCGCGCACGGGGGCTCAGGGTCATCGCGAAGAAGCCGGCGCCGGTCATCGTCATCGGCAGCCAGATCGCGTAGACGTTGTCGAGCAGCCAGAGGAGCGGGGTCCCCTCGAAGAGAGCGACGAGGAAGCGGCTCGGCGAGAGGCCGGCGTGAATCATCTGGTCGAGCCGCGCCAACTCCGCGTCCCAGAGTCGCTCGCTCAGGAGAGGGATCGCGACCTTCAGCCAGGTGTAAGCGTAGAGAGTCAGAACGCCCGCGACCCAGATGCGAAGAGTCAGGAAGAGCCACGACGGGGAGCGGAGGCTCTGGAGGTACGGCCGAAGGGCGCCGGCGGGACGGAGCCGGAAGAGAATGTTGGCGATCACGCCCGCGACGAGGAAAAGCGCCAGGAACGGGCCCGTTTCCCGGACGATGAACCAGAGGGTCCGAGGCGTCATGCGCAAGCCGCCCGCGAGGAGCGTCGACACAGTGGAAATGAAGGCGACGAGGGCGAGGAGCTCGAACGCCTCCGGCCGAAAGCGGAGGAGCCGCTTCATCCGGGCCGGGTCCGCTCGCTGGGGCCGCGACCGGCGCGCTCGGGGGAGACGAAGGGGTAGCCCGCGCGGGCCCGGGCTGCGTCGATCACGGGCGCATTCTATCGACGCACGAGGAACGCTGCGACGCGGGCAGGAGCCGCTCGGCACGGGGGGTGCGGGACGCCGTGCGCCAGGACGACGTGGGACGGTCAGCGGAAGCTCCGCCTGTTCGCACGAATGCGAAGCAGGAGGGCGTCCGGGTCAGAGCGCCGCGACGCGGAGCTTCTCGAGCGCGGCGGCGCGCAGCAGCTCCATCAGGTCGAAGAGGCGGTCGCCCGGGCAGCTCGTCTCCTTGACCTCGCGGTGGCCGTAGACGTTGTCGACGTCGGCGCCGAAGGCCTCGTAGAAGCTCCGGCCGGCCGGGTCGATCCCGCGGAGGCCGGAGATCCAGGCGATCAGGTCGACGAGGGAGGAGACCTGCTCCTCCGTCGGGTGCTGGTCGTACGGCGCGTGGAAGTAGCCGAGGAGCGAGACTCCGGTGCTTCCCTCGTTGAAGCCGTCGTGCGCCCCCTGGACGTCCGTCCCGTCGTCGTCGTCCTCGCGCCCCTGGAAGACGTCGCCGTGCCGGCAGACGACCCACGCGTAGCCGATGTCGTTCCAGCCGTTCGTGTCCATGTGGAACGCCTGGATCGCGCGCAGCCGGGCGGCGCACTCGGCCCGGGTCGCCGCCGTGAAGTCGTCGACCGACGCGGTGTGGTGGATACCGACGTGTCCGGCCCGCGTGAAGGAGTAGGCGTACTTCGGCGGGCGCGCTCCCCAGACGCCGCGGCGGAGGATCGGCGGCCGCGGTGCGCTCGAGATCGGCGCCGGCTCCTCGGGCACGGGAGCGCGCGCGCGCCGGCCCCCGGATGCGTCGGAGCGATACGGCCCGGTCGCACCCCGAGCGCTCTCCGCCGCAGTCTCGATCAGCGGAGCGCTCTCGGCCTCGGCCTGCCCCGGGTCGATGAGGTGGAAGCCGACCCGGGAGAGCGACGGTTCGCCGTCCCCGCGGGCCGGCAGGCGGACGCGGTAGCGGACCCATCGGCTCTCGGGGGAGACGAAGACGAGCGGGCCGAGGGCGTCGCCCCCGAGAGGGTTGGCCGTGCCGTCCTCGCGGAGCGGCTCGATCGTCTCCTCGGAAGGCGCCGGAATCCACCGCCCCCAGGTGAGGCCATCCGCGCTGACGGCGATCTCGAGCTCGGCGCCCGGCGCCGCCTTCCAGTGCGGGCCGATCGCGGAGAAGGTGGTCCCGGCGTCGAGGGGCGGCGAGGCGTAGAGGGCGCTCCGGTCGGCGTGAAGGCCGTCGGCGCAAACCGTGACGCCCGCTTCGAGCCGCCCTTCGGCGAAGCCGGTCCCCTGGCGGGGGATGCGGACGGCGCGGACCTCAGCCCGCGCGGACAGGGCCGGCACGGTCGTCAGCCCCAGCGAGAGGAGGAGCCGGATCACGCTGCCGTGCATCCAGGCTCTCCTCCCCTCACTCGCGGGCTCGACCGCTCGACCGAGGCGAGAACGGTCAGTAGGAGACGGCCCGAGGGAGCGTCTTCGCCTCGGCGATCCAGGCCTGGACCTTCGAGAGGGCCGGCAGGAGCCGGACGAGGCGCTTCTCGGCGTTGACCTGCGCCATCTTCTCGACGAGGTTCTCGGCCTTGCGCCCCGCGAGCTCGACGACGGTGTCGACGCCCGCGTTCTCGAGGAGGTCGGCGTACTGGGTCCCGATCCCCTTCACGCGGTAGAGGTCGGCGCGGTTCACCCACTCGAGGATCAGCTTCTCGGAGACGCCGGACTTCAGCGCGAGGTCGACGCGCCCCTTCTTCGTCGCCCCGGCCTTCAGGAGGGCGGCTTTGGAGCGGATGCCGAGAGCCTTCAGCTTCTCGCCGTACGTTTCCCCGATTCCTTCGATGCCTTTGATTCCGGCCATGTCGTACCTCCTCGATCTGCACCCGGCAGTCTAGGCCCGATCCGGAGTTCCGGCGCGGGGCCGCACGTCCGAATCAGCGGCGGCCGGCGCGCAGAGCGGCGACGCACATCTTCGCGCGTTCGAGCCGGAGCGCGTCGAGGGCCTCGGAGAGCCTCGAGCTCCGCGCCCGGAAGCCGGCCAGCTCCTCGGCGGGAAGGAAGAGGAGCTCCGCCTCGGAGACGGCGGTGACCGATTCGGCCTGGAGCAGCTCCCGCCCCTCCGCGAGGTCACCGAAGACCTCATGCGGCCGGAGGAGCGCGACCGCGATCTCCCGGCCGTCGGCGAGGAAGGTCACACGGAACGCACCGCGCTTGACGACCCAGGCGCCCTTTGCGGGAAGGCCCTCCTGGACGACGAGAGTTCCAGCGGGCACGGCCACCGTCTCCAGCTTGCGGGTCAGCTGACGCAGCTCCGGCTCCGAGAGGACCCCGAAGACACGGGAGCGGGCGAGGGCCGAAAGGAGGACGCGCTCCTCGTAAAGCTGGTTCAGCGCCTCGGCGAGGGGCCGGTGCTTTCGGGCGATCGGGACGAGGGCGTTGCGGTCGAGCTCGAGGAGGTTCGACTGCTCGCGTGCCGTGACCGTCGCGTAGTTCGGAAGGCCGGTCAGGAATGCGGCCTCGCCGATCACCTCGCCGTCCCGGGCGGTCCGGAGGAGCACCTCGGTCCCGAGGTCGTGCCGCGCCGTCACGGCGAGAGTCCCCTGGACGACGAAGTAGACGGAGCTCCCCTCGACCCCTTCGCGGATGAGGACCTCTCCGGGGGCGAGCGAGATCAGGTTGATCTTCTGGAGCACGAGGTCGAGGAGGAGCGGCGGGATGTCGCGCAGGAGGGGGATCCCGGACTGCGCGTCGTGGACCGCCTCCTTCTTCAGCGTCCATTCGGAAGGCCCGGATGCGACCGGTTCCGGCACCTCGGGAGACGCGGCCGCGGGGGGACCGGACGCGATCGCCGGCTTCGGGAGCGAGCCGCTCACCGGCGCCACCAGGTCGGGTCCGGGCCGGGTGAACGAGCCGGAGGGAGGCGGCCCCTCGGGGCGCGGGGAGGCGGGCGGAGCCGCTTGGCGCGCGGCCCGGTCCGCCGCCAGCTCCTTCTCGAGGTCGAGGATCTTCTGGAGCTGAAGGTGCGAGAGGTACGTGGAAGAGGTGAGCTCGCTGTCGGGATCGAGCTGAGCGGCCTTCTTGAAGATGGCGATCGCCTGCTCCAGGCGGCCCTTCGACTGGACGATCGGTCCGAAGCGGTTCAGGACCCGGACGGCATCCGTGCGCCGGCCGCTCGCCACGAGCGCGTCAGCGAGTCGCAGGGCTGCGGCGGCGTCGGCGGGGTTTTCCTTCAGCCGCTTCGTCGCCGTGTCGATCGACTCGCGCAACGCCGGCGAGTCGCCCTTCGCTCCGTCCGAGAAGAGCCCCATCGCGACAAACTGTACGCGTTCGCGCCCGGAGCGCAAGAGCGGGTGCCGGAGACGACGAGGGCCGCGGGATCGCTCCCGCGGCCTTCGTTCCGGATCTCCTGGTTTCGTTGCGCCCTACGCCGTCATCTGCCGCAGCACGAACTGCAGGATGCCGCCGTGGCGGTAGTAGTCGACCTCGTTCGGGGTGTCGAGGCGGAGGGTGGCGGTGAAGGTCTTCTTCGTGCCGTCCTCGGCGGTCGCGGTGACCGTGAGCTTCTTGTGCGGCGTCAGGCCCTCGGCGACGCCCGCGACGTCGAACGTCTCCTTGCCGGTGAGGCCGAGCGTCTGCGCGTCCTCGCCCGCGGCGAACTGGAGCGGGAGGACTCCCATGCCAGCGAGGTTCGAGCGGTGGATCCGCTCGAAGGACTTCGCGACGACGGCCTTCACGCCGAGCAGCATCGTGCCCTTCGCGGCCCAGTCGCGCGAGGAGCCGGTGCCGTA
>CAYVPO010000127.1:0-10482 GCA_964453825.1 uncultured Holophagales bacterium
CTCGTCATGGCGCTGAAGGGCCGCTACGGCGGGGCCGCGTTCCGAGAGTGGCCGGAGGAGCTCCGGCTCCGGCGGCCCGCGGCGCTCGCGCGCGCCGAGAGGGAGCTCGCCGAGGAGACCTCCTGGCACGCGTTCCTCCAGTTCCTCTTCTTCCGGCAGTGGGAAAGGGTGAAGGACGCCGCCCACGCGCGGGGCCTCCGGATCCTCGGCGACGTCCCGATCTACGTCTCCGGCGACAGCGCCGACGTCTGGTCTCACCCCGAGATCTTCGAGCTCGACGCGGAGGGGGACCCGGTCCGGGTCGCGGGCGTCCCGCCCGACTACTTCAGCGAGACCGGCCAGCTCTGGGGGAACCCGCTCTACCGGTGGGACGTCCTCGAGCGGGACGGCTACCGCTGGTGGGTCGAGCGGATGAGGGCGAACCTCCGGCTCACCGAGCTCCTCCGCCTCGACCACTTCCGCGGCTTCGCCGGCTACTGGGCGGTCCCCGCCGGTGCCGAGACGGCGATCGCCGGCTCCTGGCAGGAGGGTCCGGGCCGGAAGCTCTTCGACGCCCTGGCGTCCGAGCTCGGCGAGCTCGACCTCGTGGCGGAAGACCTCGGCGAGATCACGCCCGACGTGAAGGCGCTCGTCGCGGCGCTCGACCTCCCCGGCATGAAGATCCTCCAGTTCGCGTTCGGCGGAGCCGACGAGGACTACCAGCCGCACAACCACGTTCCGAACGGCGTCGTCTACACCGGGACGCACGACAACGACACGACCCGCGGCTGGTGGGAGAAGGCGGACGAGGCGACGCGGTATCGCGTGCGCGCGTACCTCGGCGGCGACGGGACCGATCCGATCGGAACTTTCGTGAGGGCGGCCTACGCCTCCGTCGCGCGCCTCGCCGTCCTCCCGGTGCAGGACGTCTTCGGCCTCGGGAGCGAGGCGCGGATGAACACGCCGGGGTTGGGGGCCGGCAACTGGGCTTACCGCGCTCGGAAGTGGGACTTCAACGGGGAGCGGGCCGCGTGGCTGCGCGAGCTCGCGACGCTGACGGGACGCTTTCGCCCGGGACGGGCGGGGAGCGGCGGGAACGGGGGCTGAGGCCCCTCAGCCCTTCGCCTTCCGCGACCGGTTCCGTTTCGTCCGGAGGCGGAGGTGCTTCACCGCCCGGGCGGGCGCGACGCCGTCCCCCCACCGCTCCCGGAGCGCGTGGAGGTGCCGGGCGACGAAGAGGTAGAGGTCCGCCTCGGTCCGCCCGGGGAAGTCCGCGAGGACGCCGCTCGCGCGGATCGTCTCCGTCATCGGGCGAAAGAACGTCTCGTACCAGGAGCGGACCGCTTCTTCCCACGACGCGCCGCGCGAGCGCTCCAGGCCGAGGTAGTAGCGGTGGACTGCGACGTGCTCGAGCATCTCCGCGTAGTCGCCCGGGTGCGTCACCCGGAACTCGTCGGGAAAGGACGGGACGAGGCCGGTCGTCTCGAGGAAGTCGGCCAGCCCCTCCTTCCGGAGGACGTCCTCGAGCGAGGCGTCGGGGCCGAGAGGGACGGGGGTGAGGAACTCGAGGACGTGCGCCTCGATCGCCTGCGCGCCGAGCGAGCGGGCGACGGAGATCCTGTGGTGGCCGTCGACGGCAAAGTAGGCGTCCCCGACGAGGTAGAGCTCGACGGGAGGGAACCCCGCGGCCCCCTCGGCGAGGTCCTTCACGTCCTCCCACCGCTCCCGGAGCGACTCGGAGCGGGGGAGGAACGCCCGGTTGAACTCCCCGCGCCGCCCGAACGTCCCGACGATCTTCCCGAGCGGCACGTCGGACGTCCCGCGGTCGACGACGCGGCGGAGCTTCAGGCGGTCGCGGACCTCCTCGAACGGGAGGAGGTCGGCCGGACGCCGCCTCACGACGGCGAGGAGGTCGTGGACGAGCGCCCCGAGGCGGGCTCCGTCGAAGCCGCTCACCCCCGCCCCCGTCCGATATCCTTCCCGCGGGCCACGGCCCGGAGGTCCCCATGCGTTCGACGCGACTCGCGCTCGTCGTCCCGATGGCGCTCGCCGCCCTCACCTGCGGCAGCGCGCCGTCCGACAGGGAGGTTGTTCCCGCCCCTTCGCGCGCGGCCTCCGCGGCCTGGGACCACGAGTGGGCCCGCGGCGCCGTCTTCTACGAGGTCTTCGTCCGGAGCTTCCAGGACTCCGACGGCGACGGCATCGGCGACCTGCCGGGCCTGATCTCGCGCCTCGACGACCTGAACGACGGCGACCTGGCGACGACGACGGACCTGGGCGTCGACGCGCTCTGGCTCATGCCGGTCTTCGAGTCCCCGAGCTACCACGGCTACGACACCACCGACTACCTGAAGGTCGAGCCGGACTATGGCACGAACGCCGACTTCCTGAGGCTCCTCGACGAGGCGCACCGGCGCGGGATGAGAGTCATCGTCGACCTCGTCGTCAACCACAGCAGCTCGCAGCACCCGTGGTTCGTCGCCGCCTCCTCCTCGCCCGCCTCGCCGTACCGCGACTGGTACGTCTGGAGCCCGACGGACCCCGGCTGGAAGGCGCCGTGGGGAGGCAACGCGGGGACCTGGCACCGGAGCGGCGACGCCTTCTACTACGGCGTCTTCTGGAGCGGGATGCCCGACCTGAACTGGAGGAGCAGGGGCTTCCGCGCTGAGATGCGGCGGATCGCGGCCACCTGGCTCGAGCGGGGAGTCGACGGCTTCCGCCTCGACGCGACGCGCTACCTCGTCGAGTCGGGCGCGGGGGGCGGACAGGCCGACACGCCCGAGACGCACGCGGCGCTGAAGGAGTTCGCGGCGCACGTCCGCCGGGTGAAGCCGCAGGCCTTCGTCGTCGGCGAGAACTGGTCCGACACGCCGGTCATCGCGACCTACTACGGCTCGAAGACGGCGCCGGGCGGCGACGAGCTCCCGGCGAGCTTCAACTTCCCGCTCTCCGACCTGGTCCTCGAGGCGGTCTCGTCCGGGAACGCCGCGCCGGTCGCGGCGAAGCTCGAGGAGGTCGGCCGGGTCTATCCGGCCGGCGCGATCGACGCCCCGTTCCTGACGAACCACGACCAGGTGCGCCTCGCGACGCAGCTCGGCCGGAACGCGGGGCGCCTCCGGAACGCCGCGGCGATCCTCCTCACGCTCCCGGGTGCGCCGTTCCTCTACTACGGCGAGGAAGTGGGCCTGGAGAACGGACCGACGGGAGGAGACGAGTCGAAGCGGACGCCGATGCCGTGGGACGGGACGCCCGGCGGCGGCTTCACGACCACAACGCCCTGGTTCCCGTTCGCGCCGGGGCGCGAGACGGCGAACGTCGCCGCGCAGAGGAACGACCCGGCCTCGCTTCTCTCCCGCTACCGGAGCCTCATCCGCGCGCGGACCTCCTCGGAGGCGCTCCGCAAGGGAGAGACCGTCCTCGTCTCGCGGACGGACGGGGTCACGCCGTTTCTCGCGTTCCTCCGGAGAACCGCCGGGGAGACCGTCCTCGTCGTCCACAACCTGTCGGACTCCTTCCAGTCGGCCGGCCCGTTCGCGGTGCCGGGGGGCACGTTCGAGCGCGTCTTCGCCGATCCGGGCGCGGCCGATCCGAGCGGCGCTCCGGGGTCGACACGCGTCTACCTGCCGGGGCGCGGCACGGGGATCTGGCGCGTCCGCTGAGGAGGCGTCCCGGGAGGGAAGCCCGGTCCGCGCCGTCGTTCCCCCTGTCCTCGCGACGGCGCCGGCGCTAACCTGAGGGAAAACCGCAGCCGGGTGGAGGTGCTCCGATGCTGGACCTTCAGACGACCTGGTTCCTCGTGGTCGGCGCCCTCTTCGCCGGGTACTCGGTGCTCGACGGGATCGACGGCGGCGTCGGGACGCTCGTCCTCGCTCGCGCGGGCGACGACGAGACGCGCCGGAGGCGGATCGCCACGCTCGGACCGGCGACGCTCGGGAACGAGCTCTGGCTCGTCGCGGGACTCGCGGCCCTCTTCGCCGCGTTCCCGCCGGTCCGCGCGGCGGTGACGTCGGCCTTCGGCGGGCTGCTCGTCCTCCTCGCTCTCGTACTGGTGCTGCGGGCCTGGGCGCTCGGGACGGGGAGGAGCGCCGAGGTCGTCGGCCGGTCTCGCGACGTCGCGTTCGGAGCGCTGAGCGTCGTGGCGGCGTTCCTGCCCGGGCTCCTCCTGGGGAACGTCCTCCTCGGCCTTCCGCTCGACGAGGCGGGACGCAGCACGGCTTCGCTCGGAGAGCTGTTGTCGCCGTTCGCGCTCGTCGTCGCCGTCGAGACCGTCGCCCTCTTCGCGCTCCAGGGGGCCTGCTGGCTGAGCCTCCGCGCGGGGGAGGGCGAGGACGTCGTCCTGCGTGCCTGGGTGACGGCGGTCGCGCTCCACGGCCTGACCGGCGTCTCCTCGCTCTTCGCCGCGCCTCACCTCTGGGAGCCGTACCACCACCCGCTCACGTGGGTCGCTCCCGTCGCGATGCTCGCTTCCCTCGTCGCGCTCCCGTACTTCGCGAAGGCGGGGCGGCCGGCCCTCGCGCTCGGGGCCTCCTCGCTCTCGATCACGGCCCTCTGGGGGATCGTCGGGCAGGGGCTCTACCCGGCGCTCGTGCCCGCGCGCGGCGCTTCCGGCGAGAGCCTGACGGTCGCGGCGGCGGCGGCGAGCCCGGACGTCCTCACGTCGCTCCTCGTCGTCCTCCTCCTCGCCCTCACGCTCGTCGCCGGCTACAGCGCGTTCGTCTTCCTGCGCCTCCGGCGCCCCGGTCCCCCTACTTCGCCGTGACGCGGCTCAGGCGCGAGCGGATGATCTCGCGCTCGTAGACGATCTCCTTCGGCATGGTCGACGCGAACTGGTCGAAGAAGGTGTCCTGGTCGGCGAGCTCCCTCTTCCATTCCTCGTAGTCGATCGTCTGCGCGTCCTCGACGTCCTCCATCGGGACCGCGAGGTCCTTGAGCGGAAGGTCGGCCCACTTCGGCACCCAGCCGATGGCGCTCTCCGAGGCGCCGGCGCGGCCGCGGGCGCGGTCGATGATCCACTTCAGGATCCGCATGTTCTCGCCGAAGCCGGGCCAGAGGAACGAGCCGTCGGGCCCCTTGCGGAACCAGTTCACCATGAAGACCTTCGGGAGAGTCGCGACCTTCCCCTCCATGTTCAGCCAGTGCTCGAAGTAGCGCCCCATGTCGTAGCCGCAGAAGGGGAGCATCGCCATCGGGTCGCGGCGGACGATCCCTTCCTTGCCGACGGCCGCTGCCGTCGTCTCCGAGCCCATCGTCGCGCCGAGGTAGACGCCGTGTGTCCAGTTGAACGACTGGAGGACGAGCGGGACCGTCGTCGAGCGGCGGCCGCCGAAGATGATCGCGGAGATCGGCACGCCGTTGCGGTCATTCACGCGCGGCGAAAGGGCCGGGTTGTTCGCGGCGGGGGCCGTGAACCGGCTGTTCGGATGGGCGGCCTTCTCCGACGAGCCGCGCTGCCAGGGCCGTCCGCGCCAGTCGATCAGCTCCTCGGGCGGGGTGCTGTCCTTCCCCTCCCACCAGACGTCGCCGTCGGGCGTCATCGCGACGTTCGTGTAGAGCGTGTCGCGCTTGATCGACTCCATCGCGTTCGGGTTCGTGGCGTAGTTCGTCCCGGGCGCGACGCCGAAGTAGCCCGCCTCGGGGTTGATCGCCCAGAGCCGGCCGTCCGGCCCGGGGCGCATCCAGCAGATGTCGTCGCCGACGGTCCAGACCTTCCAGCCGTTGAAGCTCGTGGGCGGGATGAGCATCGAGAAGTTCGTCTTGCCGCAGGCCGAGGGGAACGCGGCCGCGACGTAAGTCGTCTCGCCCGAGGGTTCCTCGACGCCCATGATGAGCATGTGCTCGGCCATCCAGCCTTCCTGGCGGCCGAGGTAGGAGCCGATGCGCAGGGCGAGGCACTTCTTGCCGAGCAGGACGTTCCCGCCGTAGCCCGAGCCGATCGACCAGATCGTGTTGTCCTCGGGGAAGTGGCAGATGAAGCGACGCTCGGGGTTCAGGTCGAGCATCGAGTGGAGGCCGCGGTTGAAGTCGGCCGAGTCCCCGAGCATCCGGAGGGCGCGCGTCCCCATGCGGGTCATGATCCGCATGTTCAGGACGACGTAGACGCTGTCGGTCAGCTCGACGCCCACCTTGGCCTGAGGCGAGCCGATCGGCCCCATGACGTAGGGGACGACGTACATCGTCCGCCCCTTCATCGAGCCGTCGTAGAGGGCGCCGAGCTTCCGGTACGCCTCGCCGGGCGCCATCCAGTTGTTGTTCGGTCCGGCCTCCTCCTTCGTCTTCGTGCAGATGAAGGTGAGGTGCTCGACGCGGGCCACGTCGGCCGGGTCGGAGCGGTGGAGGTAGCAGCCGGGCAGCTTTTCCTGGTTCAGCGGGATGAGAACGTTCGTGGAGACGGCGAGGGCCGTCAGGCGCTCCTTCTCCTCCTCGCTGCCGTCGCACCAGACGACCCGGTCGGGCTTGCAGAGCTTCGCGCACTCCTCGACCCACGAAAGGAGGTGGGGGTTCGAGGACAGGGGCTTTCCGGCCAGGGTCTCGGTTGCAGTGCTCATCGCGCTCTCCTCCTCGGGGCGGTCAATCCGGACGCGGGAAGACCCCTATCATAATCGGCTCATGTCCGACGCGGCGCCGCCTCTCTCTCTCCGGCTTCTCGGCCTCTACCCGAAGAAGGCCGGCTCGGCCGCGGTCGGCCTCCTGGCACGAATGCGGCTGCCTCGTGCGCTGCGTGCGCCGCTCCTGGGGCGCTTCGCCGCGTCGTACCGCGTCGACCTCGGCGAGGCGGAGCGGCCGCTCGCCGAGTACGCCTCGTTCCTCGATTTCTTCACGCGCAGGCTGAAGGCGGGCCTCCGCCTCCAGGAGCCGGCGGTCCCCGGCGGACTCAACTCGCCCGTAGACGGCGCCCTCATCGCCTCGGGGCGGGTCGAGAACGGCACCCTCATCCAGGCGAAGGGGCTCCCGTACCGCCTCGACGAGCTTCTCGCCGCCGACCCGCTCGCGGCGCGCTTCGCGGGCGGGGCGTACGCGACGCTCTACCTCTCTCCGCGCGACTACCACCGGATCCACGTCCCGTGCCCGGGGCGCGTCCTCGCCGTCGGGCGTGTCGAGGGGGAGCTCTGGCCAGTGAACGAAGCCTCGACCGCGTTCACGCCGGGCCTCTACGTGAGGAACCGCCGCGCGTACTGGATCGCCGAAGGGACGGGAGAGGACGAAGGGCTCGACGTCGCGGCCGTGATGGTCGCCGCGACGCACGTCGGGGGCGTCGTCGTCGACGCGCGGTGGCTCGGGGGACGCGCGCTCGGGCGGCGGGACCGCCTCGCCGTCGACGGGCTCCCGTGCGCCCCGGGGGACGATCTCGGGACGTTCGAGCTCGGCTCCACCGTCGTCCTCCTCGTCGGGGGGGCGCGGGCCGCTGAGTTCGAATGGAGCCGCCCTCACGGGCCGGTCCGGGTCGGGGTGCGGCTCGGGGCGCTGGCCGGCGGCTGACGCGTTCCGTTCCCGTGCGCCGTCGCCCCTCGCGGGCCGGGTGCTATCCTCCGCGGCCGGTTCTTTCAACGGATCTCGGGTCCCCCGTCCTCCGGGGGGCGAGAGAGGGAAGCGGGTGAGATTCCCGCGCGGCCCCCGCCACTGTGACCGGGGACGCGAAGGACGACATCCCACTGGTGGCGAGCGATCCGCGACGCGGGTTTCGCCTCCGGGAAGGGGTCCTTCCGCGGACGATCCGGGAGCCAGGAGACCTGCCCGAGGCCCATCGCAACCCGCCGCGCCGTCTCCGGGGCTCGAGAGGTCGCGGGAGACGCCTCCGCGCGCGCCTCCCGCCCCTTCCGATGGGACGGCAGGCCGCAGCCGAACGGAGGCCTCTTGAACCGCATCCTTCTCGTCCTCTTCCTCCCGCTCGTACTCTCTTCGTCCGCTCTCGGCCAGGCGCCCCGCACGGGCCCGGCTCCCGTCTCGACGGAGATCGTCGTCACCGCCGAGGCGGCGCCCGCGGACGCCTCCACCCTCGGGGTCGCAACCACCGTCCTCGACCGGGCCGACATCGAACGCTCCCGCGCGACGACCGTCGCCGACCTCCTCCGGAGCGTCCCCGGAGTCGACGTCGCGCAGAGCGGCGGGCCGGGCGGCGTCACCTCGCTCTTCCTGCGCGGGGCGAACTCGAACTCGGCGCTCGTCCTCGTCGACGGCGTCAAGCTCAACAGCCCCTACTTCGGAACCGTCGACCTCTCCTCGCTCGGCACCGCGAACCTCGAGAGAGTCGAGGTCGTTCGAGGCCCCTTCTCGGCGCTCTACGGCTCCGAGGCGATCGGGGGCGTCGTCCAGCTCTTCACCCGGAAGGCCGAGGCCGAGGGCCTCTCCGGCCGGGCGCACTTCGGACTCGGGAACGCCTCGACGCGCGAGGGGGGCGTGAACGCCGCCTGGAGGCGCGGCACGATCGGCGTGACCGCGGGGTATCGGCGGATCACCGCCGGCGGCGACCTCCCGAACGAGTTCTTCGCCGGGACCGACCTCTCTGCCGCGCTCGACGTCCGGCTCTCCGACGGAGCGCGGACGGGCGTCACCGTCCGCCGCGAGACGTCTCGGACGGGGATCCCCTTCGAGGGGGCGACGACGACACCGCGCCGCTTCACGACGGCCGACACGACGCTCGTCTCCGTCCCGCTCTCCCTCGCGCTCGGCGCGCGGACGAGGCTCGAAGCGCTCGGCACGTACGCGACAGACGAGCCGACGTTCGCAGACCCCGACGAGCCCTGGGGCTTCACGTTCTCCGAGACGCGCGCCCGGCGTGCCGGGGGGCGCCTCGTCCTCTCGCACGACTCGGGCTCCAACCGGATCTCGATGGGCGCGGACCTCGAGCGGACGAAGGTGGACAACGAGGACGCGTACGGCGTCCAGCTCGACGGCCTGACGACGCGGACCTGGTCGGTCTTCGCCGAGGACCGCGTCTCCCTCGCCCGGGACCGCTTCGTCGTCACGGCGGGCGTGCGGCGGGACGAGCACGACGCCTTCGGCGCGTCGACGAACCCGCGCGTCGCCCTCTCCTGGAAGGCCTCCACCTCGCTCCGGTTCCGCGCCGCGGCCGGATCGGCGTTCCGGGCCCCCGCGACGGGCGAGCTCTACTACCCCTTCTCAGGGAACGCGGAGCTCGAGCCGGAACGCTCCGCCTCGTACGAGGCGGGGGCGGAGTGGACCCTCGGCGGCGGCGCCTCGCTCGAGGCGACCGTCTTCCGGAGCGACGTGAAGGACCTGATCCGCTACGACTTCGCGTTCCAGAAGAACGTCAACGTCGGCCGGGCGCGGATGACGGGCGTCGAGGCCCGACTCGTCGCGCCGCTGACGCGGACGGCCTGGGTCCGCGCCGCCTGGGCCTGGCTCGACACCGAGGACCGCGACACCGGCCTCCCGCTCCTTCGGCGGCCGAAGCAGCGCGCGTCGCTGACCGTTGGCGAGGACCTCGGCCGCGGAGCGAGCGCCGAGGTGACCGGGCTCTGGGTCGGGGAGCGGGACGACGTCGACGCGACGACCTACCTGCGCGTCACGAGCCCCGCCTACTTCCGCCTCGACGGCGCCCTCACCCTTCCGCCGGTCGCCTGGGGACTCTCCCCGTTCCTCCGCGTCACGAACCTCCTCGGCCGCGACTACGCCGAGGTCGCGGGCTACCCCTCGCCGGGCCGCCGCTTCGTGGCCGGCGTCGACCTGGCGTTCTGAGGCGGCGGGCAAGAAGAAGCGGCCCGGGGGTTGCCCCCGGGCCGCGGTGTTGGTCGGTGTGGATCGCCGGTGAGGTCTACGGGGTCGGGAGGACGTAGGGGAAGCCGAAGGCGCTGACGAGCCAGACGGCGAGCTGGGCGCGGGTGATCGTCGTGGAGGGGCAGAAGAGGTGGTCTCCGCAGCCGGCGGTGATCCCCTCGTTGAAGATCGCCTCGACGTAGGGCTCGGCCCAGGAATAAGCCGTTCCGTGGACGTCGGTGAAGTAGCCGGTCGGCGGGTCGACGGGCGGGAGCTCGACGCCGCCGGCGATGAAGACGGCCATCTCGGCGCGGGTGACGGGCTGGTCGGGGCAGTAGAGGCGCTGGCCGTTCCCGTCGACGCCGCAGCCAGCGACGATGCCGTCGTCGTAGAGCTGCTCGATGAAGTCGGCGGTGGTGTCGGTGTCGGAGATGGGCACGTCGGCGAAGATGCCCTTGGCCGCGGGCGGGGCGAAGAAAGGCCCGCGCATGGAGCGGACCATCAGGATCGCCATCTGGGCGCGGTCGACCTCGGCGTCGGGACAGAAGTTCCCCTCGCCGCAGCCACGGGTGACGCGGACACCGGCCAGGGCGTGGATGAAGGCGTCAGCCCAGTGGTTGGCCGGGACGTCGAGGAAGGAGATCGTGAAGTTGACCGGAACCTCGCTCGGCGGGAAGGGGTTGGTGCTGGCGACGCGGAGCTTGGCCTGATGGAGCCCCGGCCACTGCAGGGCGGTGGTGAAGTCGAGCGTGACGGCCTGGGTGGCGCCGGCGGCGATGGTGCCGCTCT
>CAYVPO010000128.1:0-10433 GCA_964453825.1 uncultured Holophagales bacterium
CGGCGCGGTACATCGCGCCGGTGTCGAGGTAGGGAACGCCGAGGCTCGCGGCCAGGGCCTTCCCCACCGTCGACTTGCCGACGCCGGAGGGGCCGTCGATGGCGACGACGATCATCCCGCGCCGACGGGGAGCACGGCCGCCGACAGTCCGAGCTTCCCGGCCGCGAGGAGGTCGTCGAAGGCGGCCAGGAACCGGAGGTTGTCTTCGTGCGTCCCGATCGAGACGCGGAACGCCAGCGGGAAGCCCCACCCTCCCATCGGCCGCAGGATCACCCCCCGGCGGGCGAACTCCGGCTCGAGCGGCCCGAACGGGATCGGGAGCTCGACGAGGAGGAAATTGCCGAGGGACGGGGAGACGACCGCCTGGCGCCGCGCGAGCTCCGCCGCGAGGAACGCCCGCTCCGTCCGGACGAGCGACACGGTCCGCTCGCAGTGCGCGTCGTCGTCGAGGGCGGCGATGGCGGCGACCTGGGCCACGACGGTCGTGTTGAACGGCTCCCGCACCTTGTTGATCGCGGCGGCGATCTCGGGCGTCGTGAAGCCGTAGCCGATCCGGAATCCCGCGAGGCCGTAGGCCTTCGAGAACGTCCGGAGGACGAGGATGTTCCTCCCCTTCCGGAGCTCGTCGAGGGCGTTCGGGTAGTCGGCGACCTCCCGCGCGAACTCGTGGTAGGCCTCGTCGACGACGGCGACGACGTGCTCCGGCAGGCCTTCGAAGAAGCGTTCCAGCTCGGCCCTCGGGACGTAGGCCCCGGTCGGGTTGTTCGGGTTCGCGATCGCGACGACCTTCGTGGCGGGTCCGATCCGCCGCTTCAGCGCATCGAGGTCCGGCACGTATCCGGCCTTCGTCGGGACCTCCACGATCGTGCCACCGGCCCGTCCGACGGCGACCGGGAACATCCGGAAGATCCCCTGCGGGACGACGACCTCGTCGCCCGGGTCGACGAACGCCCGCATGCAGAGGTCGATCAGCTCCGAGGAGCCCGACCCGACGACGACCTGCTCGCTCGGAAAGCCGAAGCGCGCCGAGATCGCCCTCCGAAGGTAGGTGGCGGAGCCGTCCGGGTAGATGTTCACCCCGGATGCCGCGGCGATCGCGGCGGCGACGCCTTTCGGGGAAGGTCCGAGAGGGTTCTCGTTCGAAGCGAGCTTCACGGCTCCCGTGATCCCGTGCTCGCGCTCCACCTCCTCGATGGGACGTCCGGGGACGTACGGGGCGAGCTTTGCGATCGAGGGTCTCGGAGAGGGCTTCATCACTCCTCCTTGCGGCGCCGCCGGGGCGCCCTGGGGCTCGTGGTCTTGCGTGGCGAGGCCGTTCTCGCGGCGGGCTCGAGAGCGCGGAGAGCCGCGACTTCGGCCGGGCTGAGGTCGCGGAAGCCGCCGACGGGGATCTTCCTGTCGCGGAGAGGGCCGATCGCGACGCGCCGGAGCTTCGAGACCTTGTGCCCGACCGACTCCAGCATGCGGCGGACCTGGCGGGAGCGCCCCTCGCCGAGGACGACGCGGAGCCAGGCATTCCCGCCGACGCCGTCTTTCTCGGGCGTCGTCTCGATCAGCTCGACTTTCGCGGGGGCGGTCTTCGTGCCGTCGAGAAGGACTCCGCGCGCGAGCCTCGCGATCCGGGCCGGAGTCGGCACCCCGGAGACCTTCACCTCGTACTCCTTCTGGCAGCCGCCCGACGGATGCGCGATCCGGTACCCGAGCGCCCCGTCGTTCGTGAGGAGGAGGAGCCCCTCCGAGTCGAAGTCGAGCCGCCCCACCGGGACGACCGGCTCGGAGACGCGCGTACCGAGCAGGTTGTAGACGGTGGGCCGGTGCTGCGGGTCGTCTCGGGTGACGACGACGCCCCGGGGTTTGTTCATCAGGATGTAGCGATGGGCCGCGGCGGACCGGATCCTCTTCCCGTCCACCTTGACGTGGTCGACGGCGGGATCGACCTTCGTGCCGAGCTCGCGAACCACCGTCCCGTTCACCGTGACCCGCCCTTCGCGAATCAGCTCCTCGGCCGCGCGGCGCGAGGCGACGCCCGCCGCGGCCAGGACTTTCTGGAGTCTTTCAGCCGTCATGGCGCTCCTCTCCCGGTGCCGTCTCGTCGCCGGGCACGGGTCCGGCGTCCTCGTCGGGCGGGGTGCCGCCGGGGGCGCTTTCCGGCGCGGAGAGCGCCCCGTCGGTCGCGGCCTGCTCCCCTTCTCCCGGCCCTTCCGTCCCGACCTCCTCAACCTCGCCGGTCGCCTCGTCGACGTGGAACAGCTCCACCTGGGCCGGGTCGGCCTTCGGAGCCTCGAGGCCGTAGATCGCCTCGAGCTCCTCCGGCTTCGGCAGGTCGCCGAG
The DNA here is from genome assembly GCA_964453825.1 of uncultured Holophagales bacterium. Classification (GTDB taxonomy): domain Bacteria; phylum Acidobacteriota; class Thermoanaerobaculia; order UBA5066; family UBA5066; genus UBA5066. The sequence continues at coordinate 2,332 of CAYVPO010000128.1, forward strand.
CCCCTTCAGGCCGAAGTGGACGAGGAACTCCTTCGTCGTCTTGTAGAGGAACGGGGTCCCGACGACCTCCTTCCTCCCGGCCGTCGTGATCAGCTTCCTGTCGAGGAGCGTCCGGATCGAGGAGGAGGAGTTCACGGCACGCAGCTCGGCGATCTCCGGACCTGTCACCGGTTGCCGGTACGCCACGATCGCGAGGGTCTCGAGCGCCGCCATCGAGAGCTTCGTCTTCCCGTCCAGGCCGAGGAGCCGGCGGACGGGGTAATCGTACTCGGGGCGCGACACGAGCCGGACGCCTCCGGCGACCCGGTCCAGCCGGACACCGCGCCCCGCAGCGGCGCAGGCCGCTTCGAGCGCCTCGAGCGCGCGCACGACGACCTCTTCGGAGAGCTCCGCCGCTTCAGCCAGCTTCTCGAGGGCGATCGGCTTGGAGGACGCGAACAGCAGGGCCTCCACGAGCGGGAGCGCCTCCTCCATCTCCGCGTCGCCGGGAGCGATCGCCGCCGCCGGCGCCTCTTCGGGGAGAGGTTCCACGCGGAACGCTTCGGCGTCGGCCGAGGGCGCCGGCCCGGCCTCGGACAGGGAGAGCTCCGGGTTCGATTCGTCTCGGTCGTCCGTCATCGTCTCAGCGGTATTCCTCTTCGTATCCGTCCAGCGTCAGGTTCTCGCCCGTCGGCTCGAGGTAGATCTCTCCGAACTCCTCGGTCTGGAGCGCCCGGACCAGCAGGAGGCGGAGGAGCTCGAGGACGGCGAGGAAGACCGCGATCGCCTCCGCGCGTCCCGTGAGCCCGCGGAAGACCTCCGTCAGCGCGACGCGTCCCGTCTGGCGGACCCGTCCCGCCATGTCCTCCATCTTCTCCCGGATGGAGTACTTCTGGGCGGAGATCGCCATCGCTGGCGGGTGAAGCGCCCGGAAGCGGTCGACCGCCCCCTTGAACAGGGTGAGGAGGTCGAAGAGCGAGACCTCGGACAGGTCCGTCTCCTCCTCCTCGGGCTCGGCATCGGGCCTGTACGCGGGCCTCGGGTACATCCCGACCCGCTCCGCCTCGTAGACGTGGAGCGTCTCGGCGACGCCCTTGAATTTCCGGTACTGGAGCAGCCGGTTGACGAGCTCCTCCCGCGGGTCGGGAGCGTCGCCGCCTTCGACCGACGCGTTCCGCGGGAGGACCATCTGGCTCTTGATCTGGACGAGGAGGGCCTCGACGTAGAGGAACTCCGCGGCAACCTCGAGGTCCAGCTCCACCATGAGGACGAGGTACTCGTGGTACTGCCGGCAGATGTCGACGACCGGGATGTTCCGGAGGTCGATTTCGTCCTTCCGGATCAGGTGGAGCAGGAGGTCGAGCGGCCCGTCGAACTGCGGCAGGTGCACCGGGTAGGGCTGGACGAGCTCCGCGCCGGGGGGAATCGGGATACGGATGCCTTCGGCCACGGCTTCCCCTAGCGCGCCGCCGCGCGGAACGCCCGGAGGGCTCGGCGGGTCGGGCTCGGCGACAACCTCAAAGCAGCTTCATCGCGCCGGAGACGGCCTTCATCGTCTCGGTCGCCAGGGCGCGCGCCTTCACGCCCCCCTCCTCGAGGACCTCGCGGACGAGCCCGGGCTGCGCCGTGATCTCCGCCCGCTTCGCGCGCACCGGCTCGAGGGCCGCGTTCATGTTCCGGATCAGCCACTTCTTGCAGTCGACGCAGCCGAGCGTCGCGGTCCGGCAGCCGCGGTCGATCTCCGCGCACTCCTCTTTCGAGGAGTAGAGCCGGTGGAACGGGAAGAGGTTGCACTCGTCCGGGTTACCCGGATCGGACCGCCGCGCGCGCCGCGGGTCGGTCACCATCGACATGACCTTCTTCGCCACGTCGTCGGCCGAGTCGGACAGGGCGATCGTGTTCTCGTAGCTCTTCGACATCTTCCGGCCGTCGAGGCCGGGCACCTTCGGCGTCTCCGTGAAGAGAGCCTGCGGCTCCGGGAACACCTCTCCGTAGAGGCCGTTGAAGCGGCGGACGATCTCGCGGCAGATCTCGAGATGGCTCTCCTGGTCCTTCCCGACCGGGACGTAGTGGCCGCGGTAGAGCGCGATGTCGGCCGTCATCAGGACCGGGTAGCCCAGGAACCCGTACGTGCCGAGGTCCTTCTCGCGCAGCTCCTGGAGCTGCTCCTTGTAGGTCGGCACCCTCTCGAGCCAGCCGAGCGGGGTGAACATTCCGAAAACGAGCGCGAGCTCCGCCGTCTGCGGCACCTGCGACTGGACGAAGACGACCGCCTTCTCCGGATCGAGCCCCACCGAGAGCCAGTCGGTCACCGCCTCGAGCGTCGACTCCCGGATCGCCGACGTGTCGGCGTAGTCGGTCGTGAGGGCGTGCAGATCGGCCACGAAGTACCGGCACTCGTACCGGTCCTGCAGGTCGACCCAGTTCTTCACCGCGCCCCAGTAATTGCCGAGGTGGACGCGTCCCGTGGGCCGCAGGCCCGAGAGGACGGTCTTCTTCGCCGGTTCGCTCAAGAAGGACCTCCGAGAAGGAACTGGAAGACGAGCTTCATCGGCGGCCTCAGGACGGCCGAGAGCGCCCCCGTGAAGATCGCCACGACGAGGAGGACGAACCCGTAGCGCCGCACCCACGCCACGCCGCGCATCCAGCGGGCGGGGGCGAAGCTCTCGACGACGCCGAAGCCGTCGAGCGGCGGGATCGGGACGAGGTTGAAGATGCCGAGCGAGACGTTTACCGCCACAGAGAAGAGGGAGACGAGCAGAAGCGGGTAGAAGACCGACCCGCTCGTCTCCGCGCCCGACGGCGCGACGGCTCGGAGGACGAAGAACGCGACCGCCGCGACGACCGCCACGGCGAAGTTCGAGAGCGGCCCTGCCGCCGAGACGAGGAGGTTCGCCCGCCGCGGGTTCGGCACGCCGTGGAGCGACACCGGGACCGGCTTCGCCCAGCCGAAGATCGGCGCCCCGGTGAACGCGAGGAGCGCCGGGACGAGGAGGCTTCCGAAGGGGTCCACGTGCTTCAGGGGGTTCAGCGTGATCCGGCCGAGATCCCGGGCGGTCGTGTCGCCGCAGCGGAGCGCCATCCAGCCGTGCGCGGACTCGTGCACGGAGACCGCGAACAGGAGGGCGGCCACCTGAATGACGATCTCGAGGACCTTTTCGGGGGAGACGGGCGCGTCGGGCACGGCAGGAACGTCCGAAAACGCCCGATCCTACGTGCCCCCCGAGGGGGCGTCAAACGGCGCGCCGGACGCGCGCCGCTCGGCGGCGAGCCCTTCCTCGACGGTTCGATAGTGGCCGAAGCGGCCCGCGGCGACGCTCTGCGAAAGGAACGGGTTCTGCTCGCCCACGCCCGCGAGAGCGAGCGACCCGCCCGAGGCGGCGAAGCGGCCCTGCTCGCGCATCAGGACGGCGACGATCGTCGTCGGGAGGGCCGTGCAGGAAGACAGGTCCACCACGCACCGAAGCGCGCCGTTCTCGCGGGCGACCCGGAGGTACTCCGTGATCGTCGACGCCTCGGTGAGTGTCACGTCGCCCCGGACCTTGAGCGCGGCGACCGAACCGTCGGTCTCGAGGGAAAGCTCCACACCCGGAGGATGCCACAGAGCGCCGAACGCGGACCGCCCGCTACCGTGGGTCGCCGGTCCGGAGGATCAGCCGCTCCTCGAAGGGGCCGGCCGCCCCGCGGGACGCGAGGTCGGCGGCGAGCTCCTTCGCCCGTTCGAGGAGGTCCCGATCGCCGAGCGGGTCGGCGATCCGCAGGCCGGGGAGGCCGCTCTGACGCGTGCCGAGGGCCTCTCCCGGCCCGCGCATGCGGAGATCCTCCTCGGCCACGGCGAAGCCGTCGTCCGTCCGAGCGAGGACCGAGAGGCGCGCAAGGGCCTCGGGCGACGCTCCGGAACCAGCGAGGAGAACACAGGTCGACGCGCGCCTCCCGCGCCCGACGCGTCCGCGGAGCTGATGGAGCTGCGCGAGGCCGAAACGCTCCGAGTCCTCCACGAGGAGGAACGACGCCTCGGGGACGTCGATGCCGACCTCGACGACCGTCGTAGCGACGAGGACGTCGATCTCCCCCGCGGCGAAGCGGCGCATCGCCGTTTCCCGCGCTTCAGGCCTCATCTTTCCGTGGAGCGCGCCGACGCGGCGGCCGGGGAGGCGGCGTGCGACCTCTTCCGTCCAGGCGGCCACCGACCGAGCCTCGATCGTTTCCGACTCGTCGACGAGGGGCACGACGACGTACGCGCGCCCGCCCGTTGCGACGTCGGCTGCGAGCCTCCGGTAGGCCTCCTCGCGCTCGCCGTCTCCCGCCACGGACGTCTCGACCGGCGTTCGCCCCGGGGGCTTCTCGTCGAGCGTCGAGACGTCGAGGTCTCCGTGAAGCGCGAGCGCGAGCGAGCGCGGGATCGGCGTCGCCGACAGAACGAGGACGTGCGGGTGCTCGCGGCGCACCGGGCCCCGCGCCGGGAGCGCGGCCCGCTGCGCCACCCCGAAGCGATGCTGCTCGTCGACGACGAAAAGGCCCAGCCTGCGGAACGCGACCGGCTTCTCGAGGAGCGCGTGCGTCCCGACGAGGACGTCGATCTCCCCTTCCGACAGCGCCTCGAGGAGGGCCGCCCGCGGGCGGCCCGTCACGCGCCCCGTCAGCAGCGCCGCCGTCACGCCGGTCCCGGCGAGGAGACGGTAGACGGTCTCCGCGTGCTGCTCGGCGAGGAGCGTCGTCGGTGCCATGAGGGCCGTCTGGAAGCCGCGCCGTGCCGCGAGGACCGCGGTCAGGAGGGCGACGATCGTCTTCCCGCTCCCGACGTCGCCCTGGAGGAGACGCGCCATCGGGTGACCCGACCGCAGGTCGGCCCCGATCTCCCGGATGGCCTGCTTCTGGGACGCGGTCAGCGGGAACGGCAGGATTGCGGCGAGGGTCTTCCGAACGGAAGCGTCGGCTTCGATCCGGGGCGCGGGGCGGCCGGCCCTTTCCCGCCGCCGCCGGGCCAGCGCGACCTGGAGCTCCAGGAGCTCCTCGAATGCGAGGCGGCGAAGGTGGTTGGAGGAGCGGTCGCGAAACGGCCGCGGGTCGGCGGGGCCACCCGCGGACCCCGGGAAATGCACCTCGCGAAGCGCTTCGGAGAGAGGGGGAAGGTCCAGCCCGGCCGCGTCCTCCGCGCGGAGGCGCTCCGGCAGCTTCGGCGCCGCCTCGTCGAGAGAGCGTGCGACGAGCCTTCGCCGGAGCCGGGGCGGGAGGCCGGACAGCGTTCGGTAGATCGGGACGACGCGACCCACGGAGAGCGCCGCGTCGTCCGGGTCCTCGGGCTCCGCTTCGACGTGAGGGGACTCGAGGACGAGCTTTCGCTTCTGCACGGCGCGACCGTGGACGAAAGCCCGCGCCCCGGGCGTCAGCCAGCGCGAGAGCCACGGTTGCGAATAGAAGACGAGGTCGACCGAGCCGCTCTCGTCCTCGAGGGTCGCCTCGTAGATCGAGAAGCCGCGCCGGCGTGTCCGCACGAGGCGGGCCGCCGTGATCGTCCCCGAGAGCGTGAGCGGCGGCCCCCCGGCCGCGAGGTCCTCGACACGGGCGAACCGGGCCCGGTCCTCGTGGCGAACCGGAAGCTCGAGGAGGAGGTCGAGTACGGTGGCGAGCCCGGCGTCCGCGAGGGCTCGCGCCCGGACGGGGCCGATCCCGGGGAGGCTGGCGAGCGGCGTCTCCGGACCGAGGGGCTCCCGGCCGCGCGCGGGGCGCGGCAACCTCAGCTCCGCGTGACTCGGAAGGTCAGGTCGACGAGGCCGAAGCGGAGGCGGTCGCCGTCCTGGATCGTGACGGGTGCGCCGGTGGCGATCCGATTCCCGTTCACGAACGTGCCGTTCATCGTCCCGATCTCCTCGATCACCTGGAATTCCCCGTCGACGCGGACGATCTTCGCGTGGCGACGGGAAACCGAGCGGGGGCCGTCCAGGTTCGTCAGGTCGACGTCCGGCCGGATCCCGGTGACCGGGTCGATCCGCCCGACCAGGGTCTCCGTGTCGCGGTTCAGGTAGAACTCCTCTACCCCTCCGTCCGCGACGAGCCGGAAGATCCCGTCCCGCGCGCCCGTCCGCTCGAAGAAGTCGGACGACTCGTCGAGGGCGGGTGCTTCTCCCGTCGACTGCTCGAGCAGCGCGGTCGTCTCGCGGAGCCTGCGGGAGAGCTTCCGGAGCATGCGGACGGCGATCTCGCCGTTGTGCCGGAGCATCTCGTCGAACGTCGACTGGTTGATCCGGACGAGCTCGACGTCGGTCCGGGCGATGGCGTCCGCCGTTCGGGGGACGTCCTCGAGGATCGACATCTCGCCGAAAAAGTCGCCTCTCTCGAGGACGGAGAGGACCCGGGCCTCGTCCTGGACCTTCTTCACGATGTCGACCGTCCCCGACTGGATGACGTACATCTCCGTCCCGACGTCCCCCTCGGAGAAGACCGTCTCCCCGGCCGGCACGCGGACGATGTACTCCTCGAAGATCGCGGCGCCGCCGCCGGACTTCAGCACGACTTTCACGAGAGGAACTCCTCCTCGAAGGCGAGCGTCCGCGCCTCGCCGTCCCACGATGCGCGCGCCCCGACGGGGAGCGGCACGTTCGCCCCCCCGTGACCGAACGGCAGGCCGAGGGCGACCGGGACCCCGAGCGGGGCGAGCCGGTCGTGAAGAAGCCGCCGGAGGCGCTCCGGGTCCTCGTTGCCGCCGAACGTCACGCGCGTCATGGAGCCCACGATGATACCGGCCAGCCGGCTCCATCGGCCGGAAGAAACGAGCGTTCCGAGCATCCGGTCGACGCGGTACGCCTCCTCCCCCACCTCCTCGACGAAGAGCAGCGCCCCGTCGTAGTCGAAGTCCCACGGCGTCCCGCAGAGGGCGGCCAGCAGGGAAAGGCAGCCGCCGACGAGCGGACCTTCCGCCCGCCCCGGGACGAGGAGCTCGGCCGATGGGACCTGCAGACGGCCGGGCCCGCGTCCCTCCAGCAGGGATGGGAAGAAAGGCGCGGTCCACGCGTCGAGGGGAGCGGCGAGGTCGGACGCCACCATCGGCCCGTGGACCGAGAAGAGGCCGCAGCGCTCCCGGAGGAAGGCCGACAGCGCCGTCAGGTCCGAGAACCCGCAGTGCAGCTTCGCCGTCTCCGCGAGGAGACGCTCCGGGAGCCGGTGGAGAACCCGAGTCACGCCGTACCCACCCCTCGCGAAGAGGATGGCTCCGACCTCCGGGTCCTCGACGAGGGCGACGTAGCCGCTCACGCGGGCCTCGTCGGCGCCGGCGAGGCCGAGGAGCGGCTCCGTCTCGAGGACGTTCGGGGCGACGCGGACGCGGTAGCCGAAACGCTCGAGCGCCGCGACTCCGGCGTCGAGGCTCTCCGGGCGGACCGGGCCCGAGAGCGCGGCGACGCCGACGAGAGATCCGGGGTGGAGCCGGCGAGGACGCCGGAGGGGAACGCTCACCCGATCCGGTTCCGCGGGTCGCTGAACCAGCGTGCCCACTCGGACGCGTTCCCGCCCGGATCCCTCTTCTCTTCGTCCCGCACGGCCTTCGCCGTCAGCCGCCGCGCCCCGGTCTGTCGGAACGCGGCGACGGCGAGCGTCCGTCCGCCCGCGGCGTCGACGGATTCCGAGAGGACTCTGTCGTCCGTCACGACCGTCACGCCGCGCGGGTCCCGCGCCTCGCGCACCCGCCGGACGATCTCCTCGTCGGCGCTTCGCGGAGCCGCGTAGACGACCGTCACGTCGCCGAGCTGCTGGACCTTCGGCCGGCCGTGCTCCGGAGGGCCGTCGAAGACGACGGTCAGCCGTCTCCGCTTCGCACGGGAGAGGTCCGCCAGCTCCTTGACGAGCGTCTCCCGGGAGATGCCCTTCTGCCCGAGGAGGTTGTTGCCGTCGATCAGGTCGGCCACGCGCCCATTCTCCGACATCGGCTGCTTCCCGGCATGGTTCGTGGCGGGGGCACGGCAGACAGTGTCCCGAACGGCGACCCGGGGGGTGAACGGAATGCCTCGCTGCAGAAAGAGGTGACCCGGGCCGGACTGGCTCCGGGGGGGCTTGCCATCCGGGGGGGCGCCCCCCCCCCCCCCCCCCCCCCCACCCTCGAGAGATTCACCCGGCCGGGGGCCGGCGGG
>CAYVPO010000129.1:0-10414 GCA_964453825.1 uncultured Holophagales bacterium
GCGGGCGTCCTGGAGGCGTCGTCGGGCGGGACCCTCTTCCTCGACGAGATCGGCGACCTCTCCCCGCTCGTCCAGGCGAAGCTGCTGCGCGTCCTTCAGGAAAAGGAGGTCCGAAGGCTCGGAGAGACCCGGACGCGTCCCGTCGACCTGCGACTCGTCACGGCGACGCATCGCGACCTCGCCCGCCTCTGCGCCGAGGGGCGCTTCCGGGAAGACCTCTTCTACCGCATCGCGCAACTCTCGCTCACGCTCGACCCGCTCCGGGAGAGGCCGCGCGACCTCCGAGCCCTCCTCGAGGGGGCGCTCGACGGGGCCCCTCTGTCGCCGGAGGCGCGCGCCGCTCTCCTCTCCTGGCGCTGGCCGGGAAACGTCCGCGAGCTCCTCTCGGCCGTCGAATCGGCCCGCGCCCTCGCGGGGCCCGGCGAGCGGATCGAGAAGGGCCACCTTCCGCCGGTGCTGCGCGGAGCGCCCGGGCCGGCCGTGGAAAGCGGGGGCCGGTATCGGACCGCGGTGGACGAGGCGAGGAGGAGGGTCATCCGGGAGGCGCTCGCCGAGGCGGGCGGGAATCGGACCCGGGCCGCAGCGCTCCTCGGACTCTCCCGCCAGTCCCTGCTCTACGAGCTGAAGCGTCTCGGCATCCGGGACTAGACTCCGCGATTCCGGATGCGCCCCCTCGAGACGCCCCCCGACCGTGCTGCCGGCGAGCGCGCACGCCTCGGCGCGGCGGCAGCGGCCGTCCTCGCGCTCCTCGCCGTCGTCCCGTTCCTCAACGGCCTGACGGCGGACTTCACGTTCGACGACGTCACCATCGTCCGCGACAACCCGCGCCTCGCCTCGCCCGGGAAGGTCGGCGAGATCTTCACGACGCATTACTTCGGCGGGCCTCTCGCGAACGGGAAGAACTACAGGCCGGTCGTCCTCCTGACCTACGCCGTCCAGCGCTGGACGACCGGGACCGACCCGTTTCCGTTCCACCTGGTGAACGTCCTTCTCCACGCCGGGACGACGTTTCTCTTCGCGGCCTGGCTCCTCGCGCTCGGGATGCCGCGCGCGCCGTCGCTCTCCGCCGCGGCCCTGTTCGCGGTCGTGCCGATCCACACCGAGGCGGTGACCGGGATCGTCGGGCGAGCCGAGCTCCTGGTCGCGTTCCTCGTCTTCCTCTCCGCGCTCCTCTTCCTCCGGGCGACCGACGACGGTCCGCGCCTCCGGAGCTTCGCGTACGCCGGCGCCCTCGCGGCCTTCCTCGTCGCCCTCTTCACGAAGGAGCACGCCGTCGTCCTGCCGGGAGTGGTGGTGCTCGGGGAGCTCCTCCGGCGCGGGGGGAGCGAGCCGCTCGCGCGGAGGCTCCGGCAAAGGGCGCTCGCGGCGGCCGGGCTCCTCGGTCCGATCGCCGCGTTCGTCGCCGTGCGGGCGCTCTACGTCGGGAGCGGCCTCGTGGCGAAGGGGAGCGCGTTCTTCGAGCTCGACAACCCGCTCGTCACTCTCTCGGCCCCGCTCCGCGCCGCGAACGGCCTCTGGCTCCTCCTGCGCTACGCGGCGAAGACGCTCGTCCCGCTCGGCCTCTCGGCGGACCACTCGGCCCACGCGCTGCCGCTTTCGCTCTCGCTCTCGGATCCGAGGGCGCTCGCGGGGACCTTCGGCGTCGCGGCGCTCGCGGCGCTCGCCGTCCTCTCGGCGCGAAGGCTCCCGCTCGCCGCGCTCGGGCTCGGCCTCTTCCTCGGCGCGTTCTTCCCGACCTCGAACGTCCCGTTCCCGATCGGCACGATCTTCGCCGAGCGCCTCGCCTATCTCCCTTCGGCGGGGCTTCTCGCGGCGGTCGCGGGGCTCTGCGCAGCGCTGCCCCTCGCGTCGATCGGCTTCCGGCGAGCGCTCCTGGCCGTCGCCCTGGTGACCTACGCCGCGACGACGGTCGAGAGGAACGAGGTTCTCCGGAACGACGAGAGCCTCTTCGCGGACCTGCTCGTCAAGGTGCCCCGGTCGGCCCGGGCGCGCTACAACGCGGCTTACCTCGCCTGGAGCCGGGGCGAGACGACCGTCGCCCGCGCGAACCTCGAGAAGGCGATCGCCCTCTTCCCGCGCCACTACGACGCCTGGGCCCTCCGCGGCCTCGTCGAGTCGAAGGAGGGGCGGCACGCGGAGGCGCGCGCGGCCGCGCGGGAGTCCCTCCGGATCAAGCCCGACTACGAGATCGGGTGGCGGACGCTCGCGAAGGTGGAGGAGGACGCCGGGCGTCTCGACGCGGCGGCGGAGGCGCTGGCCGCCGGCCTGAAGCGCTTCCCGCGCTCGCTCCCTCTCCTCCGGCGCCGCGCGGCTCTCCTCCTCGCGCGGGGCCGCGCGGCCGAGGCCGCGGAGGACTGGAGGTCGGCGATCGCCGCCTCCGGCGGCGCCGCGGAGGACCGGCTCGGCCTCGAGAAGGCGCTGCGAGCCGCTTCGCGCTGAGGAGGAGGCCGCGCAGCGGCTCGCCCCCCGGGACGGGTCAGCCCGCGAAGTCGGGCGGGACGAGGGCGGCGCGGTCGCGCCGGCGCCGAAGGACGCGGACGAGGACGATGTACGTGAGGGCGCCGAAGAGGATCGAGAAGAGGAACATCCCGATCCCCCAGTGGATCCCGATCGTCCGCATCGCGGGGCCGGCCTGCGCCCAGGCGTCGGGGCGGAGCAGGTCGCCCCACGGCATGTGGGTGACGGCCTCCTGGCGGGCCTGCAGGAGGAAGCGCCCCACGGGGAGCGCGGCCGCGCTCACGGGCCCAAGCGTCAGGGGGTTGACGACGAGCGTCCCGAGGACGACGTCCAGCTTGTTCAGCCGAAGGAGAAGGGCGAGGACGATCGCCATCAGGAAGTGGAATCCGATGAGCGGCGTGAAGGCGATGGCGACGCCGATCGCGAACGACGCGGCGACCTTCTCCGGATCCTGGTGGCGCCCCATCATCTCGAGGAACTGCGCCTTGAAGCGGGGCCACCACCCCTCCTCCGGAATCGGCGAGATGGGCGGGCGCGACTCCCGGGCGTCGCGCGGAGGATCCCCGCGGCGGCCCCCTCCCGGGCCTTCGAACGTCATCCGGGCGGCCCGGCGAAGTGGTCGAAGCCCCTGTCGGGGAGGGGCGCGAAGGCGCCGCCCTCCGCGAGGAGGACCTTCGACGTGCCGTCGAGCCGGCCGATCCGCCGGACGGCGAAACGCGCGGCGAGCTTCTTCATCGCGCCGAGGCGCTCCGGCGGGACCGCGAAGAGGAGGCCGTAGTCCTCTCCGCCGAAGAGGGCGAGGTCGCGCGGAGAGGTGGGGAGCTCGGGGAGCGCCGGGAGGCCGGAGTCGACGGGAAGCGTCGCCATCTCGACGACGGCCCCGGTCCCGGACGCGCGGCAGAGGCGGTGGAGGTCGCGCGCGAGGCCGTCGGAAAGGTCGATCGCCGCCGAGGCGATCCCGCTCTCGGCGAGCGCCCGGCCGAGGTCGACCATGGGACGCGGGTCGAGCTGGTGCCGGAGGAGCCGTGCGATCTCGTCGCGCCGGGCCGGGGAGACGCGGCGGCCGCGGGGGGCGGTCACTTTCCCGTCGCGGTCGCGCCGGTAGCCGCGGAGGACGAGCGACAGGCCGGCCGCGGCCGCCCCGAGCGTCCCGGAGACCCAGAGCTCGTCGCCGGGGCCGCCGCCCCCGCGGCGCAGCGGCCCGTCGTCGGCGACGCGGCCGAGGACGGTGACGGAGGCGAAGCGCTCCCTCGCGGCGGAGAGGTCTCCGCCCACGACCGCCACGGCCTGCTCCCGTGCGGCCGTCCGGAAGCCGTCGAGGAAGCCGTCCAGCCAGGAGAGCGGCGTCTCGCGCGGCAGGCCGAGCGTGAGCAGCGCGTGGAGCGGCGTCGCTCCCATCGCGGCGAGGTCGGAGAGGTTCACGTTCATCGCCTTCCGCCCGACGAGGTACGGGTCGGCGGCGGCGGTGAAGTCCTCCCCCTCCACGAGGGCGTCCGTGCAGACGGCGAGCGAGGACGGCGCGGCGAGGACGGCGGCGTCGTCCCCGACGCCGACCTTCACGTCGCGCCGGCGCGTCGCGAAGAGGCGTTCGAAGCCGCGAAGGAGGTCGGTCTCGGGGGGGAGCGTCTTCACGTTCGCCTCCTGGTCGTCTTCCTTCGCGCCGCCTTCCGGGCGACCGAACGGCGCGCCGCGGGGCGGACGAGGGCGTTCTCGAGGACCTGTTCGGCGCGTTCGACGAAGACGAACGCGAGGTCGCGGCGCAGCTCCTCGGGGATCTCCGCGAGGTCGCGCTCGTTCTGCGCGGGGAGGAGGATCGTCCGGATGCCGGCGCGCCGGGCCGCCAGCGTCTTCTCCTTCACGCCGCCGATCGGGAGCACCTCGCCCCGGAGCGTGATCTCGCCGGTCATCGCGACGTCCCGGCGGACGGGCGTTCCGGTGAAGGCGGAGACCATGGCCGTGAGCATCGTGACGCCGGCCGACGGGCCGTCCTTCGGGATCGCCCCTTCGGGGACGTGGACGTGGACGTCGTGCGTCTCGAAGTAGGAGGCCGGGAGGTGCAGCTCGTCCGCGCGGGAGCGGAGGAGCGTGAGTGCGGCCTGCGCCGACTCCTTCATCACGTCGCCGAGCTGGCCGGTCAGCTGGAGCCGCCCCTTCCCCTTCAGCGCGCGCGCCTCGACGATCAGGACGTCGCCGCCGACGGCGGTCCAGGCGAGGCCCGTGGCCGCGCCGACCTCGTCCCGCGCGAGCGCCTCGTCGTTACGGAACTTCGGCACGCCGAGCAGCTCGCGGACGATCGCCGGGGTCATCTTCACCGGCTTCGTCTTTCCGGAGGCGATCCGCACGGCGATCTTCCGGCAGCAGCTTCCGATTTCCCGCTCGAGGTTCCGGAGCCCCGCCTCGCGCGTGTACTCCTCGATGATCGTCCGGAGGGCGTCGTCGGGGAAGGCGATCCCCTTCTCCGTCAGTCCGTTCTCCTTCCGCTGCTTCGGGACGAGGTGGCGGCGGGCGATCGCGAGCTTCTCTTCGAGCGTGTAGCCGGAGAGCCGGATCACCTCCATCCGGTCGAGGAACGCGGGCTGGATCGGGTCGAGGACGTTCGCGGTCGTGATGAAGAGGACCTTCGAGAGGTCGTAGGGAACGCCGAGGTAGTGGTCCCGGAACGCCCGGTTCTGCTCGGGGTCGAGCACCTCGAGGAGCGCCGACGACGGGTCGCCGCGGAAGTCGGCCCCGATCTTGTCGACCTCGTCGAGGATGAACACGGGATTCGAGGTGGCGGCCTGGTTGATCCCCTGCACGATCCGTCCCGGGAGCGCGCCCACGTACGTGCGGCGGTGGCCGCGGATCTCGGCCTCGTCGCGGACGCCGCCGAGCGACATCTGGACGAACTTCCGGTCGAGGGCGCGGGCGATCGACCGGCCGAGCGAGGTCTTCCCGACGCCGGGCGGGCCGACGAGGCAGAGGATCGGACCCTTGCTCTCGGGCGCCAGCTTCCGGACGGCCAGGAACTCGAGGATCCGCTCCTTCGGCTTCTCGAGGCCATGGTGGTCCTCGTCGAGGATCGCGCGGGCGCGCGGCAGGTCGAGGTTGTCCTGCGAGGTGACGCTCCAGGGGAGGCCGGTGATCCAGTCGAGGAACGTCCGGATCGTCGCGCTCTCGGCCGAGTCGGGGTTCCCGCGCTCGAGCCTCTTGAGCTGCTTCTCCACCTCTTCCGTCGCCTCGGGGGGGAGGCTCTTCCCTTCGAGCTTCTTCCGATACTGCTCGATCTCCTCGGAGACGTCGTCGGTGACGCCGAGCTCCTGCTGGATCGCCTTCAGCTGCTGCCGGAGGAAGTACTCGCGCTGGCTCTTGTCGATCTCGCCTCGCGCCATCCCCGAGATCTCCTGCTGGACGGTCAGGACGCGGATCTCGCGGCGGAGGATCTCGAGGACGGCCTTCAGGCGCTCGATCCCGGGGAGCGTTTCCAGGATCTTCTGCGCCTCGTCGAGCTTCAGGTCGAGGTTCGAGGCGGCGAGGTCGGCCAGCCGCGCCGGGTCGTCGAGGCCCGCCGCCACGAGCATCACCTCGGGGGAGATCGCCTTCCCGAGCGAGACGGCCTTCTCGAGCCCCTCCTTGACGGCCCGGAAGAGCGCCTCGGCCTCCTCCGACGCCGGCTTCGTCATTTCGGGCTCGTTGATTCGGACCGCCTTTGCGCGGAGGGAGGGGCTCTCCTGGACGAAGCCGTCGACCTTCACCCGGGAGAGTCCCTGGACGAGGAGCCGGATCCGCCCGTCGGGGAGCTTCAGCATCCGCATGACCGCGGCGGCGGTCCCGGTCTCGTAGAGGTCGGCGGGCGAGGGCTCCTCGACCGAAGGGTCCTTCTGGGCGAGGAGGAGGAGGATCCGCTGCTCGGAGAGCGCCGCGTCGACCGCGGCGATCGACCGGTCGCGGGAGACGGAGAGCGGGACGATCACGTACGGGAAGAGGACGACGTCCTTCAGCGGCAGGACCGGAAGGAGGTCCGGGATCTGGATCGTCTCGACGCTCGCGGTCTCTTCGGCCATCGGCTACTTTTTCTCCGGACCCCGCGCCGGGCGGATCGGGATCGTTCGCCGCCGCGTGGCCGGGCGGCGGGGGATCTCGAGCGTGAGGAGGCCGTCGGCGTAGGTGGCCGACCCGCCTTCGGGGTCGGGCTCGTCGGGGAGCTCGATCGCGCGCTCGAACGGGCCGGCGGAGCGCTCCACGCAGAGGAACGTCCCGTTCGCCCGTTCCGTCGGCCGCCGTTCCCCGCGCACCACGACGACCCGCCCCGCCACGTCGACCCGGACCGTCTCCGGGGCGGTCCCCGGGATCTCGAAGACGAGGCGCCAGCCGTGGGCCTCCTCGACGACGTCGACCGGGGGAAGGTGGGGAGGTGGTGCACCGGGGTCGCCTGCGCCCGAGCCGTAGATCCAGCGGGTCGTCGGTCGTCCTTTCGTCATCGGCTCCTCCGTGAGAGGTCCCGCGCGTCGGAGAGGAGGGTCTCGACCTCCTCGACGAAGTCCCCGGCGTCCTCGAATCGCCGGTAGACCGAGGCGAAGCGGACGAAGGCGACCTGGTCGACCTCCTTCAGCTTCTCCATCAGGAAGGCTCCGATCTCCCTCGTCTTCAGCTCGCGAGGCTCGCGGGTCGGGAAGAGACCCTCGACCTCGTCGCACAGGGTCTCGAGGCGGGCCTCCTCGACGGGGCGCTTCTCGCAGGCGCGCCGGAGGCCTCGCAGCACCTTGGCGCGGTCGAACTCCTCGCGTCGGCCGTCGCTCTTGACGACGACGAGCGGGGACTCCTCGACCCGCTCGTACGACGTGAACCGGCGCTGGCAGGAGAGGCACTCCCGCCGTCGGCGGATCACCTCGCCCTCGCGGCTCTCGCGCGAATCGACGACCCGGTCGGAAACCCCGCCGCAGAACGGGCACTTCACGGCCGGAGACTACTCCCGGAGGGGTCCGGTTCGGAGGAGCCGGATGCGGCGAGGCGGCGGAACGTGAGGCCGCTTCCGGCCACGAGGACGACCCCGGCGATCGTGATCGGGACGAACGCGAGCGCGTGCGTCGCGAGCGCCGTCGCCGCCGCGGGCGCGGCCGCGACGCCGTAGAAGCCGGTCAGCGCGTAGGCGACCGCCGCGTGGTAGCCCCCGACGCCCCCGGGAGTCGGGATCGCGAGGCCGAGGACGGCCCACGTCATCACGAAGAAGGAAACCGGGAAGGCGAGGTGGATGCCGAAGGCCCCGGCGACCACGTGGAACTGGAGAGCGTTCAGGAGCCACATCGCGAGCGAAGAGACGGCCAGGACCGCCACGTCGCGTCCGGATCGGATCGCCGCGAGCCCGCCGAGGAAGGAGCGGAGCAGGGAGACGATCCGGGCCGCGAACCGCTCCGGGAGCCGCCGCTCGAGCGGCCCGAGGAAGCGCTCGGCGAGCGCGGGCCGGGCCGCGAGGAGGCCGAGCCCGGCGAAGACGGCGAGCGCGCCGGCCCCGGCGAGGAGCGCCGCCTGGCGCAGGAGCTCGAGCCGGGCCTGCGCCTCCGGGGAGAGGCCGGTCGGCGCCCAGCCTCCTGCGGCGTAGACGACGAAGAGGAGGATCACGGTGACGAGGTCGATCAGACGCTCGACCGCGATCGAGGCGAGGGCCGGCGCGAAGGGGAGGCCCGTCCGGCGCGTGAGGACGGCGGGCCGGACGATTTCGCCCGCCCGGGCCGGGAGGAGGACCGACGCCGCGAAACCGATCGTCGTGGCGACGAAGGACTCCCGCAGGGAGACCCTCTCGACGTGGTGGAGGAGCCGGATCCATCGCCAGGCCCTGAGAGGAACGTTCACGATCGTGATCGCGAGCGCCACCACGAGCCCGGCCGGGCGGGCGCCCGAGAGGGCCCGGCCCAGCTCGGCGAGGTCGAGGCTCCGGAAGAAAAGCCAGAGGAGGAGGGCCGCCAGGCCCAGCGAGAGCGCGACCCGGAGGGCGTTCGAGGCGGCCTTCGGCACCGGCGCATGGTACTTGGAGAGGGGGCGGCCCGCCGAGGCCGGCGCGCTCCGCCCGGGGGAATTTCGGCCCGGTCCGCCCCCCAGGGTCGCAGGGCGGAGCGTGAAAAGGGGGGAACCCTCGAATTGACAGGGTTTTGGCCCCCACCTAGAATTCCCGGAAACGAACGCACGCTCTCAAAGTTCCGGGTCTGATTCCGCGACGGAGCCGGAAACCGTGAACCTGAGACCTCGTGAGCCTGGGGAGGAAGACTGATGAAGCTCAACGCTCTGGTCCTTCCGGTGACGGCGGCGGTCCTGCTGACGCTCGGGGCGCCCGCGTTCGCGCAGTGCCCGGAGGAGGGCTGCCCGGCGCAGACCCTCGGGACGATCGAGGCCCCGGCGGAGGGAGCCCTCGTCTCGGGCTTCGTCCGGGTCACGGGCTTCGCGCTGAACGGGAACCTCGTCTCGAACGTCGACCTCTTCATCGACGGGACGGACGAGGCGAACCGGGTCACGCCCGCGGGCGGCGCCAACATCAACCTCCCGCGTCCCGACGTCACGCAGTGGCTCCCGCAGTACGCGGGGACGCCGGGAGAGCAGCCCGGCTTCGAGATGTCGTTCCGCGCGGCGAACTACGCCAACGGAACGCACACGCTCCACGTCCGGATCACGGACGTCACCGGCTGCTGCTACTTCCTCGCACCCCGGACGATCCGGATCGACAACGCGAAGAACCAGGCGCCGTTCGGGATCCTCGACGTCCCGCTCCCTGACTCGTCCGTCCACGCGAACGGTGTCCTCGCCGTCGCCGGCTGGGCGCTGGACGACCGGCGGATCGATCACGTCGACGTCCTGATCGACGGGCTGATCGAGCGCGGGGCGGTCCTGGGCATCAACCGGCCCGACGTCGCGGCCTACTACCCGAACGTCCCCGCCGCGTCGACCTCCGGCTTCCTCGTCTTCATCGACTCGACGCGCCTGACGAACGGCGTCCACACGCTCACGGTCAAGGCGACCGACGACCAGGGGCAGCAGGGGCTGATCGACGTCCGGCGGTTCCAGGTCTTCAACAACGCCCCGAACCTCCCGCCGTTCGGCGACGTCGACCAGCCGATGCTCCAGGCGACCTGGTTCGGCAACTGCCTCCGGCTCCCCGGCGGGCCGTCGGGCGGCGAGATCCGCGACACCCGCTACGTCATGTTCGTCTCCGGCTGGGCGCTCGACACCTCGGTCTACGCCGAGCGCGGCGGCGTCTCCCACGTCTTCCTCGAGATGGACGGCGTCGTCCTGAAGGACACGCGCGGCGCCTTCGGCACGCTCGGGTGCCGGCGCGAGTTCAACCTCGACAACGCGCTCGTCGACTGCTACGGCTTCTACCGGCCCGACGTGAACGTCTTCTACCCGGGCTTCCCGCAGTCGGCGAACTCCGGATACTTCTTCGCCGTCGACGTGGGCCACCTCCTGACCGAGAAGGGGTTCAAGGAGGGGAACCACATGCTCCAGGTGAAGGCGGCCGACAAGGAGGACAACATCACCCTCCTGAAGGAGCTGCCGGTCCACATCGAGTGCGCCACGCAGAACCTCGACCCGTCGCCGCTCGGCTACGTCTCCGACCCGATGAACTACCAGTTCGTCGGCGGGATCCATCCGGTCCTCGGCTGGGCCCTCGACCTCGACGGCGTCATCCGGGTCCGCGTGCTGATCGACGGCGTGCCGCAGACCGACGCCGTGACCGGACGCGACTACGCGGAGTACGGCCTCCCGAGCCCCGACGTCTCCGCGGTCTACCCGAACTACCCCCAGCGGGCGAACGCGCGCTGGCGCTTCTACCTCGACACGACGAAGCTCACGAACTCCGAGCACGACCTCCTCGTCGAGGTCATCGACGGACGCGGCAACTACCGGTCCGCCGGGACGCGCCGCTTCATCGTCAACAACAACACCCTGACCCGCTGAGCCCCGAAGCCGATCGATGACCTGCGGCCCCGCG
>CAYVPO010000130.1:0-10300 GCA_964453825.1 uncultured Holophagales bacterium
ACGGCTGGACGGCGACGACGGGCGGCGGATCGCCGCGGAGATCTCGGCCCGCCTCGCGAACGGCTGACGAGCTCCGGCTACCGCGCGCGTCCGCGGGCGGCTGCCCCGAGGAGGAAGCCCGCCACCGCCTCTGCGAGGACGAGGCCCGGGAGTGCGCTTCGCCAGGACGCGAACGCGCCGCCCTGATAAGCGAGCGCCAGCCAAGCGGCCGTGCCGATCCCGACGGCGGCGCCGCGGCCGGCGTCGAGGAGGCGAGCGTCCCGAAGCGAACGTCCGGCCTGCCCGAGCAGCAGCAAGGCCGTGAGCGCGAGCGCGAACGGCGGGTACCACCGGAGCCGAAGAGCCCAGGAGGGCCACGCCCCGGCGGCGACCTCGCCCGGGGCGAGGGCGGCCGCGAGCGGGAGCGCGAGCCAGAGGAGAAGGAGGCCCCCTTTCGCGGCGGCGGCGAGGGCGCGGCGAAGCCGCCGAAGAGGGCGCGGAGGCCGCCGGACCTTCCCGAGCGCGCTCCGGGCGTCGCGCGCGGCCGAGCCCGAGAGGCCCGTCTCCGCGGCGAGGCGCGACGGGTCGATCAGGTCGGCGATCGAGAGGCGCAGGAGGAAGAGGGACCAGAACGCGAGGCGCAGCGGGAGCGCCCGTCCCGCGAGGACGAGGCCGAGCGCGACAGTGGAGAGAGCGAGCCCCGTCCCCTCGAGGAGGAGACGGGCCCGGGCCAGGAGGCGGGAGGCCGTCCCCTCGGCACGCCGCGACGCGAGCGCGCGATGGGCGATCGAGGAGAGCGCGACGAGAAGCAGGGCGGCCCCGCCGAGGGCCGGCCCGCGCGAGGCCGGGGCGAGACGGAGGGCGGCGAGGGGCAGGGCGAGGGCGGCGAGGAGCGCCGCGGCGCGGAACGCCCGGACGGTCACGTCGCGCCCGGAGGCGAGCGCGGCCTGGAGCAGGAGGACCGCCGTGGCCCCTGCGAGGAGGGCCGCGAGGGGCCGCGAGGCCGGTGAGAGCGGGATCGGGAGCGCCGCGAGCCGAGCCGTGCCGCCGGTCCTCTCGAGGACGTGGACCCAGAGCGAGAAGAGGCGGGTCAGGAGCTCGGCTTGGGGCGGCACGAAGCGGAGGTTAGACGGAACTGCGGTCGGCCGTGGCGTCGCCCGCGTCATTTGACGCGCCGTCCTCAGGTCTGTACCGTCGGCCGCCCGCCATGGCTTCCTCCAGCTACACCGCGGCCGACATCACCGTCCTCGAAGGGCTCGAGCCCGTCCGGAAGCGCCCCGGCATGTACATCGGGGGCGTCGATTCCCGCGGCCTGCACCACCTCGTCTGGGAGATCGTCGACAACGCCGTCGACGAGGTCATCAACGGCTACGCCTCGCGGATCGATGTCCGCCTCGGGCCGGACGCGCGCGAGGTCGAGGTCTACGACAACGGCCGCGGCATCCCGGTCGACGTCCACCCGAAGTACAAGAAGTCGGCCCTCGAGCTGATCCTGACGACGCTCCACGCGGGAGGAAAGTTCGAGCACGGGAGCTACGTCCACTCCGGCGGACTCCACGGCGTCGGCTCTTCCGTCGTCTGCGCCCTTTCCTCGGAGATGGTCGTGAACGTCCGCCGCGACGGGCACGAGTGGCAGCAGACGTACGGGCAGGGGAAGGCGACCTCGAAGGTGACGAAGGTCTCGACCGAGAAGGTGCGCGGAAGCGGGACGACCGTCCGCTTCCGCCCCGACCCGGAGATCTTCGGGAAGCTCGCGTTCGACGCCGAAGAGATCCGCGACCGGCTCGAGGCGAAGACCTACCTCCACCGCGGCCTGAAGATCGTCTTCGTCGACGAGACGAAGAAGCCTGCCGTCCGCGAGGAGTTCGCGCACGACGGCGGCCTCGCCGACTACCTCCTGAAGGTCGTCGCCGAGCGCGCCAAGACCCCGACCCACGCAAACGGCTTCGTCCTCCTGAGAGACGCCGACCCGCGCCTCGAGCTCGCGCTCCAGTGGACGGAGTCGACCGACGAGCACCTCCGCTCCTGGGTCAACGGCATCCCGACGCCCTCGGGCGGGGCGCACGAGAACGGCCTGAAGGCCGGCCTCGTGAAGGCCGTGCGGAACCACCTCGGCACGCACGCGCTCCTCCCGAAGGGAGTGAGCCCGTCGGCCGAGGACATCCGCGAGGGGCTCGTCGCGCTCCTCTCCGTCTACGTCCTCGAGCCGCAGTTCCAGGGGCAGACGAAGGAGCGGCTCAACAACCCGGAGGTCGCGGCGCAGGTCGACGGCGCCGTCCGCCCCGCCGTCGAGAACTGGCTGAACGAGAACCCCTCCGCGGCGGAGCAGATCGTCGGACGGATCGTCATGGCCACGCGCGCCCGCGAGGCCTCGCGCGCGGCGGCCCAGCAGGTGCAGCGCAAGACGGCGATCTCGCACCGCTTGAACCTCCCCGGCAAGCTCGCCGACTGCTCCTCGACCGACCCGGCCGAGTCGGAGCTCTTCATCGTCGAGGGGGACTCGGCCGGCGGCTCGGCCAAGCAGGGGCGCGACCGTCACACGCAGGCGATCCTTCCGCTCCGCGGCAAGGTTCTGAACGCCGAGCAGGCGAATTCCGCGAAGGTGGCCGGGAACAAGGAGCTGACGGACATCGTCTCGGCCCTCGGCTGCGGCAGCGGCGCCGACTTCGACATTTCGAAGCTCCGCTACGGCAAGGTCTTCCTCCTGATGGACGCCGACGCCGACGGGCACCACATCTCGACGCTCCTCCTGACGTTTTTCTGGAGGCACCTCCCGAAGCTCGTCACCGAGGGGCACGTCTACCTCGCCCAGCCGCCCCTCTACCGGATCGACGCGGGGAAGGAGACGTACTGGGCGCTCGACGAGGCCGAGCGGGACGCCGTCTTCGCGAAGCTCCCGAAGAACGTGAAGCCCGAGCTGATGCGGTTCAAGGGCCTCGGCGAGATGATGCCGGAGCAGCTCAAGGCGACGACGCTCGACCCGCGCCGGCGGCGCGCCCTCAAGGTGACCGTCCCCGACGTTCTCGAGGCCGAGCGGACCCTCTCCGACCTGATGGGCAAGGACGCCGGCGCGAGGTATCGCTTCATCACGGAAAGAGCGCGAGAAGCCGACAACCTGGACGTCTGACGGTCATCTCGGATTGGGTGGGGCCATGAGGAGCGCCGGTCCCTCCCGAGCGAGCGCCTAGAATCGCGACGCGGTCCGAATGAAGGCCCTCCGTCAGCGCTCTCACGCCAGGATCCTGCTCGTCGCCCGGACGGTCGGTGGAACGCGCCTCCTCGAGGCGCTCCTCCTGGCCGGCCTCGTCGCGCTCTCCCTCTTCGCGGTCCACGCGCACCAGAAGGACGACTCGCCGACCGCGGACGAGGCGATCCATCTCTTCTCTGGCGTGGAGGCGCTCGAGGACGGCTCCGGCTGGCTCAACCCCGAGCACCCGCCTCTCCTGAAGCTGGCGGGGGCGCTCGGCCTTCGACCCCTTCGCCTCGCGACGCCGTGCGAGATCCTGCCGTGCACGGCATCCCCGTTCAACGGGTACCTCCGGTGGCTCTACGGCAACGCCGCTCCGGCGGACGCGATCGTCGGCGCGGGACGCCGGGCGTTCCCGTGGGTCCTCGCCCTGCTCGTCGTCGTCCTCCACCTCACCGCGAGGCGGCTCGCGGGCCCGGCCGCGGGGCTCCTCGCCGCGGGCCTCGTGGCGCTCGACCCGGGCTTCGTCGCCCACGCCGCCTACGTCCACACCGACGTCGGCGCCGCCCTCGCGTTCGTCGTCGTCCTCCTCCTCGCCGTCCGGGCCGTCTCCGCGGCCACCCTCTGCGGGTGGCTCGCCCTCGGGCTCGCTCTCGGGCTCGCTCTCGTGACGAAGTTCTCGACGGTCCTCCTCGTCCCCGTCGTCGCACTCGCGCCGCTCCTCGCCGTTCTGCCCCTCGGGGAACGCGGCGCCTCCGCGGTTGGGTCCCGCGCGTTGCGCGATCGCTTCGTCGGAGCCGTCGCCGCGCTCGGGCTGGCGGCGATCGTCGTCCACGGCGTCTACGCGTTCACTCTCCGACGAATGACGCCGGAATCGGCCGAGGCTGCCATCCGCTCGTATCTCGAGGGACGCGGGGCCACGAACGACGAGGTTCGCCTCCACTCCGACCTCTCGCGCCTCTCCCCGCCGCTCGGGCACTACCTCGGCGGCCTCCGCGGCGTCCTCCTCCTGAGCGAGCGCGGTCGCGGCGCCAACTGGTTCCAGGGAGCGACGTCCGACAGGCCCTTCCCCCTCTTCTTCCCGGCGGCGTTCCTCCTGAAGTCGACGCCGGCCTACCTCGCTCTCCTCGCAGGAGCCCTCGCCCTGGGCATTCGGCGAGCCCGGCGGGCCCGAAGCGTCCCGCTGCCGCGCGAGGCCGCGCTCGGCGTCCTCCTCGCGCTCCTCGTCGCGGCCGGCTACTTCGCGTCCTCGGTGCGCTCGGCCTTCAACATCGGTGCACGGCACCTCCTTCCGGTCTGGGCGCTCCTTGCCCTCGCCGCCGCCGTGGTCGTCGCCCGGGCGCTCGAGCGCAGGCCGGCGCTCCGGGCCGGGGTGGTCCTCGCCGTCGTCGCGTCGGCGGGGATCTCCCTCGCCTCGGCGCGCACGTCGCCGATCGCCTATTTCAACGTCCTCGCCGGGGGGCCGGAGGGCGGGCGCCGCTGGTTCTCGGACTCGAGCGTTGACTGGGGGCAGGACCTTCTCCGTCTCCACCGCTTCCTCGAGGCGCGGGGCTGGGAGGAGACGACGACGATCGTCGCGTACGGCGGCGTCGCGACGAACTACTACTCCAGGAAGTGCCGCCTTCTCGATCCCTCGAAGCCGTTCGGCCCGGGCCGCTACGCCGTCTCGCACATGATGGATACGCTCGGCGAGCCGTTCACGAGAGGGATCGAGGGGGAGGCCGCGGGCCGCCAGGTGGCGGAGCTCGTCCGCACGCTGCACGCGCGCGGACGGCGGGTCGCCTTCGTTGGAGGATCGATCACCGTCTGGGAGCTGCCCGGGTAGGAACGCGGAGGCGGGTGCGGGAGGCCCTCGCCCGGCCGCGGCCTCAGCGGTCGCGCCGGAGCAAAGGCGAGAGGAGGAGCGCGAGGACCGCGAGGATGGCGACGGCGGAGACGACCCGCGCGCGACGCAGGAACGGGAACGGCTCCCAGCGCCACGAGACCTCGTGCCGGCCGGCCGGGACGTCGACCGCGAGGAGGCCCGTCCGCGCGTCCGCCCGGACCGGCCGTTCGACGCCGTCGACCTCCACCCGAAAGCCGGGGAACGCGAACTGGTGGAGGAGGAGCGGGCCGGCCGGGGCGTCCACGGCGAGCGCGCCGGAGAGACGCCGCCAGCTCCGGACGTCCCACCGGCCCGGCCCTGCAGCCGATACGACGGGCGCCCGCGCGAGAGGGGGCGCGAACGTCCCGTCGCCCGCGACGACGAGGGTGTTCCAGAACGGGATCGGGACCGTCTTCGGCACGAACCAGACGTCGAGGAGGAGAGGGTTCCGCGCCGACCGGTTCGGCGACAGGCCGGAGGCCTCGTGGACGACGGACGGGTCGGGGAAGGCCGTGCCCGGCGCCGTCGGCGCGGGGCGATGGAGAGGGAGGGACTCGGGGCTCGCGACGGAGCGGCCCCACCACGGGATCGCCGCGACCGCGGCCGCGGCCGCGAGCGCCAGGCCGGCCCGCCGCGGCGCGAGCGCGACGAGCGCGGCCGCCGCGAGCGTCAGTACGGTGGCGAGGCGCCAGGGGAACTGCAGACTCGAGAGGACCGGCAACGTGTCCCAGACCGGGCCGGCGGGGGGGAGGACCGCGGCGAACGCCACGAGCGCGACGACGGCCCAGGCGCGCCTCCGCGGATCCGCCGCGGCGTGCACGCGTCCGAAGAGGAACGCGGCGAGCGCGAGCGCGGCGAGGGCGACCACGGCCCAGGAAACGCTCCGCCCGAAGGCCGGGTTGAGCTCCGCGGGCCCGAAGAGGACGTGCCGGGACGGGCGGAAGTGAAGGGACCCGCCCGAGTAGAAGAGCTCCGTCGCGCACCAGCGTGAGGAAAAGGCTGCCGGCAGAAGCGCGAAGGCGGCGAGGCCCGCGCCGAGCGCGGCCCCGGAAACGGCGACGACCCTCCGTCCGGCTCCGAGGGCCGGATGGAGGACCAGGCCCGCGAGGGCGGCCCCGAAAAGGACCGCGGCCGGGAGGTTCGAGAGGAGGAGCCCGGCGGCGGCGAGTGCCACGAGGGCGGCGCGACGGCCGGCCGGCACGGCGCGGCCGGTCGCGAGGGCCCAGAGGACGAGCGGCGGGAAGAGGAACGCGAGGTTCTCGGAGAGAGCGGTCCGTTCGTAGAGGTCGACGAGCCGGTATGGCGATGCGACGTAGAGGAGCGCGCCGGCGAGGGCCCCGTCGGCGAGCCCCGCCGCGCGCAGCCACCCGAGGACGGCGAGGCCCGAGAGGGCGAGGAGGAGGACGGCGGCGAGCCCCGTCCCGACGGCGGCCGGCACCCCGGCCAGGACGAGGAGCGCGTGGGGGAGGTTGACGAGAGGGGGGTAGAGGAAGAGCCCCGGCCCGCCGAAGCCCGCGTTCAGGTCGGCTCCCCAGGCCGGCAGGAATGCCCCCTCCCTCGCGAGAGCCGCCGCCTGAGACGCGTACGCGAGGTACGTCGCGATGTCGTGGCCGCCGAGGAGGCGGCCCGCGAGAAGGGGCAGGCCTGCGAGCAGCGCCGCGAGGACGACGGCGGCGCTCTCCAGCCCGGAGCGGGGCCTCACGCCGTTCGCCTCAGGGCCTCTCCCCCGGCAGCACCCGCAGGACGACCCGCGAAGAGCTCTCCGCTCCGTCGTGGACCCGCATGGTGGCCGGGCGGAAGTCGCTCTCCTTCGCGGTGCGGATCGGGACGAACGTCTGCGGGTTGCGGTCGACGAGCGGGAACCAGCTGCTCTGCACCTGCACCATGACGCGGTGCCCGCGCCGGAAGGTGTGGAGGACGTCGGGCATCCGGAAGGCGACCGACTCGACCTTTCCGGGGACGAACGGCTCGGGCGCAGAGAAGCTCTTCCGGAAGCGCCCCCGGAACGGCTCGCCCCGGACGAGCTGCTGGTTGCCTCCCAGCTTCGAGCGGGTCGGCTTCTCGTCCCAGGCGTTCCGCGGCGTCCATTCCCACGCCTCGACGGGAACGTCGTCGGGCCAGACGTCGATCAGCTTGACGACCCAGTCGGCGTCGGTGCCGCTCGTCGAGACGGAGAGGTTCACCTCGATCGGCCCACCGACGGTGAGGTCGGCCTCGAGCGGCGGCGTCTGCCAGACCGCGACGTCGGGACGGCGCGCGGCGAAGCGCTGGTCGGCCGTCATGTAGTCGGCGTCCATGCCGATCTCGACCGACTCGACGTACGGCACCGGCTTCGCCGGGTCGCTCACCCACTCGGCGGTAACCGCGCTCCCGGAGGGCGGCGCGTCGGCGGAGAGGACGCCGGCCGCGCCGAGGCGGAACGTCGCCGGCTTCGCCTCCTTCGGCGGCCACGCGTCGAAGGAGCGCCAGAGGTTCCTTCCGGTCTCGAAGACGGTCGCCTCGGGGAGCTTCGGGTCGGGGGCGCCCTTGAGGTGGTGGAGGAAGAACGGCAGCTCGATCTCCTCGCGGTAGCGGACGGACGTCTTCTGTCCGAATGTGACGCGCCCGTGCGACTCCCCCTCGCTCCGCGCCCAGCCGCCGTGCCACCAGGGGCCGACGACGAGCCGGTTGCTCGCGCCGGGGCTCTGCCTCTCGATGGCCCGGTAGGTCTCGAGCGAGCCGAAGACGTCCTCGGCGTCGAACCAGCCGCCGACCGTCAGGACCGCCGGGCGGATCCCCGAAAGGTGCGGTCGCGTGTTCCGCGCCTGCCAGAAGGCGTCGTAGGTCTCGTGAGCCATCAGGTCGTCCCAGAACGCGACTCCCTTCGTGTGCCGCGAGAGGTTCGCGATCGGACCCGCCTCGAGGAAGAAACGGTAGCCGTCCATCGTCCCGTGGTCGAAGCGGGGAGCCCACTTCGTCGTCGGCCCTTCCCGAGGCTGGCCGAAGCGGACGTAGAAGTTGAACGCCGCCGCGAGGAAGAGCGCCCCGTTGTGGTGGAAGTCGTCGCCCGCGAACCAGTCGGCCACGGGGGCCTGCGGGGAGACGGCGACCAGCGCCGGGTGCGCGTCGATCGCCGCCAGCGCGGCGTAGAAGCCGGGGTAGGAGATCCCCCACATTCCGAGCCTTCCGTTGTTGTGGGGGACGTTCTTCACGAGCCAGTCGACGGTGTCGAAGGCGTCCGTCGTCTCGTCGACGTCCTTCGGCCCCTTCGTCGTGAGGACGGGCCGCACGTCGACGAACGTCCCTTCCGACATCATCCGGCCCCGAACGTCCTGGTAGACGAAGATGAACTTCTCCCGTGCCGCGGCTTCCGACGGTCCGACGGCGGCGGGATAGGCGTCGACGCCGTAAGGGGCGACGGAATACGGCGTCCGGTTCAGAAGAATCGGGTAGCGCTTCGCCGGCCCCGCGTCCTTCGGGACGTACACCGCGGTGAAGAGTCGCGTCCCGTCCCGCATCGGGACGAGGTGCTCGTACTTCGTGTAGCTCTCGCGGACGAACGCGGCGAGGGGCGCCGGAGGCTCGGCCGCCCGTGCGCCGAGAGCGGAGAAGACGAGGACGGCGAGGGCAGCGGCCGGGACGAGGACGCGAAAGCGCATGGGCGGACCTCTCTGATGGGCGCTGGGGCGAACCTTAGCAGCAGGCGGACCGCGTGGGATGATCCTCGGCCGGAGCGATGAGCGCATGCAGAAGACCTTCCCCACCCTCCTCCTTCTCCTCCTCGTCCCGATGACGGGCGCCGCCCAGGCGCCGACCCCCGTCGACGCGAAGGCCTTCGTCGAAAGAGCCGAAGAGCAGCTCCTGAAGGCCTCGATCGCCGCCGAGCGCGCGAACTGGGTCGCCTCGAACTTCATCACCGAGGACACCGAGCTGATCGCCGCCGACGGGAACCAGCGCCGGATGGAGCTCGCCGCCGGCCTCGCCAAGGAGGCGACCCGCTTCGACGGCCTCGCCCTCGACGCGGAGACCGCCCGGAAGCTGAAGCTCCTGAAGCTCTCCCTCGTCCTCGCGGCGCCGTCCGACCCCGCGAAGAGCGAAGAGCTCGCCCGGATCGCCGCCGGGATGGAGGCGGCCTACGGCCGAGGCAAGTGGACGCCCCCCGGCGGCGAGCCTCTCTCCCTCGAGGAGATCTCGCAGCGCCTTGCGACGAGCCGCGATCCGAAGGAGCTCGCCGCCCTCTGGACCGGGTGGCACTCCGTGGCTGCACCGCTCCGGAAGGACTATGCCCGGTACGTCGAGCTCGGGAACGCCGGCGCGAAGGAGCTCGGCTTTGCCGACATGGGCGCGATGTGGCGCGCGAAGTACGACATGCCGCCCGACGCCTACGCGAAGGAGCTGGACCGGCTCTGGGAGCAGGTGAGGCCCCTCTACGTTTCGCTCCACGCCTACGTGCGGATGAAGCTCCGCGAGCAGTACGGCAAGGACGTCGTCCCGGAGAAGGGGCCGATCCCGGCGCACCTCCTCGGCAACATGTGGGCGCAGGCCTGGGGGAACCTCTACCCGGTCCTCGCCCCGAAGGACGCGGACCAGGGTTACGACCTGACGAAGATCCTCGTCGAGAAGAAGACCGACGCGCGGCAGATGGTCCGCTACGGCGAGGGTTTCTTCACGTCGCTCGGCTTTCCGCCGCTGCCGAAGTCGTTCTGGGAGCGGTCGCTCTTCACCCGCCCGCGCGACCGCGAGGTCGTCTGCCACGCGAGCGCCTGGTGCCTCGACTGGGTCGACGACCTGCGCCTCAAGATGTGCATCGAGATCAACGCCGAGGACTTCGCGACCGTCCACCACGAGCTCGGGCACAACGTCTACCAGCGCGCCTACAACCGCCAGCCGGTCCTCTTCCGCGACAGCGCGAACGACGGCTTCCACGAGGCGATCGGCGACGTCATCGCCCTCTCGCTGACGCCCGAGTACCTGAAGAAGGTCGGTCTTCTCGAGAAGACGCCTCCTCCCGGGAAGGACGTCGGCTACCTCCTGAACATGGCGCTCGAGAAGATCGCCTTCCTGCCGTTCGGCCTCCTGATCGACAAGTGGCGCTGGCAGGCCTTCTCGGGCGAGGTGCCCGAGGCGAAGTGGAACGAGGCGTGGTGGGACCTCAAGCTGAAGTACCAGGGGGTCGCCCCGCCCGTCGCGAGGACCGAGGCCGACTTCGACCCGGGCGCGAAGTACCACATCCCGGCCGGCGTCCCCTACTCGCGCTACTTCCTCGCCCACGTCCTCCAGTTCCAGATGCA
>CAYVPO010000131.1:0-10262 GCA_964453825.1 uncultured Holophagales bacterium
GCGAAGTACGGCAAGCCGCTCGACGAGTTCTACGACGACGGCAAGTACCAGCTCATGCACCTCGAGCTCTTCAACCACGGGATCATCCACGCCGAGTGCCTCGGCGGGGACATCGACCTCCTCCTGAACCAGCGCGCCGTCATCGGCGCCTTCCCGTGGCGCCTCGTCGACGGCGAGTCGTGCATCTGCCGGATCGTCGCGTTCGTCGACGACGACCGTCACGCGGCGCTCATGGCGAAGAAGGAGAAGGCCGTGAAGACGAAGTGGAACGACGTCTCGGGCGCGCCGAACGCCTGGCTCCACGAAGAGGCGCGGAAGAAGGGCTGAGGAGAGTCGGGGCGCGGCGGGGACGCCGCGCCCCGGAGCCGCGCATGAGCGACCTGCCGTTCCGCTCCGCCACCGATCTCCTCGCCGCCCTCGGCCGCCGGGAGACGTCGAGCGAGGAGCTCCTCACCCTGTTCCTCTCGCGTATCGAGCGTCTCTCGAAGGAGACGAACGCCGTCGTGACTCTCGACGCGGAGAGGGCGCTCGCCGAGGCGCGGCGCTGCGACGAGGAGCGCTCGCGCGGCGAGAGCCGCGGGGCGCTCCACGGCCTCCCCGTGACGGTGAAGGACTCGTTCGAGACGGAAGGGCTCCTCACGACCTCCGGCGGGACGCCGGAGCTGATGGGGCACGTCCCGGCGACGGACGCCGTCGTCGTGGCGCGGCTGAAGGCGGCCGGGGCGATCGTCTTCGGCAAGACGAACCTCTCGACGCAGGCGATGGACATCCAGACGTACAACGACGCGTTCGGGACGACGAACAACCCGTGGGACGCCGGACGCACCGCAGGCGGCTCCTCCGGCGGCTCGGCCGTCGCGATGAGCTGCGGCCTCTCCGCGCTCGAGGTCGGGAGCGACCTCGGCGGGTCGATCCGGATACCGGCGGCGTTCTGCGGCGTCTTCGGGCACCGGCCGAGCTACGGCATCGTCCCGACCCGCGGGCACATCCCGGGTCCCCCGGGCACGCTCGCCGCGCCGGATCTCGAGACGGCCGGTCCGATCGCGCGGTCGGCCGACGACCTCGACCTCGCGCTCCGCCTCCTCGCCGGCCCCGACGAGAGCCAGGGCGTCGCCTGGCGGCTCGAGCTCCCGCCGCCGCGGCGGCGCGGGCTCTCCGAGTACCGAATCGCGGCGTGGCTCGACGACCCGGCGGCGCCGGTGGACGCGTCGCTCCGGGAGCGGCTCGAGAAGGTCGTGGAGGAGCTCCGCGCGGCCGGGGCCGAGGTCGACACGGCGGCGCGCCCCGCGTTCACGCTCGCGGAGAACGCCCGTCTCTTCATGTGCGTCCTCTACGGGAGCATGTCCGCCGGCCTGCCTCGGGGACAGTTCGAGAAGCTCATGGCCCGGGCCGCGGGACTGGCCACCGACGACGACTCCTTCGGTGCGCGGCTCACGCGCGATACCGTCCAGACCCACCGCGAGTTCGACCTCGCTCGCGAGGAGCGGGAGCGGCAGCGCGCCCGATGGGCCGACTTCTTCACGCGCTACGACGCCCTCCTCTGTCCCGCGTTCCCGACGCCCGCGTTCCCGCACGACCACAGCCCGAACATGGGCAAGCGGACGCTCGCCGTGAACGGCGTGCCGCAGCCCTACCTCGGGACGCTCCTCGGCTGGCCGGCGCTCTCCGGGCTCGCCTCGCTTCCCGGCACTGCGGCACCGGTCGGATTCACGCGCGAGGGGCTCCCGGCGGGGATCCAGGTCGTCGGTCCGTACCTCGAGGACCGCACGGCGATCCACGTCGCGAAGCTCGTCGCGGAGGTCTCGGGCGGGTACGTTCGGCCGCCGGGAGCGGTGTAGCGGAAACGTCCCGCCGTCACGGAGCCAGGCGCAGCCCCGCCCCCGGCCCGACGGGGAGGTCGAGCGCGATCCACCCCATCAGGAGAAGGCTCCAGGAGACGAGGAAGACGAGCGTGTAGGGGAGCATCGTCGCGATGAGGGTCCCGAGGCCCGCCTTCGCGTCGTAGCGCTGGACCGTGGCGAGGATCAGGGCGAAGTAGGACATCGTCGGCGAGATGACGTTCGTGACGCTGTCGCCGACACGGTAGGCCGCCTGCGTCAGCTCGGGCGTGTAGCCGAGGAGCATGAGCATCGGGACGAAGACGGGGGCCATGACCGCCCACTTCGCCGACGCGCTCCCCATCAAGAGGTTCACGGCCGCCGAGAGGACGACGAACCCGAGCATGAGCGGGATGCCGCCGAGGCCGGTCGCCTTCAGGAGCTCGGCCCCCTTCACGGCGCCGATCAGGCCGAGGTGCGACCAGTTGAACCAGGCGACGAACTGCGCCGCGAAGAAGACGAGGACCATGTAGGAGCCGAGCGTCTCCATCGACTTCGACATCGCCTTTACGACGGCGGCGTCGTTCTTCATCGTCCCGGCGCCGATCCCGTACGCGACCCCGGCGAGCGCGCCGCCGAGGAAGATGAACGGGACGATGGCGGTCAGGAGCGGCGAGTGGAGGACGCCGCCCGTCTTCAGGTCGCGCAGGAAGCCTCCCTCGGGCACCACGCCCCAGAGGACGACGGCGGCGAAAAGGGCGAGGACGACGATCGCGTTGCGGAGCCCCTTCTTCTCGGTGGCGTCGAGCGGGCGGAGCTCGCCGTCGGCCTTCTCGGCCCCGGAGTAGGCGCCGAGGCGCGGCACGACGAGCTTCTCGGTGACCCACGTCCCGGCGGCGGCGATCAGGAACGTGGAGACGGCGAGGAAGTAGTAGTTCGCGGCGGGGCTGACGGTGTAAGCCGGGTCGACGATGTGCGCCGCTTCCTGCGTCAGGCCGGCGAGGAGAGGGTCGATCGTCCCGAGGACGAGATTCGCGCTGTAGCCGCCCGAGACGCCGGCGAACGCCGCGGCGAGGCCGGCGATCGGGTGGCGCCCGGCCGCGAGGAAGAGGACCGCCGCGAGCGGGATCAGGAGGACGTAGCCGACCTCGCTCGCCGCGTTGGACATGACTCCCGCGAAGACGACGACGAACGTGAGGAGCTTCCGCGGAGCCGAGAGGACGAGGAGGCGAAGGAGCGTGCCGATGAGGCCGCTCCCCTCGGCGACGCCGATCCCGAGAAGAGCGACGAGGACGGTGCCGAGCGGGGCGAAGCTCGTGAAGTTCGAGACGGTCTTCTCCAGGACGAGGTGGAGGCCTTCGACCGTGAGGAGATTGAGCACGGTGATCGTCTTCCCCGTTCCCGGGTGGACGGCGGTGAGCCCTGCCCAGGAGCCGATCGCCGACGCGCCGAGGACGGCGAGCGCGAGGACGAGGAAGATCGTCGCCGGATGGGGGAGGGCGTTTCCCAGCTTTTCCACGATCCCGAGCAGCCGGGAGAAGAGGTCTGCCCGGGCTGCGACCGGCTTCGCCGCGGTGCGGCCCCGTTCGTCTTTCGCTCCCAATCGTCACCTCTCCGCCCGGCGTGCCGCCCGGCGCGATGGGGTCTCAACGCGCGGGCGAGGCCGGGAATTCCCGGGGGGCGAGAAATCGACGGGCGTCGGGGAGTGGAAGGGTCCCGAAGGGCGGCCTCCTACAGAAGGAGCCTCCGATAGAGGATCGTCGCGTCGCCGCCGTTCGCAGGAGCGACCGTCGTGGGGCGGGAGCGGCCGACCGCCGCCGCGGATGACGGGAGCCCCGGCGTCTCGTCGAGGACGAACGCCTCGCGGGAGGCGGCCGGGAGCGTGAGCTCCAGGACGAAGCCCTCCGGCGGCGCGGCGCGGACGAAGAGCCGGAGCGGCCGTCCCGCCGCGGGCCTCCTCCGCAGGTAGGGCTGCGGGAGCGCCTGTCCCTCGACCTGGGTCTCCTCGACGCCGATCGCGTCGGGGACGACGAGCCCGAGGCGCGGCGCTCCGCGCGGAGAGGTGAGGCGAAGCCGGAGGCGTCGCCGCCCGTCCGGGATTGGCGTGGAATCGAGGACCTCGAGCTCGGGGAACGAGTGCGACGTGGAAGGAAGCGGCGCTGCGAACGGCGCGGCCTTCTTCGCCCAGGGGAAGAGCCCGGGTGCCCGCTCGAAGCGGGCCGCGGCCGCGACGGCGGGGTGGAGCCGACCGGAGGCGGGGCTGTAGGCGAGGCGAGCCCCGGCGGCCCCTTCCTCCTCGACGGCGAGCATCGTGCCGTGCTCGGGCTCATCGGACGTCGGCCCCGACAGGACGAGCGCCGCGCCGGAGGCGACGAGGAAGAGGGCGGCGAGGGCGCCAGAGGGCCGGCGCCAGGCGCCGCGCGTCCCGTCGAGGGGAAGGGTCGCGAAGACGATTCCGAACGCCGCGGCGACGATCGGCAGGGCGACGGCGCCGAGCGCGTCCGGGAGGAAGAGCGCGAGCGGGAGAAGGACGAGGCCGGAGGCCGCGAACGGCAGCCAGGGAGAGACCGATTCCGGGAGCGCGAGCCGTGCGGCGCCGGCGACGAGCGCGGGAGCGACGAGGAGGTAGGAAGTCTCGGGCCACGCGAACGCGAGGACGAGCCCCAGGAGCGCGGTCGAGGTCCAGGCCCTCTCCCACGACGCGACGGCGGTGCCCGCGGCGCGCGCCTCGGCCACGAGGACGGGAAGCGCCGCGAGGAGAGCGGCCGCGACGGCCGCTGCGACGGAACCCCACGCTCTCGGGACGAACGTGACGGGGAAGGCGCCGAGCGCCCGGAGGAGCTGCCAGGCGAGGATGCCGGCAAGGGCTGAGGCGAACGGCGCGAGGAACGGGACGACGGCGCCCACGCGCGGGAGGAGTCGTCCGCCGCGCCGAAGGCAGGCGAGGCGGACGAGGAGGAGCGCGAGAAGCGCGAAGGCCGGAGCCGCCCTCTGGGGCCACGCGACGACGAACGCGCCCGCCACGGAGAAGAAGACGGCGCGACCGGAGGGCGGCTCACGCAGGTCGGTCTCCGCCAGCGCGCGGGCGAGGGCGAGCGCGTTCTCTCCCTGGTGCTGGAGGGAGGCACGCGAGAGGTTCACGAGGGAGTCCTCGCGGGTGTGGTAGCGCGCGGCGGACCCCAGGAACGCGAGATTGAGGCCGGGGAGCCCCTCCCGCTTGTAGACCGTCAGGTCGGTGTCGTTCGGGAGCCGGTCGTAGACGAACGCGAAGAGCGAGCTCGTGACGGGGCGCGGGAGGCGGGAGACGGCGCGGCGGACGAGCCACGCGTTCTCGGCGCTCGTCTCGAAGAGGAGGCTCGGGCCGCTCGTCCCGCGCGCCTCGAGGTTGACGACGGCGCCGATCGTGCGCGCCCCGGAGGAGCGAACGAAGAGCTCCGCGCCGAGGAGGCCGTCCTCCTCGCCGTCGTCGAAGAGGACCGGGTTCCGCCGGGGCGCCGCGAGGAGCGCGCGGGCCGCCTCGAGGAGGACGGCGACTCCCGACGCGTCGTCGCTCGCGCCGGTGCCGGCGCCGACGGAGTCGGTGTGCGCGGTGAGGAGAACGGCCGGCCCCGGCCCGGTGCCGGGCAGCTCCGCGAGGACGTTGACGAGCCGGGCGCAGGAGCCGTGAGGGGCGCAGGCGAAGCCCTCGTCCGTCTCCGGCTTCAGGCCGAGCCGCCGGACCTCGGCGAGGAGGCGCTCGCGAAAGGCGGCGTGCGCGGCGCTTCCGGGCGTCCGCGGCGCCTCGTCAGCGAGAAGCCGCCCGAGGACCTCCACCGCCCGCGCTGCCGAGAATTCCGTCTCGGGCGCGTTCGCGCCGCGCGGAGCGGACGGTGCGGACCTCCAGGCGGAGAGTGCCGCGAGGGCGAGGAGGGCGAGGAGAGCCGCGGGGAGCCGGACGGCGCGCATCGGGCGTCGAGAATAGTCGCGGGTCACCCTCTCCGGCGCGGGATCGTGGCGGTCACCCCTTCTTCACGCGCGCGAGGAACTCCTTCACGGCGTCCCTGTGGACGAGGAACGCGAGCATCTTCAGCTTCACGTAGTCCTCGTGGAAGAAGTAGTAGCCGGGGTGGTCGTTGTTCCAGGAGCTCGACCAGGAGTCCTTCACGAGGAACCAGTCCTTTCCCCTCCGGTTCGTGACGCCGACGACGTGGAGTCCGTGGTCGTCCGTCGTGCTCCCGTTCGCGAAGCGGAACGCGCGGGCCGCCTCGTCGATGTGCTCGGAGGGGACGTCCCACGTCGGGACGACGGCGATCCCGGGGGGGCCGATGGAGTAGCCGGGCTCGGACATGTCGCCGGCGACGACGACGGAGTAGCCTCCGCGCACGGCTCCCTGGATCGCCGAGAGGAACGCGTCGAGCGGGACGTTGACGTACTCCTTCCCGTGCCACCAGTTGTCGGGGACGGCGTACTCGGCCTTCTCCCAGTACGGCTGCTCCATCGTGGAGAGGAACGCGACGTAGTCGTCGGGATCGAGCCGGACGACCTTCGCGAGGTACTCCTTCGGCGTCATCGCCACGCCCTCGACGACGACGGTCTCGGGCGGGGCGCCGAGGTGGTGGTCGAGGATCGCGCGGACGGTCGAGACGACGGCGGCCTCGTTCCACGCCCCCGCGGCTTTCACGCCCTCGAGATACGCCCGGATCTCGGCGTAGAGCGTCGCCTCGTGGTCGTGCTCCTTCCGTCCGCCGACGAGGCCCGTGTAGGCCTCGGCGGGGAGGGCGCCGTGCTCGCGCAGGGCGCGGAGGACGGCCGCCGGCTGCGAGCCCTCGCCGTAGACCGACGTCCCGCGAGAGCGGACCCAGCCCTTCGCCTTCTCGACGTGCTCCCAGTAGACGGTGTGGAGGACCGAGAGCCGGAGCTCGCGCTTCGTGAGCCGGTGAACCTCCGACTCGAGGAACGAGGTCGTCGAGAAGCACCAGCACATCCCCGAGAGCCCCTGGCAGACCGGAGGCTGGTGCCAGACGCTCGTGAACTCCGACGCACCCTTCGGAGCGTCGACGGCGGAGAAGTCGACCCACATCCGCTTCTTCGGGACGGCGTCGTCCTTCTTCCGGACCTCCGCGCGGATCGCGTCGAGCTTCGCGTCCTTCTTCTCGGCGAAGACGACGCCGTCCCGCCGCTCCTCGGCGGCGAGCGGGAGCGCGCAGAGGCCGATCAGGGCGGCGAGGGCGAGGACGTTCCGCTTCATCGAGGACCTCCGATCGGTCCAGTCTGGCGCGAACGGCCCCCGCCGGCAACCGGTGCCAGGCGTGAAATCGTGTATTGTTTTCGCGAGGTCGCGAGAGGGGGACCGGGCGGGCTCGCGGGGACGGAGAGTGGACGTGCGTGGGGCGGATCGGAGATGCTCACCGTCACCCCGGAACTTCGCTGCAGGAGGCCCCGATGGTCCCTCTGACCTCGCTGTGGATGCCGATCCTCGTCTCTGCGGTCCTCGTCTTCTTCGTCAGCTCCGTCCTCCACATGCTCCTCCCGGTCCACAAGAACGACTTCCGGAAGCTGCCGAAGGAGGACGAGGCGCTCGAGGCGCTGGGGCGGGTCGGCCTGGCGCCCGGCGACTACATGTTCCCGAGCTGCTCGAGCATGGCCGAGATGAAGGACCCGAAGTTCCTCGCGAAGATGGAGAAAGGGCCGGTCGGCGTGCTCACCGTGATGCCGAGCGGTCCGCCCGCGATGGGGCCGAGCCTCGCTCTCTGGTTCGTCTACTGTGCGGTCGTCGGTCTCTTCGCGGCTTACGTCGCCGGGAGGGCGCTCCCCGTCGGGGCGCACTACCTCGCGGTCTTCCGGTTCGCGGGCGTCACGGCGTTCGTCGGCTACTCCCTCGCGCTCTGGCAGAACACGATCTGGTTCAAGCGTTCGGCCGTCTCGACGTTGAAGTCGACGATCGACGGGCTCGTCTACGCCCTCTGCACCGCCGGGGTCTTCGGCTGGCTCTGGCCACGGTGACCCGAAGGCCGTGGGGCGGCCGTCAGCGTCCGGACCGGGGCGTCCGGGACGTCGAACCGGCCTTCGGGGCGGCCATCTTCTTGCGAACCTTGCCGAGGGAGACGTTGAGCGGGTTGTCCCGGTGCAGGAAGGGGATCACCGGGGTCCTGCGAGTTCCGAACTCCGCGCGGAGCCGGAGAAGGCCGGGGTGCCGCGAGTCGAGGGCGAGGCCCTTCTCGAGCGCCTCGACCGCCTTGCGCCGGCTCCGGCCCGCCATCCAGACGCGCGCCATGTTGTAGTAGGCGTCCGGGTTGAAGTGGTCCTTCTCGACCCCGAGCCAGCAGAACTCGGCGGCTTCCTTGATGCGTCCCTTGTGGAGCGCGAGGCAGAGCCCGTAGCTGGAGAGGAGCGGCCCCGACAGGCGGTGCTTCTCGCGGCTCAGGTGGCGGTAGGCCTCGGCCAGGAAGATGAGTCCTCTCTCGTACTCGCCGGCTCGGGCCGCGGCGACGCCGAGCTCGACGAGGTCCTCGAGGTCTCCGGAGCGCCACTCGGCGAGGACGGATTCGGGAGTGAGCGTGTCGGTCGGCATGGGCCTCGGCAGTCTGGGAACAGGCGAGGGGCCTGTCAAGCGCCGGAAGTCACGCGCTGAACCGCGGCTCGCAGGGCTCCGCCGTCGAGGCGAAGCGCCTCGACCCGTTCGGCGGCGACTCGAAGGGCCTCCCGGGAGGCGTCCGCCTCCGCGCGGAGCCGGGTCGCCTCCGCGGCGCGGGCCTCGAGCGCGGACCGGACGGCCTCGAGCCTCTCCCCGACGAGCCGCGACGATTCGGCGGCGCCCCGGGTCGAACGGACCCCGTCCTCGAGGGAGCGGCCGAGCTGGGAGCAGAGGCCGTCGAGGCCGCCGAGACGCTCCGAGGCCCGGGAGCCTCGCTCCTGGCCCGCCGTGGCGGCGCCAACGGACTCCTCCACGAGCGCGGCGACGCGCCGGGCGCCGCCGTCGTTCCGGCGCGCGGCCTCGACCAGCTCGCGCGAGAGGCGCCGAGCCTCCTCGAAGAGGCTCCGGAGCTCCGCGGCCGCCTCTTCGAACGGCGCGCCCGCCTCGCCGGCACGGGCCGACAGGAGGGAGACGTTCAGGCCGAGAAGGTTCGCGCGGTCGGCGAGGCCGGAAACCGACGAGGCGAGAGGCAGCAAGGCCTCCGCGGTGCGGGAAAGCTCCGAGAGGCCGCGGGCGAGGCCGGTGTCGAGCTCGGCGACGCGGTCGAGGGCCGCGCGGAGGCTGCGGACGTCGTCTGCGAGGCGGGACCTCTCGTCCGAGATCCGCTCGGCCGTGGCGAGCGCCCTCTCGAGGCCGTCGGCGTCGAAGCTCGGCGGAGCGGGGTCGTCCCCTCCGAGAACCGGCGGAGAGGGCGGGAGCGGCGCTCGGAGCCGCGCGGCGGCGTCGGCGAGGACCGGCTCTCCGGCGCGCATCGAGTCGGCGAGCCGCTCGGCGGGGCCGAGCAGCGTGGCGGCGAGGTTCTCGAACGAAGAGCTCCGGCCGTAGGGGACCGGCTCCGGAAGGGTGGGCCGGGGGGCGGAAACGGCTGGAGGAGGAGGAAGCGCGGAGGCGGGCGGGGGCTCCGGCAGCGACGTCGACGGAGGGGCGGAGGCCTCGGGGCGAACGGCGGCGAGCCGGTCTTCGAGGCGCCGGCATCGTCCCCGTTCGGTCTTCAGGGCGCTCCAGGCGGACGCGAGCGCGACGACCGCGACGGCGAGGAGGAGGGCGAGAAGAAGCTCCATCCGGAGGGAAAGCGTACACCGGCCCGGCGCTCCCGCCTAAACTCCGGTTCCGTTTGACGACGACCCTTCTCCTCCGCGCGGGCCGCGACGACGCCGCCCGCCGCCGGCACCCGTGGGTCTTCTCGCGGGCGATCGCGGGAACCCCGCCCGGGGGCGAGGTCGAGGTTCGCTCGGCGTCCCGGCAGCTGCTCGGCCGCGGGTTCGCGTCCCCCCGCTCCTCGATCGCCGCCCGGCTCTGGAGGTTCGGAGACGGGCCGCTCGACTCGGAGTACGTGCGCGGACTCGTGGTCGACGCCGCCCGCCTTCGGGAGCGCTTCGTGCCGGCCGGGACCGACGGCTGCCGCGTCGTCCACGCCGAGGGGGACGGCCTCCCGGGCCTCGTCGTCGACCGATATGCCGACGTCCTCGTCGTCCAGGCGACGACGGAAGGAACGGATTCGGCACGGCCCCTCTGGCTCCCTCCGCTCCGCGAGCTTTTTCCGAAGGCGTCGATCCTCCAGCGGAACGACCTCGCGAGCCGTCACGGCGAGGGGCTCCCGCTCGAGGACGAGCTCCTCGCCGGAGAGAGGCCGCCCGGGAGCGTGCCGTTCCTCGAGCACGGACTCACCTTCCGCGCCGACCTCTCGGGCGGGCAGAAGACCGGCTTCTTCCTCGACCAGCGGGAGAACCGGCATCTCCTCCGGGGCCTCGCGGGCGGTCGAAGCGTCCTCA
>CAYVPO010000132.1:0-10254 GCA_964453825.1 uncultured Holophagales bacterium
GCCCGATGCCCCCCTTCACCGGGACGCTCACGCCGGAGGAGATCGACGCGGTCGTCGACCGGACGCTCGAGCTCGCCGCTCGGGCGGAGCGAGGGGCCGCCCGATGAGCCGGCTCCTCCCGCTCTTCCCGCTCGACGCGGTCCTCCTCCCGCAGACCCGGCTGCCGTTCCACGTCTACGAGCCGCGGTACCGCGCGATGCTCGCCGACGCCCTCGACGGCGAGCGCCTCATCGGCCTCCACACGCTCGCTCCGGACTCTCCGCCCCTCCCCGACGGACGCCCGGCTCTCCTCCCTTACGGCTGCGCCGGCGAGATCGTCGAGCACGAGCCGCTCCCCGACGGAAGGTCGAACATCGTCCTCCTCGGAGCGTTCCGGTACCGGATCGTCTCCGAGCGGGACGGCCGCCCCTACCGACAGGCCGACGTGGAGGAGGCGCCGGTGACGCCGCTCGCGCAGGGGCGCGCCGGCGGCCCCGGCCGGCGCGAGCTTCGGCGCCTCCTCGCGCGCGACGTCGAGCGGCTGGCCGTCTCCGTAGGCCGGGGCGAGGCGCGCCACCTTCCCCCGTCGCTCTCGGACGAGGGGCTCGTCAACGAAGCGGCGAGCCGCCTCGGCCTCGGGTCGGAGGAGCGCTACGCCCTGCTCGCGATGGAGACCCTCGAGGAACGCTACGACTGGGTCCTCGACCACGTCCGAAGCCTCCAGTCGAGGATCGACCTCCTCGCCCCGTACCGCCGCGAGGGCGACGACCCGCGCTGGAACTGACCGGCTCCGCGGGCCACGCTCGCCGGCGCGGCCCGGTCAGGTGGCGCTCTCGCGCGAGGCCGTCAGCGCTCGGTTGTGCGCCCAGCTCTTGATCGCCTTGATCTGCTCGTCCATCGTCCGCGAGAGCGGGACGGTGTTCGTGATGACGCGCGAGACGGCGTCCTCGTCGAGGGGCCGCTTCTCGTTGAACGCGTCGATCGCGGAGGCCTGAACCACCGCCTCGATCTCGGCGCCGTTGAACCCCTTCGTCGCCTTCGAGAGGAAGACGACGTCGAACTTCGAGAGGTCGGCCTTCGCCTTCCGGAGGTGGACCGTGAAGATCGCCTTCCGCTCCGTCTCGTTCGGGAGGTCCAGGAAGAAGACCTGGTCGAAGCGTCCCTTCCGGATGAACTCGGCCGGCAGGAGGTGGATCCGGTTCGCGGTCGCCGCGACGAAGACGAGCGCTTCTTTCTCCTGCATCCAGGTGAGGAAGGTCGAGAAGATCCTGCCGAGCGCCGGGTCGCCTCCGCCGGCCTCGCGCCCGCCCGTGATCGCCATCTCGATCTCGTCGATCCAGAGGATGGACGGAGCGAGCCCTTCCACCGTCTTCAGGGCGCGGTGGAACGTCGCCTCGGGGTTCGCGGTGCCGAAGACGAGGTTCATGTCGAGGCGGAAGAGCGGAAGGTTCCAGAGGGCCGGGATCGTCTTCACCGAGAGCGACTTCCCGCAGCCCGACATCCCCATCATCAGGAGCCCCTTCGGGACGGGGAGCCCGGCCTCGACGGCCTCGCGGGTGAAGAGACTCTGCCTCTTCCGCAGCCACTCCTTCAGGTTCTCCAGGCCGCCGATGTCGTCGAGGGTGAACCGCGGAGGGACGTACTCGAGGACCCCTTCCTTCCGGGAGGACTGCTCCTTCTCGGCGAGGAGCTCGTCGAACGTCCCCTCGTCGAAGCGGGGCGTCCGGGCGAAGACTTTCGAGAAGACGTGCTCGAGCTCTTCGAGCGTCAGCCCGCGCAGGACGGTGACGACCCGATCCGCGTCCGCGGGCGAAAGCCCCGCCTCTCCGAGATGGCGCTTGCCGAGGACGGTGATGGCGTTGCGGACCTCCGCTTCGTCGGGGAGGTCGTAGTCGACGAGGAAGACCTCCTTCTTGAGGTCCTCGGGCAGGACGAGCCGCGGCGACACGAGCACCACGAACTTGCCCTTCCCCTTCGTCTGGCGATAGACGTCGCGCAGCTTCCGGACCACGTCGGCGCGCCCGTCGAAGAGCGCCGGGAGGTCCTTCATCAGGAAGAAGCCCGGCCCGTTCGCCCGGAGGACCGCCTCGAGGGCGACGACGGGGTCGCGCGTGTCGTCCGGGGCTTCGGGCAGGCCCGTCCAACCCTCCACACACGTCCAGACGGCGAACGGCACTGGACGTTCGTAGAACTTCTGAGCAAGCATTGCGACGGCCCGCTCGACCCTCCCCTCTTCCCAGGACTGGACGTAGACGAGAGGATAGGAGCCGAGGAGGGCGCGGCGGATCCTCTCGGCACCGCGGACGGGAAGTGGGGCGCTCATTCCCGGGATTCTAGACGTTAGACTTCCGCGCGATGGCCAGCTCAGAACATCTGGAGGCGCTGAAGAGCGCCGATTGGAACCAGTGGAGGACCGACCACCCAGGGATCACGCCCGACCTGACCGACGTCGGCCTCCTCGGCCTCGACCTCTCGGGGAAGAACCTCTCGGGCGCCGACCTCTCGCGTTCGAAGCTCGACGGCTCGAAGCTCGACGGCGCGAGCCTCTCGGGAGCGCACCTTCTGGGGACCTCCCTGCGCGGCACGAGCCTCCAGCGCGCCGACCTCTCGAACACCGACCTCGAGTACCAGACGCTCGACAAGGTCGCCCTCGTCGGCGCTTCGCTCCGGGGCGTGAACCTGAAGAACGCCTCCGTGCGCGAAGCGAACCTGACGGCGTGCGATCTGTCGACGGCGAAGATGGAGGGGACGACCTTCTCCGGGAGCGTCTTCTCCTACAGCCGGCTCGTCGCGGCGAACTTCCGCGGCGTCGTGATCGACGGCTGCGTCTTCGAGGAGTGCGACCTCTCGCAGGCGATCTTCGACGGCATCACGTACCAGCGCGGGAAGTTCGACAAGTCGACCCTGACGCTCTCGTTCTTCCGCGACGCGAAGCTCGCCGGGACGAGCTTCCGGGGCGTGAAGGGGCAGCGGATCACGTTCCGCGGGGCGAACCTGACGGGAGTCGACTTCACCGGCGCCGACCTGACCTCCTCCGACTTCGAGCGCGTGATCGCGCAGGCGGCCGACTTCTCCGACGCCAACCTC
Source organism: uncultured Holophagales bacterium (assembly GCA_964453825.1). Classification (GTDB taxonomy): domain Bacteria; phylum Acidobacteriota; class Thermoanaerobaculia; order UBA5066; family UBA5066; genus UBA5066. The sequence continues at coordinate 3,067 of CAYVPO010000132.1, forward strand.
CGGAAGGCCTGCTTCCGGGACGCCGACCTGCGCCGCTCGATCCTCCTCGGGGCGCTCGTCGAGGAGACCGACCTGACCCAGGCGAACCTCGAGAAGCTCGACCTCCGGACGCCGAAGCTGAAGTTCCCGAACTTCACCGGCGCCAGGCTCACGGAGGCGAACGGCGTCGGCGCGAACCTGCGCGGGGGGAACTACACGGAGGCGGACCTCTCGAGGGCCGACCTGACCGAGGCGAACCTCGAGGGAGGGATCTTCCAGCGCGCGCACCTCGAAGGGGCGACGCTTCGCCGCGCGAACCTGAAGCGGGCCCGGATGGCGGGCGTCCTCGCGCCCGGGGCCGACTTCTCGGGGACGAACCTGCTCGGGGCGGAGGCGCAGGACGCCGACTTCTCCGGCACGGACTTCCGCTTCTCGACGCTCGTCGGCGCGGTCCTCGAGGGCGCGCTCTTCAAGGGGGCGAACGTCGCGCACGCCGACTTTTCCGAGGCCAAGCTCGGAGGCTCCAGCTTCGTCGGGGCGAAAGGCGAAGGGGCGAAGTTCACCGGGCAGCTCCATCTCAAGCTCGTCCTCGCGGCCGGGGCGTTCCTCGGCTCCTCGAAGAAGAAGGTCGAGAAGGTCGAGGACCGCAAGGAGCAGGAGCGCAAGGCGCGCGTCGCCCGCCTCGAGCGTGAGGCCGCCGAGCGGGACCGCTCCGTCGCGACCCGCCCCGGCCGCAGCGACGCAGACCCTCCCGAGAAGTAGTCCGGGCGCGTCGCCGGGACCGCCCCTCCGGAGACGACGCGGCCGCAGGTGCGCTACGGACGGGGAGCGGTCGCCGGGGTCGGCCGGGACGCTTCCGGCTCCCCGGCCGGTGTCGGCCCGGCGGCGCCCGCCGCCCTCAGACGGGCCGCGAAGGAGCGGACGTCGTCCCAGACGGACGCGTCGACGGCGAGAACGTCGCCCCGCCCGTCGACGCGGGCGGCCACGAGCTTCTCCGCCGCGAGCGGCTGCGGCGCGAAGAAGACGATCCGGACGGGCGCCTTCGCCTTCTCGAGGAGCACCTCCACGGAGCCCGCCGGGACGGGGACCCGCCGGCGCACGGGCGCGAGGCCGATCGACGCGAGGTCTTTCGCCGCCACGAAGCGGCGCACCTCGGCCCGGCCGAGGCGCTCGAGGAGGTCTTCGGGAATCCGGCCGTCGGCCTCCCGGCCCGCGATTCGCCACTTCCCGTCCAGTTTCTCGGCCCCGGCCCGCAGCGCCTCGCTCTCGAAGACGACGCGCGTGACGAGCCACGTGTCGAGCGGGAGGAGGCGCCCCTCGCGAAACGCGGAGAGCTCCTTCCCGAGGGTCTCCTGCGCCCGGTCGTCGACCACCATCACGACCCCGTCCCGGGCGGCGTAGAGCTTCCCCGCGGCATCGGCTTTCGCGGCGCCGAAGGCGAGCCGGGAGAGGACCTCCTTCCCCTTCCCGAGGAGGACCTCGGCCGCCGGAGGCGACAGGCCGATCCGCGGCATGTCGGCCGCGGCGACCGTCGGGAACTCCGTCGCCCGGACGCCGGCGAGGTCGGCGAGGAGCTGGTCGACGAACGGGCCCGACGCGAGGTCCGCGACCGGCTGCTCCAGTCTCCACCCGGTGCCGTCGCGGGCGGCGACGACCCGGTTCGGCCCCCGGACGACGGTGACCCGCTCGATGTCGGAGGTCGGTACGTCGAGCAGGCTCTTCGATCGGTACTCGTCGTACGGCTTCGTCAGCTGGGCGATCGGGGCGAACTTCACCGAGCCGAGGCGTCCGTCGGCGGCGGCCGCCGTGGCGTCCGCGCCGGGAACGGGGTCGCCGAAAAGGATCGTCCGCGTCTTTCCGTCCGACGTCGTGACCGTCACCCGGACCCGCGGTTCGGCGAGGCCGTGCGCCTCCGGGTCGAACTTCGTCCTCGTCTCGCCCAGGAGGTCGAGCCGGGCGAGATCGGCGGCGAGGCCGTCGGCGGTGACCGCGTCCGCAGCGCCCCCTTTCGGCCCTTCGAGGCTCCACCGGCCGTCCTTGCGGACGAGCTCCACCTTCGCCTGGTCCGTCCGCTCGAGGACGAGCCGCGAGACCTCCTTCGGGTCGAGCTCCACGAGCCTCTTTCGGGCCTTCGCCGCCTCGTCGGAGGTCGGCTGGTGCCGCTCCCAGAAGACGACGAACGCCAGGAGCGCGAAGAAGACGCCGGTGAGGATCAGGAGCTTCCGGGTCGACATGACGGCTCCGTCAGCGCCTTCTCCGGAGCCACACCGCGAGCCCGAACGCGATCGCGGCGAGCGGGAGGACCAGCAGGACGAGGAGCGTGATCCGGCCCACGTCTCCGCGCGAGAGGGAGACCGAGACCTGGTCGGTCGACTTCGGCGGGATCGAGATGAGCGACTCGCGCTCGAGCAGCCAGTTCACCGCCGACGTGACGAGGTAGAGGTTCGCGGCGTTCGCGATTCCGGCCGAGGAGGCGAAGTCGGCGTCTCCGACGACGACGAGCCGCGCCTTCTTCTCCGTCCCCGATTCCGCCGCGGCGGCGAGGGGGACCGGCCCGGCGACGTCCTTCTCGTCTTTCGCGACCCGCGTCTCCAGATCGGCGAGGTTCGTCTCTCCCCACCCCTCGGCCGAGGTCTCGGCGAGGACCGTCACCGTGACGTCCTTCGGCGCGGGCTCGACGGCCCCCACCGACCGGACGACGGGAAAGACGACCGGAAGGCCCTGGAGGAGCTTCGTCACCGGGTGCGTCCGGAAGCTGCGCGAGACGACCGTCTCCGGCCCCATCAGCGGCAGGGCGTTCCTCGGGTCGACGACGATGTCGTCTCCGAGGCGGATGCCGTACGCCTCGAGGACCGGCCCGAGACCGAGGTCGACGAGACGGTTCGCGGCGCCCGGGGCGAACTCCGGGTCGAGGAGGAGGAGCGCGCGGCCCCCCGAAGCGAGGTACGCCTTGAGAGCGTCGGTCTCGGGGAACGTGAAGGCGGCGCGGGGACCGGCGGCGACGACGAGGTCGGTCCCGTCGGGGACCTTCTGGTCGGCGAGGCTGTCCCACTCCTCGACGGTGCAGTTGTCCTGCTTCAGGAGGTCGGCGACGCGCTCGTACCCCTCGGAGAGGCGCCCCGACAGCGGCCGCTCGCCGTGGCCCGTCGTGAAGACGACCTTCGGGCTCCTCTCCTGCGTCACGGAGAGGATCGCGGCGGTGAACTCCTGCTCCCCCTTGAACCCCTTGAGCGCGGGCTCGCCTCCCATCTCGGCGCGGGAGAAGTCCCAGTCCGCGAGGGAGTCGACCGCGACGACCTTCCGCTTCTCCCCCGAGCGGAAGACGACGGAGAGACGGATGTCGCCCATCTCCTTCAGGAAGGCCTGCGCCCGCGCCGGGTTCCGCTCCGGGTTCAGCGTCTCGACCGTGAGAAGCGGCGAGGCCGCCTGGTAGCGCTTCAGGAGCTCCTGGGTCTCGGCGTAGAGCGGGGAGCCCTCGGTCAGGAAGACGGTCGCGGAGACCGGCTTCGTCAGCGCCTTCATCACCTCCGTCGACTTCGGGGAGAGGGTGTAGAGGCCGGCGCTCGTCCAGTCGAAGCGCTTGTAGTGTCGCGCGCCGATCCAGTTCACGAGGACCAGTATCCCGGCGCCGACGAGGAGAGCGAGGGCGAGGTTGACGCGGTGGGTGGTGCGGCTCTCGCTCATCTCACTTCCCCTTGTTCCCCTGAAGGGCCTTCGTGGCGAGGAAGAGGAAGAAGACGACCGCCGAGACGACGTAGACGACGCGCCGCGTGTCGACGAGGCCGCGCGCGAAGTCGTCCATGTGCTCGATCAGGTTCAGGTAGCCGAGCCCCTCCCGGAGCTTCGGGTCGGTGACGAGCTCGCGGAAGACCCCGGCGAGGAAGAGCGCGAGGATCATCACGAAGCTGACGATCGCCGCGATGATCTGGTTCTTCGTCAGCGCCGAGGCGAACGTCCCGGCCGCGATGAAGAGCGCGCCGAAGAGCGCGATGCCGAGGTAGCTCGAGGCGATCGGCCCGAAGTCGATCCGGCCGTACCGCGAGAGCGCGACGGGGTAGATCACCGTCGGGAGCCAGAGGAAGAGGAAGAACGTCAGGCCCCCGAGGAACTTTCCGGCGATCACGGTGCCCTCGCCGACGGGGGCGGTCAGGAGCGCCTCGATCGAGCCCGACTTCCGCTCCTCGGAGACGAGGCGCATCGCCACGATCGAGGAGACGAGCATCATGAAGATCCAGTAGAAGACGTTCTTGAAGAAGAGGGCCATCAGCTCCTGGCGTGGAGTCTCCGGGCTGTTGAGCGACAGGAGGATCGCGTAGAAGACGTAGCCGTTGATGAAGAGGAACGCCGTCAGGACGACGTAGGCGAGGGGCGAGAAGAAGTAGGCGAGGAACTCGCGCTTCAGGATCGCGAGGAGCGCCTTCACGGCTTCACCTCCCCGGTCCCGGTCTCCTCGACGGCCGCCGGCAGCCTCTCGCCCCCCGGCCCCTCCTCCGCGTCTCGGGTCGCGAGGAGCCGGACGAAGACGTCCTCGAGGGTCGCCTGCCGGGGCGCGAGCTCGAGGAGCGTCCAGCCGCGGGCGACGCACTCGCGGAAGACGGCCTCCCGCAGGTCGGCTCCGCGCTCTGCCTCGAGCAGGACCCGCGTCTCCCCGCCCGCGCCGATCCGCGCCGCGCGGACGACCCCCGGGAGCTTCCGGAGGATCCCGTCGGCGTCGGGGACCTCCCCCTGGATCGCGACGGCGAGGCCGGGCGCCTGCGTCAGCTGCTGGCGGAGCGTCTCGGGCGTCCCCGTCGCGACGATCTTCCCGCGGTCGATGATGACGACGCGGTCGCAGACGAGCTCCACCTCCGGAAGGATGTGCGTCGACAGGAGGATCGTGTGGTCCTTCTTCAGGTCCCGGATCAGGTCGCGGACCTTCACGATCTGGCGCGGGTCGAGGCCCACGGTCGGCTCGTCGAGGACGAGGACCTGCGGGCCGTGCACGAGCGCGGCGGCGAGGCCGACGCGCTGGCGATACCCCTTCGAGAGGTTCCCGATCGGCTTCGACGCGACGTCGTCGACGAAGCAGGTCGCGAGGGCGTCGTCGACGCGGGCCTTCGTGTCGCGGCGCGGGACGCCGCAGAGCTCGGCGCGGAACTTCACGTACTCCCGCACCCGCATCTCGGGGTAGAGGGCGAGCGTCTCCGGGAGGTAGCCGATCCGGGCCCGCGCCTCCCGCGGCTTCTTCGCCGCGTCGATCCCGTCGACCGTCACCCGGCCCGCATTCGGCTCGAGGAACCCGGTGATCATCCGCATCGTCGTCGTCTTGCCGGCGCCGTTCGGGCCGAGGAAGCCCAGGATCTCGCCGCTCTCGACCCGAAACGAGACGTCGTCCACGGCGAGCGTCCCGTAGAACGACTTGCGGAGCGCGTCAACCTCAAGCATCGTCGTGCAGTCCCTCCGCGGACGGGCAGAGGGCGGCGCCGTCCGCGCCGCCCTCCGCCACGAAAGCGCGAGAAATATAGCAGAGCAGGAGCACGTGAACCCCTCCCCCGCCGCCCGTTCCCGGGCTCTCCTCGGCGTCTTCCTGTGCGTCCTCGTCTGGGGAGCCAACTACCCCGCCACGAAGATCGCCTACCGGGAGCTCTCGCCTCTCGCCTACACGGGCTGGCGCTTCCTGCTGGCCGCCGCCCTCATCCTGATCTGGGCCCGTCGGAACCACGCCCCGATCCTTCCCCCGCGGGGACTCCGGCTTCCCGGCTTCCTCCTCGCGATGACCGGCGTCGGCGTCTACCAGCTCTTCTTCGCGATCGGGGTCGCGAGGACGAGCGGCTTCGCGGCCGCCCTCCTCAACTCCGTCTCCCCGCTCCTCTCCCTCCTCCTGGTCGCGCTCCTGGGGCAGGAGCGGATCCCGCGTCCGGCCGTGGCCGGCACCGTAGTGGCCTGGGGAGGCGTCCTCGCGTTCCTCTCTTCGGCGCACGGCTCCGCGGACCTGGGGGGCCTCTCGGGGAACCTCCTCTGCCTCGTCTCGGCCACCTGCTGGTCGGTCTACAGCGTCGTCTCGTCGCGATACTCGACGCGCATTCCCCACGCGACGGCGCTCGCCACGACGTTCACCTTCGGCGTCCCCGTCCTTCTCGCCTACTGCCTTCCGGCGATGGCCCGCCAGGACTACTCCGCCGTCTCCGCCTCTTCCTGGACGATCCTCGTCCTCTCCGCGGTCTTCCCGCTCTACGTCTCGTTCCGTCTCTGGGCCCACGGCCTGGCCGTCCTCGGCGTCGCCGCGACGACCCGCGTCGGCGTGCTCGTCCCGCTCGTCGCGGGGGTTGCGTCCGCGCTCTGGACGGGGGAGCGCTTCTCGGGCGGGAAAGTCGTCTCGGCGGCGGTCGTCCTCGGCGGACTCGCCCTCGCCCGCCTCGGCAGGCCGCAGGAGCTTCCGGCGAAGGCCTGAGCCCTCAGCGCCGGGGTCGTCGAACGGGCTTCTTCGGCGCCCGGACCGGCTTCGGGGTCGGCGTCGGCGCCGGAACGGTCGCGGTCCGTCCCTGGGGCGCCTTGTCCGGCCACGGCCCGATCGTGTCGGGCCACGGCCCGGAAAGCTCGGCGGGGAGCGCCGCTGCTGCGGGCCGCGGCGCCTCGCGGCCGGCCGGCGCCGCAGCCGGCGCGGCCGCCCGCTCCTCCGCCGCTCCGCCGAAGAACGCGACGAGGCCGTCCGCGAGCGCCTCGGCGCACTCCTGCCGGTACGCCCGGGTCAGCGTCAGCTTCCGGTCCTCCTCGTTCGAGAGGTTCGAGAGCTCGAACAGGACGCGGTTCGGGATCTTGTTGTACCGGAGGACCGCCGGGACCCACTCCTGCCCCTTGCGAATGACGTGCGTCCGGACGGGCCGGAACTGGTGGACGGGAAGCTCCCGGCGCCGGAACGCGCCGATCAGCTTTTCGGCGAGGGACGTCGAGGCCCCCTCCGCGAGGACGCGCTCCTTCTTCGTGAACGAGACCACGGGGTCGTCCCGCACCTCGCGGAACGTTCGGTAGAACGGGGTCGCCCGCCCGTAACGCTCCCGCAGGAAGCGCTCTCCGGGAACGTACGCCATCGCGCCGCGGACGGAAGGGTGGAGGGAGTCGGCGTGGAGCGAGAGGAAGACCGTCTTCTCCGGAGGGATCGGCCGGCCGCCTGCGCCCGGCCTCTTCAGGATCGCGTTCGCGAGGTACCACCGGAGGTTCACGCCCGCCACG